>JBEQBX010000001.1:0-121746 GCA_041639595.1 Porphyrobacter sp.
CTGCGTCCCTTCGATCCCGATCTGGTCGCCCGCGTGATTGCCGGGGTGGCATGATGACCGAAACCGAAGGTAAGAAAGCAGCTTCAAGCTGGATCAGCGTTGCGGTGGACTATGGCCCGCTGCTGGTGTTCCTTGGCGTTTACCGCTGGCAGTCGCCTGCCGATCCCAACCCGGTGGGCGAGCTTTCCGCGATCATTGCGGGCACCGGCGCCTTCATGATCGCGGCGGTCGCAGCGCTGGCAATTTCCAAGTGGAGGCTGGGCAAGGTGTCGCCCATGCTGTGGTTTTCGACCGCATTGATCGTCGGCTTCGGCAGCCTGACGATATTGTTCGGCGACCCGACCTTTGTGCAGTTGAAGCCAACCATTATTTACGCCTGCTTCGGTGTGGTGCTGCTGGGCGGATTCCTCGCAGGCAAGGGATTGCTGCGCATCCTTCTGGAAGCTGCGTTCGAAGGGTTGAACGAAACCGGCTGGCTCAAACTGTCGCGCAATTGGGGCGTGTTCTTCCTCGCTCTTGCGGGCCTCAACGAAGTCCTGCGTGCGCAGCTCTCCTTCGAAAGCTGGCTGTGGGCCAAGATCTGGGTGTTCCTGCCGCTGACCTTTCTGTTCACCTTCAGCCAGATTCCGATGCTGCTGAAGCACGGGCTGAGCTTCGAGGACAAGGACGACGTGCTGAAGGACGAGCCGCCGACGGGCAGCTAGGCGAAGCGCCGGCGATCCTTCGCGAAGCGGGTTATCGGCATCAGCACTGCTGAAAATGCCGCCGCCAGTCCGAGCGCAAAAACCACGTATCCGCTGCCGAGCGGGCTCCGCAGGTCCAGCAGATATAGGGCCGCTGCCGCCCAGCCGATCGATGACGCTATGCCCAGCGCAGTCGTGGCCACAAGGCTGCGTTTTGCTCCCCAGTGCACGAAGGCGAATTCAAAACCTGCCGCCGTCACAAATGCCGGCACGCCGCCCGCGGCGTATATGAATTGAAGCAGAAACAGGGGGCCAAGCAGAACGCCGAACAGCGGCAGGATTGTCAGTATCCCAAAGATTGAGAAGCCGACGAGCGGCAATATCGCCGTCCATCCCAGCACCATCACAAATCGGACAATCCTGTGTCGCATCACGGCGACGATAGCGAACCGGCGTTAAACCGGGGCTAATTCGCCTAGATCTCAACCTGGCTCCCCAGCTCCACAACGCGGTTGGTAGGCAACCGGAAGAACGCCATCGCACTCGCCGCATTCCTCAGCATCCACGCAAACAGCTTCTCTCGCCAGATCGCCATGCCGGGCTTCGACGAAGGCAGCAGCGTCTGGCGGGACAGGAAGAAGCTGGTCTGCATCATGTCGAAGCCGCCATCGCACAGCGTGAGGTCGCTCAGCAGCTTGGGCACGTCGGTTTCCTCCAGAAAGCCGCAATAAATCGTGACGCGGTAAAACCCGTTGCCAAGGTTCTTGCACTCGTAACGCTCCGCCTCGTCGACGTAAGGCATCCCGCGCACCTGCACGGTGAGGATCAGCACCCGTTCGTGCAGCACCTTGTTGTGTTTGATATTGTGGAGCAGCGCGGAAGGTACGCCCGAATTGGTCGATGCCATGAACACCGATGTTCCGGGCACGCGGGTCGAACTGCCGTGTGCGCTTTTGGCGAAAATCTCGATCGGCAGCGATCCTTCCGCCATGCTCGCCCGCATCAGTTCCCGCCCGCGAGACCATGTGGTGAGCAGAGTGAAAATGATGAACCCGATCATCAGCGGCACCCACCCGCCCTGCGGCACCTTGATCAGGTTCGCGCCGAAATAGGCGATGTCGACGATCAGGAAGGCAATCACCAGCGGCAACGCCTTCCAAAGCGGCCAGCGCCACAGCGAGAACAGGACTGCGGCCAACAGCAGCGTGTCGATGAACATCGCTCCGGTCACCGCGATGCCATAAGCAGCGGCAAGGTTGCTGGATGACTGGAAGAACAGCACCAGCAGGATCACCATCACCATCAGGCCCCAGTTGATCGCCGGGATATAGATCTGCCCCGCTGCGGCCGCGCTGGTATGACGGATCTCCATGCGCGGCATGAAGCCGAGCTGGACCGCCTGCTGGGTCAGGCTGAACGCGCCCGAAATCACCGCCTGGCTGGCAATGATCGTGGCTAGCAGCGCAAGGATGATCACCGGCACCCGCACGGCATCGGGGATCATCAGGAAGAACGGATCCTTGATCAGCGCCGCGGCTGCCTCTGGCGAGGTTTGTGACAGGATCAGCGCGCCCTGTCCCATGTAGTTGAGCATCAGCGCCGGGAACACGAAGCCGAGCCACGACAACCCGATCGGCTTCCTGCCGAAATGGCCCATGTCGGCATACAGCGCCTCTGCCCCTGTAACAGCCAGCACGACGCTGCCCAGGGCGACAAAGGCCACGAACCCATCGGTCGCAAAGAAACGCATCGCATTCAGGGGATTGATTGTTTCAAGGATGATCGCCGGATTGGCCGAGAGATGCATCACGCCCAGCGTTGCGAGCATTGCAAAATAGGTCAGCATGATCGGGCCGAACAGCTTGCCCACCCGGTCAGTCCCGCGTGACTGGATCGCGAACAAGCCGAACAGGATCGCAACCGCTGTCGGCACGATCCACGGCTTGAAGCCGGGGACGATGTATTGCAGGCCCTCAGTCGCGGAAAGCACCGAGATGGCCGGTGTGATCATGCTGTCACCATAGAACAGCGCGGTCGCGAACACGCCGAGCAGGATCAGCGGTGCAGTCCACCCGGCCTTGGTGGACGTCCGTTTGATCAGCGCCAGCAGCGCAAGGCTACCACCTTCACCGCCGTTATCAGCGCGCATGATGGTGAACACATATTTGACGGTCACCACCATCATCATCGACCAGAACACCAGGCTCAGCACGCCATGGATGTGCGCGGCGTCAGGCGAAATGCCGGGAGCGCCGTGGTGCGAGGCGAAGGTTTCCCGGAAAGCGTAAAGCGGGCTGGTACCGATATCGCCGAACACCACACCAATCGCTCCGACCGCCAGCGTCAGCTTCGATGCGCTATGGCCATGGCCGTGCGCGACGGGCGAATCTGCGGATGCTGGTGTGCTGGTCATGATAATCGGATTTCCCGTATCCCCCCGGTACTGCCCATCGGGCCCGAAAGAGTCGAGGCCGGCAAGGCGGCGCGCCTAGCACCGTGGATTGGCGCCTGCAATGCCCCTGCCGATTGGACCACTGGCCAAGCGTGCGAGTTACCGGCCTTGCAGCATTGGCGCGCGGGCGATCATGTCATCGAGCCGCGCGACTTCCGCGTCCAGTCCCTCGCGCCAGGGCGCGTCCTGCGGAGAGCGTTTAGCAAGCCCTGCCCAGACATTGCGCGCCGCCACAATCTCTCCGCTCTGAAGGTAGGCCATGCCAAGGTAATACTCCGCCCCGGGATGCGCCGGATCGACTGCCCGCGCCCGTCCGAACGCCTGCACTGCCGCGGGCGTGACAAAGCCATCGGCGTGGCCGACCAGCGCAAGGCCGAGCGCAAGCCAGCTTTCCAGATCATCCGGATTTTCGTTCAGCCCTTTCTGCAGCATCGCCGCAGCATCGCTGAACTGGCCCTGCCGCGCGAACGCATCGGAAGTGACCAGATAGGCCGGCGGCGGCAGGGTGCGATCGAATAATGCAGCGCGCCCCTCGACCATGGCCTCGCCCTGCGCACCGGCCTTGGCCACCTGCGCTTTGGGTGCAGAAGGCTGACCGGGGGCACCTTGCCAGGCGTAGCCAGCAAGCCCGAACACCAACACTGCGCCAAACAAGGTCATCCCTTCACGCGGGAGCCTGAGCAGCAGCACAGCGAGCGCGAACGCCGCGAGAGCGAGCGCCCCGACTGCAAGCCATCCGCCGATCATGCCGCATCTCCTGCATCATTGCGCCGCTTGCCGAGCCGCCGGAGAAGCACACCGGCGACCACCAAAATCACCAGCACCGGCACCGCAAACAATGGCCAGGTGGTCGCGCTGACTTCGGGTTCGTAGCTCACATAATCGCCGTAGCGTGCGATCAGCCAACGGCGGATTTCCGCCGGGTTCTCGCCCGCCAATATGCGGCTGCGCACCTGATGGCGCATATCACCTGCCATTGGCGCATCGGAATCCGCAATGCTCTGCGACTGGCATTTGAGGCAGCGCAGTGTATGCATCAGCGCGGACGCTTCCGCCTCCATCCGCGGGTCGGCGAGCTGGTTATAGGCGTAGGGCGCGGGCGGCATGGTGTCCTGCGCAAAGGCGGGAAGCGCCAGCAGGGCGCACATCAGCGCCGCAAAAGCCCGCATCATTGTGCCTTCTCCAGTTCGGCGAGCAGCTTAGGCACGTCACTCTGGCGAATATCACCGATGTGCTGGTAGCGGATCACACCCTTGCTATCGATCACGAAGGTTTCCGGCACGCCGGACGATCCGACCGCCAGCTGCACTTCGGAGATAGGGTCACCACCAATCCGGGTGTAAGGGTTGCCATAGCGGTCCAGGAAATTGGCGACATCCTCGGGCCGGTCACGGATCGCGATGCCGACGATCTCGACCCCTTGCGCCTTCAGGGCTTCAAGCTGCGGGGCCTCGGCAATGCAAGGCAGGCACCAGCTTGCCCAGATGTTGAGCAGCTTGGGCTTGCCGCTGAAATCTGCCTTGGCCGCGCCCGGCAGACCCGGGTATGCCGGTTGCAGCGTAAAATCGGGAAGCGGCTGGCCGATCATCGCGCTTTCGACAAACTGGTCCTTTTCCTGCGTGAGCATATAGCCTGCCACACCCGCAAAGAAGGCGAACAGGGCAAGCGGCACCCACAGATAGAGACGCGAACGCATCAGCGATTACTCCGCGGGCATCGGCGCAGATGCGCCCAGCGCTTCGACATCGGCGCGGCGCTGGGCGCCCTTGGCGGTGGCGCTGCGCCGTTTCACATCGACCTTCACGCGGCCTGCCATCGCAAGAATTCCGCCCAGCCCGATCAGCATTCCGCCATACCAGATGAAGGTCACAAACGGCTTCCACCACACCCGGATCTGCCAACGCCCGTCTTCGGCCTGATTGCCGATCACGGCGTAAAGCTGCCCGTCCCAGCGGGTCAGCAGCGCGCTTTCGCTTGTGGCCATCGGCGGCGACCAGAAATTGCGGGCTTGCGGCATGAGAATCACCGGCTCACCGCCGTCTTCCCGCACCGCCAGCCGCGCTTCGATCGCCGTCCAGTTCGGACCGGCCACGGGGGTGACGCTTTCAAGCGTGAATTTGAAATCGCCGACCTGCTCGGTCCCACCGGGCGCGACAGCGGCAAGGCGTTCCTGCGAAAACGCGCCTTCACAGGCCATGCCGAACAGCGAGACCGCAACGCCGAAATGGGCGATCACCATGCCCCATGTCGCCACCGGCACGCGCGAAATCTTGCGGCCGCGCAAAGGCAGGAAGGCGGCCACGGCCAGCGCAGCAGCAAGGCCAAGGCCCAGCAGCGGCAGCAGCGGGAATTTGCCGAAGAAGCTGACCGCCGCGATGGTGCCAATCACCAGCGCGGCAATCAGCGCCAGTTCGAACTGGAGCCGGGCGGGCTTGTCGCTTTTCCAGCGCAGCAGCGGGCCGACCGCCATGACCAGCAGCATCGGAATCGCGAAGATCGCGCCTGCCGGGTTGAAATAGGGCGGGCCAACCGAAACGCGCACATCGAACGCCTCGGTCAGCAGCGGATAGAGCGTACCCAGCAGCACAATCGCAAGGATCGCTGACAGCATAACATTGTTGAACACCAGCGCGCCTTCGCGGCTGGATATGGCGAACCGCTTGCCCTCGGCCACAGCGCCTGCGCGCAGGGCGAAGATCGTGAACGCCCCGCCGATATACAGGCCAAGCAACCCGAGGATGAAGGCCCCGCGTTCAGGATCGACTGCGAAGGCATGGACCGAAGTCAGCACGCCCGACCGCACGAGGAACGTCCCCAGCATCGACATCGAGAACGCCAGCACGCCCAGCATGATCGTCCACGTCCGCAGCGCATCACGCGCGGCCAGCACGCTGACCGAATGCATCAGCGCCGTCGCGGCGAGCCATGGCATCAACGATGCGTTCTCGACCGGGTCCCAGAACCACCAGCCGCCCCAGCCCAATTCATAATAGGCCCAGTATGATCCCGCCGTGATCCCCAGCGTCAGCAGCACCCATGCGCCCAGCACCCAAGGGCGCATGACGCGGGCGAAGGACGGGTTCACCTCCCGCGTCAGCAACGCGCCCATTGCAAGGCTGAAGGCGACAGACAAGCCGACATAGCCTGCATAAAGCGTCGGCGGATGGATCGCGAGGCCGATGTCCTGAAGCAGCGGGTTGAGACCAGTCCCCTCGGCCGCCGGAACCGGCAGACGCTCGAACGGATTGGAGGACAGCAGCAAAAAGGCATAGAAACCCAGCGCCACAAAACCCTGCACCGCCAGCGTCGCACCCATGGTGCGTTCCGGTAGACGCTTTTCAAAAGCCGCCAGCAACCCGCCCGACAGCGCCAGCACACCGACCCACAGCAGCATGGAGCCTTCGTGGTTCCCCCAAGTGCCGGTAAGCTTGTAAAGCATCGGTTTCATCGAATGCGAATTGGCCGCAACCAGCTTGATCGAAAGGTCGGTGATGGCAAAGGCGCGCAGCAGCAGCAGGAATGCCAGCACAGCCAGAAATGCCTGCACCACGGCGGCCGGCCGGGCATAGATCGCCAGCGGATTTATCTCACCATCGGCAGCCTTCAGCGCAAAGGCACCCGAAACCATTTGCAGCACCGCCAGCGCAGCGGCGAGCCACAGGGCGGCCAATCCGAGTTCGGCAATCATTGCTTGGCCCTCATCTGTGGCACGATGTTACTTCAACCCTACGGTTGTTTCGGCGGCCATCTTGGCGGCCTGCTGCGTCCCCATGCCTTCAAGCTCCTTGGGCACGTAATTCTCGTCATGCTTGGCGAGCAGATTGGTCGCCATGAACACTCCGTCAGGGCCAAGGCTGCCTTCGGCCACCACGCCTGAATTTTCGACGAACAGATCGGGCAGGATGCCGCTGTAACGCACCGGAACCGCGTCAGCCGTGTTGCCGGTCACCATGAAGTTGACCGTCACGCCGTCAGGCATGGTCTTGATGGACCCGGCCTGCACCATTCCGCCCAACCGCACCGCCTGACCCACCTCCGGCGGATCGGAGGCCATCTGTTCGGGCAGGTAGAAATAATTCGCCTGATTACGCAACGTCCACGCCGCAAGCAGGCCGGCGCCGACAATCGCCAGAAGCGCAATGATCACGAGGATCAGACGTTGATGCTTGGCCTTCATCGCAGCTTTCCTGTTCAGCGCCGCCGCGCCGCATCACGCCGGGCTTCGGCGCGGGTCATGGAACGCCATGCCCAGATAATCAGCAATGCCAGTGCAACCCCGCCGACACCATAGGCCATCAGCACGAAATCCCACTGGTTCAACTGTTCACGCATCACGCCTGCTCCGCCAAGGGGGCAACGGCGACCTGCGCGTCATCATCAAGCGCGCGGCGGCGCAGGCGCGCTTCGACCTGCTGCTCGGCGATCATCGCTCGCATCCGCATCAGCACAACCGCGCCGAACAGCAGGGAAAAGCCGACAACGGCGACAAGCAGCGGGACGAGGAACGTCGCCTCGATTGCGCTTTTGCCCGCAGTGATGCTGGGCGGCTGGTGGAGCGAATTCCACCACACCACGGAACGGTTGATGATCGGCACATTGACAGCACCGACCAGACCGAAAATTGCAGCGATCCTGGTGGAGGAACCTTCGCGCTCCGCCGCTTCGGTCAGGGCGATGTACCCGGCATAAAGGAACAGCAGCACCAGCATCGATGTCAGCCGCCCGTCCCATTCCCACCATGTGCCCCACGTCGGCCGGCCCCAGATCGAACCGGTGGCGAGGCACACCGCACAAAACACCATCCCCGGCACGGCAATTGCGCGAGCGGACAAGGCGGCAAGCGGATGTTTCCAGATCAACAGCATGGCGCTGGAAAGCGCGATCCCCGCCCAGCCGCCCATGCCGAGCCATGCAGCAGGTACGTGGATGAACAGGATGCGCACCGTATCGCCCATCAGCCGGTCGGGCGGGACCATGAACAGGCCCCATGCGACAGCGCCCAAAGACAGCACCAGACCGCTCCAGAACAGGAGCGGCATGAGCCACTTCGCAAGGCTCAGAAAACGGGTGGGATTGGCGTAGATGTGCATAGTTTTCGCGGTCAGCCGAGCTTGTAGCCTTACAGCCCATCCCGACAAGAGCGCAAATGGCAGCCGGGCAGTTTTGTTCCCGCTTTGCAGCCCGCCGCCATCCGGTTATCCCGGGGTCAGCCCCGGCCGATGAGCTTCTGCGCCATCCGGTCGGCGACCACGTCGGACGACACGCCGCTGCTTTCGCTTTCCTGCCAGATCGATTCGAGCCGCCCGGGGATTTGCGCGATCAGCGCGTCGACCGCAGCAATGTCACCATTGCGGCCATCGCGGCGGGCGAGATATTCGGTCGCTACCGAAATAATGCCGCCTGCGTTAATGACGTAATCGGGCGCATACAGGATGCCGCGCCCTGCCAGCACCGCGCCGTGTTCCGGACGGGCAAGCTGGTTGTTGGCACCGCCCGCAACGATCGCGCAATCAAGCGAGGCGATGCCTGCATCATCAAGGATCGCGCCCAGCGCATTGGGACTGAACACGTCACACGGTGCAGCCATGATCCGGTCCGAAGCGACAGCCGAGCCGCCCAATTCCGCAGCCAGCGCAGCGGCGCGGTCCGCGTTGATATCGGCGAGCGTCAGCTTCGCCCCATCCTTCGCCAGCAGCCGCGCAACGCCGCCGCCGACCGAACCGGTGCCCTGCACCGCCACGTGCACGCCCGCCATGCTGCCCTTGCCCAGTTTATGGCGCACAGCGGCCTTGATGCCGAGATAGATGCCATAAGCGGTGAAGGGGCCGGGATCGCCGCCTGCACTGCCCTCACCCGTCACGGGCAGGCCGGAAACATGCGCGGTGCGCTGTGATACGGCGACCATGTCAGCTTCAGTGATGCCGACGTCTTCGGCGGTAACATAGCGCCCGTTGAGCCGCTCGACCGCATCGCCGAACGCGGCGAGCATTTCGGGCGTCTTGATCCGCTGTTCATCGGCCAGGATCACCGCTTTGCCCCCGCCCATCGGCAGGCCAGCCATGGCATTCTTGTAGCTCATCCCGCGTGACAGGCGCAGACAATCGCGCATGGCGGCGGCCGGATCATTATAATGCCAGAAACGGGTGCCGCCCGCGGCCGGGCCAAGGTGCGTGGAGTGCACCGCAATGATCGCCGTCAACCCGCTTGCCCGGTCGTGAACGAGCTGCACCAGTTCGTGCGCGTCGAAATCGGGCTCGGCCCAGAATGCGGTCATGTTGTCTCCCCTGTCCGGCGCGGACTTCGTTCTGCACGAAAAAGGGGGATGATGGGGCGATCGACGGGGTTCGAACCCGCGACCTCCGGTACCACAAACCGGCGCTCTAACCAACTGAGCTACGATCGCCACATGCCCCTGCCCGGACGCTCCCTTTCGGTCGCTGCCAAGCCCGCACAGGGCCGCGAATTACGCATGGCAGTCGCCCGGTCAAGTGCGCCGTGGACGGGATCGCGCCTCTTGCACAAAGGCCTGCTTGTGGGAAGCGAAAACTGCGCATGACGTCGGTCAGCGCAAGATTATTACGCGATGCCTGATTTGATGTCGAAGGATTCAGCCCGGTCGGCGGCGCAGCAACAGGCACAAGCCAATCGGCATCCAAAGACGCGAAGCGATTCGTCGCCTCTGGGCCGAGGCGAGGGCTTATTGATGTGTCACACTGAGGTTCAGCCCGACCGCGCCGATCAGGATCATCGCCACAAATCCGAATTGCACGGCGTTCATCCGCTCATCAAAAGCGAAAATACCGATAATGCTTGCAGCCACGATGCCAACGCCTGACCAGATGGCATAAACCACGCCAACCGGCAGCGACTTCATCGCCGGGGCAAGCACCCAGAAACAGGCCGAATAACACGCGATCGACAGCGCACCCCAGTGCCATTTCTCAAAACCGTTCGACAGCTTCAGCAGAAAGGTCCCCAACACCTCGAGAGCGATGGCGACGGCAAGGAAAAACCATGGGCTCATTCAGCCATGATTATCACGCAAACGCCGGAACTGAAACGAAAAAGGCGACCCCGTCGGGCCGCCTTCCTCTCACGGCCAGATGGCCGCGAACTCTTGCGCGCGGGCCGAAGCCGCGCAGCTTGAAAAGCTTACTTCTTGAGGCTGAGCCCGCCGAAACGCTTGTTGAACTGGGCCACACGGCCGCCTTCCTGCACCTGCTGACGACCGCCGGTCCAGGCAGGGTGGCTCAGCGGATCGATATCGAGCGCGAGCGTGTCGCCTTCCTTGCCCCAGGTGGAGCGGGTCTGGAATTCGGTACCATCGGTCATCTTGACCGTGATCAGGTGGTATTCGGGGTGACCTTCGGCCTTCATGACGTGTGTCCTTTGCAGCGTGGCACCGGTACCGACCGGCACAGCTATGAATTGGAAGCGCGCGCCTTAAGGGGTAGCTTTCCAGAATGCAACCGCCGATGTCGCTGCCGGGCTGTCAGGCTGGCGGATCAACCATCATCGCGGTGAATTCGACCTCGCACGTGGTCTTGCCTTCAACGCTTGCCACACCCTTGAACTTGTAGACGCGGCTGCGCTTCTGCGTGAATTCGACATGCAGATCGAGCAGGCAACCGGGTGTCACGGGCGCGCGGAATTTGGCGTTCTCGATACCCATGAAGATCACCAGCTTGCCGGTGCCCGCCAGTTCCATCGTTTCGATCCCCAGGATACCGGCGGCCTGTGCCAGCGCCTCGATCTGGAGGACACCGGGCATGATCGGAGCGCCCGGGAAATGGCCCTGGAAAAACTGCTCGTTCATGCTCACGGCCTTGACCGCGTGGATCCGCTCACCCAGCGTGATCGATCGCACCCGATCGACCAGCAACAGCGGGTAGCGATGCGGCAAGGCCTTGAGGATCTTGACGATATCGTAATCCAGCACCTCTGCCGGTGCGCTACCCGTGTCGCTCATCGTTTCAGCTCCATGCCGGTCAGCGGCCAGCCGGGGCGGCTGCACCCTGCTGCCCCTGTGCGGCCTGCTGCTGCTGTGCAATTTGCGCTGCCATCGCCAAACGCTGCTGGATTTCCTGATAGACCTGAACGCCTTCGCGGCTCGGCTGCCAGCCTGCGGGCGGCACCACACTGACAGCGGGCACCTTGGTGTTGAGCGACGTGGTCACCTGCGCGGTCACATCGGCCTCGGGCTGCGCGAACAGCAACGACGCCGGATCGATCACGGCTTTGATCTGCTGCTTGGAAACCACTTCCTGCAATGCAGGCGAGAACTGGTTGATGATCTGTTCGATCGCGAACACGCGGGCGCCATCGATCTGGTTGTTCAGTGCCTGAATTTCCTGATCGATCGTCTGGAGTTTGGCGAAATCGGGCGACTTCTGCATCGCCGCCTGCTCGGTCTCGTCAACCTGCTTGTCGCCGTTCTTGTCGAACTTGGCGAGCATGGCCTGACGCTCCTGCGCCTTGGTCCGGCGCAGTTCGTTCTGCGTGGCATAGGTGGTGTTGACCTGCTCATAAGCAGTCTGGAAGGCAGTGGTGCCGATGATCGTACGCGTGATGTCGACGGTGGCGATACGGCCTTCGACCTGCGCATGGGCGGGCAGTGCTGCGGTGGCGGCCAGAATCAGGCCAGCGGGCGCAAGAAGCTTGGCAAAACGTGTCATCAGAATTGAGTTCCTACATTGAAGGTGAAACGCCGCTCGTCATCGCCTTCCACCTTGCGGATGGTCTGGGCGAAGTCGATGCGGAAAGGTCCGAAGGGTGAATTCCAGTTGACCCCGATCCCGGCTGTGACGCGCGGGCTGGCGGAGTTGCCGAGGAACAGTTCGCGAATATTGGTGCCAGGCTGGACAAGCCGGACGTTCAGCGAACCATCGGGCTGTGTCGGATTGATGGTGACATCGCTGGTGCCGGGAATCTGGTAAAGCGGCTGGCCATTTTCGTTGGTGATGGGATCGCCCGCAGGGTTCACGGTAAGAAGCGGTGTCTCCACGCCCCACAGCGCGCCGACATCAGCCCAGATCGATGGCCTGAGGCCGAGTTCCCGCGCTCCGGTGCCGAGCGGAATTTCGATTTCTGCGCGTCCCAGATAGTAGTTGCGGCCGCCGATCGCGTCGTCGCGCACCTGACGGCGTTCGGTGACGAAGACGATATTCCCATTGGCATCGACAGCCGGGCGCCCACCTTCGAGCACCGACTGCTGGGTCAGGATGCGCGGACCGACCCCGCGGATAGCAAAGCCGCGGATCTGCGGTTCGCCAAGGAAGAAGCGGTCGTTGAGGAAGATGTCGTCCACGCCGGCGCCGGGCCGTTCGCGCAGCGGGATAATCGTGCCGCCTTCTGCCAGAAGCGAGAAAATGAATCCCGAATTGCCGATATTCCAGAACTGCTGCGCGCGGCCGCGGAACCGGGTGTAGCGCACATCACCGCCCAGCCCTGCGAATTCCGCACTCAACGAAACGGTTTTGCCCCTGGTCGGACGAATGCGCGAATTCAGTGAATTGTAATTGAGGCTGAGACCCACGATCGAACTTAACCGTGTGCCGATCACATCGCACAGGAAGCGCCCGGCGAGCAGCGGATTGCACTCGGTCGCCCCGTCTCCATCAATGTCCGAAAACAGCCGCGGGTCATTGAGCGTCACGTCATCATAGTTGAGCGTGTAGCTGCCGACGAGCGACATGTATTCGGTCAGTGGCACACCGGCGCGCATTGAAAAGCCCGTGGTAGCCTGCTGGAAGGTCGTATTGCGTTCGTTGCCGGTGAAGTTGAAGTTGCTGAAATCACGACGATAGATATCGATCCCGCCGGAAATGTTGCGATCGAAGATGTAAGGATCGGAGAAGCTCACCTGTGCCGATCGCGCGAACTGCGAATAATTGACCGACAGGCCGATGGTCTGCCCCCGCCCGCGGAAATTACGCTGGCGGATGCTGCCTGCCAGAATGAATTGTTCAATTGACGAGAAGCCAGCCGAAAACTGCAGTTCGCCAGTCGGGCGCTCTTCGATATTGGCCTCGAGAATGATCCGGTCAGGCGCGCTGCCTTCGGTCTGCTTGACCTCGAAGTTTTCCTGGAAATAGGCCAGCGAATTGATCCGCGCGTTAGTACGCTGCACGGCAAGGCTGTTGAAGGCGTCACCTTCAGCCAGACGGAATTCACGGCGCAAGACCTTGTCCTGTGTCAGCGTGTTGCCGTTGATGTCCACCCGCTCGACATAAACGCGCGGCGCTTCGCGCAGGACGAAGGTCACGTTCATCTTGCGGCTGTCGGGATCGCGCTTGAACCGCGGCTGCACGTCGGCAAAGGCATAGCCATAACGGCCAGCCAGCTCGGTCAGTTGTTCGACGGTATCCTCAACGGTCTTCGCGTTGTAGAAATCGCCTTCCTTCATCGGCAACTGGGTGCTCATCACATCGCTGTCAAAGTCGCGCAGCTGGCTGTCGACCTTGACCTCGCCGAAATTGTAACGCTCCCCTTCCTCGACAACGTAGGTGATGATGAAATCGCGCTGGTCAGGCGTCAGTTCGGCCACAGCCGAAACAACGCGGAAATCGGCATAGCCGTTGGTGAGATAGAACTGGCGGAGCTTCTGCTGGTCAAAGGCCAGCCGGTCCGGGTCATAGCTGGTGCTGGAGCTGAAGAAGCTGGTGAGCCGCGCCTGCTTGGTCACCATTTCGCCGCGCAGTTCCCCATCAGAGAACTTGTCGTTGCCAAGAATGTTGATCTGGCGGACCTTGGATTTCGGCCCTTCGGTGATTTCGAAGACGATATCGACGCGGTTTTGCGGCAGCTGCACCAGCTTGGGTTCAACCTTCGCGGCGAACCGGCCCTGACGCTTGTACAGCTCAATGATGCGGGCCACGTCGGCACGGACCTTCGACCGGGTGAAAATCTGGCGCGGAGCCAGTTTGATTTCAGGCACGATCTTGTCGTTCTTCAGCCGCTCGTTGCCTTCCAGAACGATGCGGTTGATGACCGGATTTTCCGTGACGCTGATGACGACATTGCCACCGTCATTGCGGATGCTGGAATTGGCGAACAGCTCGGTCGTGCCGAGGTCCTTGATCGCTTCATCCGCAGCAGCGGCAGTGTATGGCTGACCAACCCGCAGGCGGATGTAGCTGAGGATGGTGGTCGGTTCGAGCCGTTCGGACCCGACCACGGTGATCGTGCGGATCACTTCGCCGCGCGGCGCGGCAGCAGGCGCCTGAGCCGGCGGGGGTGTGCGGGCCGGCGCGGGCGCCGGTCCGGTCTGCTGGGCCAGCGCCAGCGCCGGCATCCCGGCAAGAATCGAACCGCAGGCAAGCAGGCTCACCAGCCGGACGGCAGGGCGCGGGGCGGCAGGGTTGCAAATGACCGGCAACGTGCCCGTCTCGCTCATGTGGTTCATGCAGCTAAAATCCCGTCCTCAACCGTACGCACCACCAGCTTTTGCCGCGATGCGCCTACCTGCCCGATTATCTCATGCGCCCGCATTGCGCCGTCCGTCCCCGAGCACGCCTCTGCCCGATGTGCCCTTCGCAATCAAGCCGCGAGCGTTTCAGCCGCCACGCGTTTCCACCGCCTGATCAGCTTCCGAAAATGGGGAGCGAGATTATGTCGTTCACCGTCACCACCGCCATCAACATCAACACCAGCACAATGCCGGTGCGATAAGCCCACTCGGTCGCCTGCGGCCCCACCGGCTTGCGGCGGATCGCCTCGGCCAGGTAGAACATCAGGTGTCCGCCATCCAGCGCGGGGATTGGCAAGAAGTTGATGAATGCCAAATTAAGCGAGATGAGCGCCGCCAGACTAATGAAGTTGAGCGGACCCAGACTAAGCTGTTCGCCCGAGAACTTGGCGATCTTGATCGGGCCGCCCATTTCGCTGAACGACCGGTCGCCGCGAATGATCTGGGCGATCCCGGCGACCATCATGCGTGCAGTATCAAGGCATTGCTGCACCGCCATGCCCGCAGCCTCACCCACGGTCAGCGAAGCATAGCGTTCCGCCGTCTCCAGCGTCCGGATTCCGATCAGGCCGACAGTCTGGGAATTTCCGAAATTATCGGTCAGCTGTTCCGAAGCGGTCGTAACGGGCAGATCGATGCGGTCGCCGTCGCGCAGCACCGTGATCACGAAGCGGTGATTGGGCTGAAGCATGATGGTCTGCTGGATGTCCCGCCAGCCGCTCATGTCCACCCCGTCGATTGCCACAATCCGGTCACCCACGGCAAATCCGGCCTGTTCGGCACGCGAATTCTCGGTGAATTCGGCGATGGTGCCGACCTCTTCGGGCGCGACCGGAAGCGGCTTCCCGAAAGCGAGATTGAAGGCAAAGAAGATCGCCAGCGCGACGAGCAGATTGGTCACTGGCCCTGCGGCGACGATCAGTGCGCGTTTCCATAGGGCAGCATTCTGGAAGCTGCCTTCCTCGACCGGCGCATCGCGATCGGGAACGCTGGCGGGGTTCATGTCACCCTTGAACTGGACATAACCGCCCAGCGGCAGCAGCGAAAGCTTCCAGCGCGTGCCCTGCCGGTCCGTGTAACCAGCCAGTTCCTTGCCAAACCCGACCGAGAAAGCATCGGCCTTCACGCCGAACAGCCGTCCCACCAAGAGGTGGCCAAGTTCATGGACGGTAACCAGCGGGCCAAGCAGCAGCAGGAAACCGATGATGTACATCCAGAATGGGGGGGATTCAAACAAGGGCGTTGGTCTCCAGCAAGCGTTGCGCTTGCATCCTTGCGGATTGATCGACGTCGAGCACTTCGGCAAGGCTTGCCGGGCGCGGCGCGTCATTGCTGCGGCTGAGGGTTTCTTCCACCAATGCCGCGATCCGGGTGAACCTGATCTGACCGGCAAGAAAAGCGGCAACCGCCACTTCGTTCGCAGCATTGAGAATGGCGGGCGCGCTGCCCCCTGCCCTGATTGCGTCACGCGCCAGACGGGTGGCAGGGAAGCGTTCCTCGTCCGGCTGGAAGAAGGTCAGTTCGCCAATTGCCGCCAGATCCAGCGGCGCCAGCGGCGTTTCCATCCGCTGCGGCCAAGCAAGGCATGACGCAATCGGCACGCGCATATCGGACGGGCCAAGCTGTGCCAGCGTAGACCGGTCGCGGAATTCGACCATCGAATGGATCACGCTTTGCGGGTGAACCACGATACCCAGCTTTTCCAGACCCACCGGAAACAGGTGATAGGCTTCGATATATTCGAGGCCCTTGTTCATCATCGTCGCTGAATCGACGCTGATCTTGGCGCCCATCGACCAATTGGGGTGGGCCACAGCCTCGGCCGGGGTCGCCGCATCAAGCTGCGCCTGCGTCCAGGTGCGTAGCGGCCCGCCGCTGGCGGTGAGCGTGATCTTTGCCACATCCTCGATCCGGCCTGCGCTGAGGCACTGGAAGATCGCGTTGTGTTCGCTGTCGGTGGGCAGCAGCGTCGCTCCATGCTTCGCCACGGCCTGCATCAGAACCTCGCCTGCCGAAACCAGCGCTTCCTTGTTCGCAAGCGCGATGGTGCCGCCACGTTCAACCGCCGCCATGACCGGAGCAAGCCCCGCGCAGCCGACAATTGCGGCCACCGTCATATCCACAGGGCGAGCGGCGGCCTCGATCAGTGCCTGCCGCCCACCCGCGGCTTCGACGCCGCTGGAGCCGAGCGCATTGCGCAGTTCGGGCAGGCAACCTTCGTCACCGACGACGGCGAGCTTCGCACCGAATTCAATGGCCAGCGCCGCAAGCTCTGCCGCGCTGCATTGCGCGGTCACCGCCTCGACCTGCCAGTCATCACGATTGCGCCGCACCAGATCAAGGGTCGAAGCACCGATCGAACCGGTGGCACCAAGCAGAGTAAGCGAGCGGGTCATCGCGGCATCATCCCAGCAAAGTGGGGATCGTGGCAATCACAAACAGCACGAAGAACACCGCAAGGAACCCGTCGAGCCGGTCAAACAAGCCGCCGTGCCCCGGAATGATCTGCCCGGAATCCTTCAGGCCTGCTCGCCGTTTCATCCAGCTTTCGAAGAAATCGCCGGTCTGTGCGATCACCGCAATCATCACCCCTGTCATGACGGCCATCGCCAGCGCCAGCGGGCTTGTGCCGGGCAAGGCGGCGGGGCCGAAATCAGTGAGCTCGACCGCCACCCCCACCAGCGCGGCCAGCGTTGCCCCGCCGCCGAGGCCCGCCCAGGTCTTGGCCGGGCTGATTTTCGGCGCGATCTTCGGTCCGCCAATCGCGCGGCCCGCGAAATAGGCGCCGACGTCAACTGCGATGATCGGCAGAATGAAGGCCACCAGCACTTCCAAAGGGCCGTAGCCCGACTGCACAGGATCAAACGGCAGCACCTGGCGCCCGTTGCGCACCACCATCATCCCCAGCGCCGCACCGCCGATATAGACGACACCGCCAAAGAACCACGCTGTTTCCGCCGCAGCCTTCAGGCCGAAGCGGCCGACCAGCCGGTTCCATTCCCACAACACGCCCAGCGCCAGCAGCGCCACAAAGCCGGTCCAGAACCATCCCCCCAGCCACAGCGCGCCGCCAGCAAGCACCAGCATGACAATCGCCGATGCGAACCGCACCGGCAGGTCCGAGACGCCCGCCTTGGGATCACGCACACGCGTGTTACCGCCCACCATAACGCCGCTCCCTCCGGGCAAAATCTTCAAGCGCGCGCGACAGATGCGCAGGCTCGAAATCGGGCCAAAGCGTATCGACGAACAGCATTTCCGCATAGGCCGCCTGCCACAGCAGGAAATTCGACAGGCGAACTTCGCCGCTGGTTCGGATCAAAAGGTCGAGCGGCGGCAGATCAGCCGTGTCGAGATGGGCGGCGATGGTGTCGATGCTGATATCGCCGCCAGCCGCTGCCTTGGTCGCCGCACGCGCGATTTCGTGCTGGCCGCCATAATTGAGCGCCACGGCCAGCGTCTGCTTGCCATTGGCGGTCTGGGCCAGCGCATCTTCCAGCATCGCCACGATGTCGGGCGCCAGCGATTGCCAATCGCCGATGATCTTCAGCTTCACGTTATTGGCGATGAATTCCGGGAGGTCCGATTTGATGAACCGCCGCATCAAGTTCATCAGATCATCAACTTCCTCGTCCGGCCGCTTCCAGTTTTCGGACGAAAAAGCATACAGCGTCAGGCATTCCAGCCCCGTTGGCTCCAGCGCGCGCACCAGCCGCCGCACGGCCTCCACGCCGCGCTGATGCCCGACGGCGCGCGGCAAGGCGCGCTTCTTGGCCCAGCGGCCATTGCCATCCATGATGATGGCGACATGTCTGGCGCGCGACTGGTCCAAGCCTGTTCCCAACGATCCGGTTGCCGCAATCACTGCGTCAGGATTTCCTGTTCCTTCTTGGCGGCTGCCTCGTCGGTTTCCTTGACGTATTGATCGGTCAGCTTCTGGACCTGCTCCTCGGACCGCTTGCGATCGTCCTCGGAGATTTCCTTCTTCTTCTCGTCGGTCTTGAGGCTTTCCATCGCGTCGCGGCGCACATTGCGAATCGCGATCTTGGCCTTTTCCGCATATTGCCCCGCCAGCTTGGCCAAATCCTTGCGGCGCTCCTGCGTGAGGTCCGGGATCGGCAGGCGCAACGTCTGGCCGTCGACAATCGGATTGAGGCCGAGGTTGGCATGGGCAATGCCCTTTTCCACGGCCGTCATGTTTGACCGGTCCCATACCTGAACGCTCAGCATCCGCGGTTCGGGCGCGGAAACGGTGGCGACCTGCGACAGCGGCATCATCGAGCCATAGACCTCGACCACCACCGGATCGAGCAAAGTGGTGTTGGCGCGGCCCGTGCGCAGGCCCTGAAGATCGCTTTTCAACGCTTCGACAGCGCCCTTCATCCGGCGCTCGACATCGGCCTTGTCATATTGCGGCATGGCTTCAGGTTCCTCTTTATCTGTCAGCTATCTTGAACAATGGTCTGAACGCCCTCGCCCGCCAGCACGCGTGCAAGGTTGCCCTTTTCGCGGATCGAGAAGACCACGATCGGAATCTTGTTATCACGGCACAGCGCCACGGCAGAGGCGTCCATCACCTTGAGATTATCGGCCAGCACGCGGTCATAGGTGACAGTATCGAACCGCACCGCAGCCGGATTGTGCTTGGGATCGCTGTCATAGACACCGTCGACGCTGGTGCCCTTCAGCAGCGCGTCGCACTTCATTTCCGCCGCGCGCAAGGCAGCGCCGCTGTCGGTGGTAAAATAGGGCGCGCCGACACCGGCAGCGAAGATCACCACGCGGCCCTTTTCCAGATGGCGTTCGGCGCGACGGCGGATCACCGGCTCGCACACCTTGTCCATCTCGATCGCGGATTGCACGCGGGTAGGCACGCCGCACTGTTCCAGCGCATTCTGCATCGCCAGCGCGTTCATGACCGTCGCCAGCATGCCCATGTAGTCGGCCTGCGCGCGGTCCATCCCCTTGGCCGCGCCAGCCATGCCGCGGAAGATGTTACCGCCGCCGATCACAAGGCAGATTTCGAGGCCGGTTTCCTTGGCCGCCTTCACCTCTTTGGCAAGTTCGGCGACGAATTCCGGATCGATCCCGAACTGCTGTCCGCCCATCAGCACCTCGCCCGAAAGCTTCAGGAGGACGCGTTTGATGGTGGGCAGGGACATGGAAGGTTCGGCTCCGGGCTGAATCTGGGTGCGGGGGCACTTAACGGCCCACGCGCGATTTCGCAAAGGGAAAGGCCGGGCTAATCCCTGCGCGGGACTGCGGCAAGCGTGTGCAGCATCCCACCGGTAACGCCGCGCGGCGCAACCCGATGGTGATCTTCGTCCGCCAGCACGTCATCCTTCAGCCGGAACGTGGCAAATCCGCGGGCACGCAGAATACTTGCGAGCCGAGCAGTTCATCCGCCTGCCGGTCTCCGCGCTGCGCTGGAAGGTCGGCGCCAGCCCCGGCCTCCACTGCGGAAACAGGCGCGGCCGAGCAGGCCGAAAGCATGGCTGCACCGATAAACGCGCTCTGAAAAAATGCGCGAAAATCCCGCCCCCTTTTGCAGGCCGCGGGCCTCGCAGCTCAGCCCAAAAGCAACGGGCCGGATGGTCAAAACCACCCGGCCCGCGCCGTTTTTCCGATGATCAGGAAGGATCAGCCCTTGAGGGTCGCTGCCACTTCTGCGGCGAAATCGACTTCTTCCTTCTCGATGCCTTCGCCCAGCTGGTAACGGACGTAATCGACCAGCTTGATCGACTTGCCCGCGTCCTTGGCGGTCTTGGCGATGTGCTCTTCCACAGTCGCCTTGCCGTCCTTGACGAAGATCTGGCTGAGGAGCGCGTTTTCCTTGGCGAACTTCTTCACCGCGCCTTCGACCATCTTGGCCTGCACGTCAGCCGGCTTGCCGCTTTCGGCAGCCTTTTCGGCGGCGATCTTGCGCTCGCGCTCGATCACGTCAGCGTCGAGGCCGTCAGCATCCAGCGCCTGCGGGAACATCGCGGCAGCGTGCTGAGCGATGTCTTTGCCCAGAGCGTTCAGCGTCGCGGCATCGGCATCCGATTCCAGCGCGACCAGCACGCCAATCTTGCCGAGGCCGTCAGCGGCTGCGTTGTGGATGTAAGGAACAACCGCGCCCTGCGTCACCGACACCAGCTTGATGCGGCGGATCTGCTGGTTTTCGCCGATGGTGGCGACGTTCTCGGTCAGCTTGTCGCCAACGGTGCCGCCTTCGGGATAGGCTGCCGCCTTGAGCGCCTCGACGTCCACGATGCCCTGCGCCAGCGCGACAGCGGTCGCGTTGCGCACGAAGCCCTGGAACTGGTCGTTCTTGGCGACGAAATCGGTTTCCGAGTTGATCTCGACGGCAACGCCCTTGGTGCCTTCGACCTGCACGCCGACCAGACCTTCGGCCGCGGTGCGGCTCGACTTCTTCTGGGCGGTGGCGAGGCCCTTGGCGCGCAGCGCGTCAACCGCAGCTTCGATGTCGCCGCCCGCTTCGGTCAGCGCCTTCTTGGCGTCCATCATGCCAGCGCCGGTGCGCTCGCGCAGCTTCTTCACATCGGCGACGGAAATATCGGCCATGAGAAAATCCTTTTCGTGTGTTGTCAGGCGCCCGGCCCTGCCGTCCGCAAAGGGGGCAATGCCGGGCGCGCTATAGGGGGATTGTGACGCAGGATTGACGGTACACCCGCCAAGCCTGCGCTAAAAATCAGGCTTCGGTTTCTTCCGCAGCAGGCGCGTCAGCAATGACGGCTTCGGCCGGGGGTTCAGCCATCGCACCGAAATCGCTCGACACGTCAGCCTGGAACTTGCCCTTGCCGGCCAACGCCGCTTCACCGATCGCCTGGCAGTACAGACGCACTGCGCGGCTGGCATCGTCATTACCCGGAACCGGGAAAGCGATGCCCGAAGGATCGACGTTGGTGTCGAGGATGCCGATGACCGGAATGCCGAGAACGTTGGCTTCCTTGATCGCCAGGTCTTCCTTGTTGGCGTCGATCACGAACATGACGTCCGGGATGCCGCCCATGTCGCGGATACCGCCCAGCGAGGCTTCCAGCTTGTCACGCTCACGGGTGAGCTGGAGAACTTCCTTCTTGGTGAAGCCGCTGGTTTCGCCCGAAAGCATTTCTTCCAGCGCCTTGAGACGGCGGATCGAACCCGAAATCGTCTTCCAGTTGGTGAGCATCCCGCCCAGCCAGCGGTGGTTGACGAAATGCTGGCCCGACATGCGCGCAGCTTCAGCAATCGGTTCCTGCGCCTGACGCTTGGTGCCGACGAACAGCACCTTGCCGCCCGAACGCACAGTCGATTCGACGAAGTCGAGCGCGCGCGCAAACAGCGGCACGGTCTGCGACAGATCGATGATGTGAACACCGTTACGCGCGCCGAAAATATACGGCTTCATGCGCGGGTTCCAGCGGTGGGTCTGGTGGCCGAAGTGGGCGCCGGCTTCGATCAATTGCTGCATTGAGACGACAGGTGCCGCCATAAGTAATTCCTTTCCGGTTGTTCCTCTGGAAGGCTGGAACCACGATGGCGGAGATCCCGCCTGCGGCACCGGTATGTGCGCCTTCCATGTGAATTTGCATCGACAATGGGCAAATGCCCACATCAATGCGAGCGGGCCCTTAGCGGGGCAGCGGACGTAAATCCAGCCCTCAAACACCCGTTTCGTATATTACCGGGCCGCGATGCTCATAAAGTCGCTTGACAGCATGGAACAGGTAGGGAACAAGGCTGGGGAACAAAGTATGAACTTCTGGACATCAGGGGAAACCAATATGCTTGCCATCGCCCTTACCGTGCTGTTCACGCTCACCGGACTGATCGCAACCGCAGTTGTCGCCGACTGCCTGATCAAGGCACGCGCCGCTTATGCGCAGCTGATGCGTGAAGGTGAAGTGATGCGCGCCGGCTTTGCGCTTCAGGCGTCGGCGATGGAAATGAGCCTGCGCCCGAAACTCTCCGCCCGCCGGGCGGTGGCTACGCGGCGTCCGGGGACGCTGCGCCAGCCGCTGCTTCCTGTCGGCGCCGCTGCTTGATCCGCCCGTATTTGACGAGGCTGTAAGGCATAAGCACAAGATAAACTGCGCTGATCGCCGTCATCGTCCACCACGGTTCCAGCAGCAAAGCGGCAAAGGCAAGCCCGGTGAATGCAATCAGCGGCAACCGGATCGCGCGGCGCGGACGCAGCGAAGCCCAGCTCAGCGTCGCCATGTTTGAAATCATCAGGATCGCGATCACCGTCAGCCATAGCGTCATCAGCACCGGATCGCGGAACAATTCGCTGCCTGTTTCCTGCCATAGATAAAACGGCGTGAAGGCCAGCCCAGCCCCGACGGGCGCAGGCACGCCGGTCAGGAACCCGGCGGATTTATGCGGCTGGTCGTCAAGATCAATCCGCGCATTGAACCGCGCAAGCCGCAGCGCGCAGCAGATGGCAAAGGCCAACGCGGCAAACCATCCGAAGGTTGGCCAATCCTGTAGCGACCACATGAACAGGATCAGCCCCGGGGCCACGCCGAAGGACAACGAATCGGCCAGACTGTCGAGCTCCGCGCCGAAGCGTGATTGCGCATTCAGCAGCCGCGCCACCCGCCCGTCGATCCCGTCGAGCACCCCGGCCAGCAACACCAGCCCGATCGCGTAGGTCCACTGCGATTCCGTAGCAAACCGGATCCCCGTCAGCCCCGAACATAGCGCCGCTGCCGTGATTGCATTGGGCAACATCGCCCGCAACGACAGGCCGCGGGCATTGGCTTCACGGCCTTCAGTCTCGTCTTCGTCCTCGGCCGCCTTGGGACCCAGGCGCGCCGGAAAAAAGCGTGCGCCCGGCAATCTGCGGACGCCGCGTTCACGCGCATTGGGGGCACGGGGCGGACGGCTCATTGGGAAATCCCTTCGATCAATCCGCGCTGGCCGATTTCGGCAATGACGGTTTCGCCTGCAACCACGGTCTGGCCGATCATCACCTTGGCATCGGTGCCTGCGGGCAAATAGACATCAACCCGGCTGCCAAACCGGATCAGGCCGACGCGCTGCCCCTTGGCGAGGATATCACCCGGCTTGACGAATGGCACGATCCGCTGTGCCATCAGGCCGGCGATCTGGGTAAAGCCGACGCGCAGACCATCGCTGCGTTCAATCAGCATATGCTGGCGTTCGTTCTCCTCGCTCGCTTTGTCGAGCTCGGCGCTGATGAAGCGGCCGGGGATATATACCACCCGGCGCACCGTCCCGCCCACCGGTGTGCGGTTGATGTGCACATCGAACACGCTGAGGAAAATCGAGACCCGCGTCACCGTCCCGGCGGGCAGGCCGGCAAAGCCCGACCCATCGTCGATCTGCAGTTCGAGCGGCGGTTCCATCTCGGTGATCGCTGTCACGCGGCCATCGGCCGGCGAAATGATGGCCGCATCGCTTTGCGGGACAACGCGTTCAGGGTCGCGGAAGAAGGCAAAGATGGCCGCCGACAGCGCCAGCAGCGGCCAGCCGATGATGCCCCAGCCGAGCACCAGCAGGAAGAACAGCGAAACGCCAAGCGCGATCAGCCCGTACTTTCGGCCTTCCGGATGGATCGCCGGCCACTCCCATCCCGCTTCGCCGCGGCCCTTGTTATCGAGAATTTCGCCTGCCATCGGTTCTTTCTAAGGCGCGGGGACAGCGCCCGCAAGGCAAGTCGGCCTGTCAGCCCACCTTGCGCACAAACACCGTACCGGCCGAATAGCCCGCGCCGAAGGAACAGATCAGGCCGGTGTCGCCTGCCACAAGATCCTCGTTATGCTGATGAAAAGCGATGATTGACCCGGCGCTGGAGGTGTTGCCATAGGTGTCGAGCACCGTCGGGCTTTCATCCTCGTTCGCTTCGTGGCCCAGCACCTTTTGCGCGATCAGCCGGTTCATGCCTGCGTTGGCCTGATGCAGCCACAACCGCCGCAAGCCTTCCGGATCGATCCCCAGCCGCGCGGCTTCATCAAGGATCATCTGTGCCACCATTGGCACGACTTCCTTGAAAACCTTGCGTCCTTCCTGAACGAACAGCTTGTCCGCGGCGTCCGCGCCTTCGGGGGCGGCGCGGTTGAGGAAGCCGAAATTGTTGCGGATGTTGTTGGAGAATACCGTCTTCAGCTTCGTGCCGAGGATGTCCCAATGCTGCGCCGGGGCGACCGCTGCATCTTCAACCAACACGGCGGTTGCGACATCGCCGAAGATGAAGTGGCTGTCCCGGTCGCGCCAGTTAAGGTGGCCCGAGGTGATCTCCGGACTAACCACCAGCACGCTTCTGGCATTGCCCGCGCGGATATAATCGGCCGCCGTCTGGATGCCGAAGGTCGCCGATGAACACGCGACATTCATGTCGAACCCGAACCCTTCGATCCCCAGCGCCTGCTGGATTTCGATGGCCATCGCCGGATAGGCGCGCTGCATGTTGGAGGCCGCGCACAGCACTGCGTCCACGTCTTTCGCATCGCGGCCTGCGCGCTCCAGCGCCTGTTTTGCCGCCGCGACGCCGATTTCGGCCATGACCGAAAGTTCATCATTGCCGCGTTCCGGCAGGCGCGGGCACATCGTGTCTGGATCGATGATCGCCGCCTTGCTCATCACATGGCGAGCCTTGATCCCGCTCGCCTTCTCGATGAATTCGACCGACGAATAGGCAAGCGGCTCGGCGTCGGGATTGGTCGCGTTGTGGCGATCAACGAACGCATTGAAGCTGGCGACCAGTTCTTCGTTGGTGATGCTTTCGGCGGGGGTGAACAGGCCGGTGGCAGAGATGACGGGGCGACCGGTCATCCCGGAGGACAAGGCGACTTGCGTTTCCTGCATGGTGCTCTCTTGTATAGGAAGGGCGGGGCCTTAATCCTGCCTCGGCCAAGCTGCAAGTCTTGCAATCGCCATCATCGTGGGCGGTCACGCCGCCGCGGGGGACTCTACGCCTGAACCCAGCACTTCGCGCAGCAGCGGATTGGGGAAGGTGCGCGCAATCGTCACGGCGTGGAATTCCTCGGTCAGACCGGGCAACTGCGCCAGTTCATATAGCGTCCCGGCAGCCAGTTCGTCTTGCACCACAATTGGCGGAATCACAGCGATCCCCGCATCCGATCGCGCCAGCAAACGCAGCATCGCCATATCATCAGCCTCGGCCGCAACGCGCGGAACGATGCCGAGGTTTTCGAGCAGCGCATCAAATCCCGCCCGCAGCGCAGTTTCGGGCGTGGGCAGGATCAACGGGGCATGGGACAGCAGCATCGGCAGCCCTTGCGCCGCCAGCGCCAGCCGGTTTCGGGTGCCAACAAGGCTGACCGGCTGTTCGGCAATGCGCCGCACCAGATAGGGGCTGGAGGCATCGCGCGCGGGCACCTGGTTGGTCAGCAGCACATCGATCCGCAGCGCATCCAATGCGCGAAGCATACTGGCCTGCGTCCCCGATCGCAGCACCACTTCGACATCGTCACGGCCCAGCAGGGGTTCCAGAAAGCCCATCTGGAAATTGCGCGACAACGTTGCCAGCGCGCCTACCCGCAGCACCTTGCGCTGTCCGCCGACCGCACGGAACGTGGCGGTGAGCTGTTCCGATGCGCGGAAGATCTGGTCCGCATAATCCAGCGCGATCCGCCCCGCTTCGGTCAGCACCAGATTGCGCCCGCGCCGTTCGAACAGGTCATGGCCAAGATCCGCCTCCAGCGCCTTGATCTGCGTCGACACCGCGCTTTGCGAGATATTGAGCGCACGCGCGGCGGCGGTCAGGGTGCCTTCGCGCGCGGTGGCGCGGAACAGGCGGAGGTGGTGAAGATTGAGCGTCGCCATGATGTCGCCTTGCTATCGTTCCATTCAGGTGAACGTTTGGGCGCAAAATATGTATTTTCTTTGCTGTCGTCCACCCCTTATCCGGCAAGGCGTTCCCGCCCCTCTTTTGCTGCCGGAGTGCTCGCATCATGACGAACGCCATCGCCCTCACCATGCTCGCGCCGCTGGCTCTGCTGCCCGCAGTGGTGTTCGCCCTCGTCCGTCCGGGCAAGCGTCCCGGAAGCCTGCCGCGCATGTCGGAAGGCGCTGCGTTCGCCGCTTTCACGCTCGCGCTGGCGGGGCTGGTCCAGACGGCGCTATCCTCCCCCACCGCACTTTCGTTGCTGGACGTCCCATTTACCGTCGCCCTGCGCGCCGATCTTGTCGCTGCCAGCATGGCGAGCCTGGTCGGCTTCATCGGCTGGATCGTGATGCGCTACAGCCGCACCTATCTGGATGGGGAAGCGCGTGAGGGCGCGTTCCACGGGTTGATGCTGACCACGCTGGCGGCCGTGCTGGTGTTCGTGCAGGCTGCAACCCTGCCGACCTTGATCATCGCGACGGCGGCTGTCGGCCTGACGTTGCGCAAGCTGCTGCTGTTCTATCCCGACCGGCCCGAGGCGCAGCGTGCCGCGACCAAATTCACCGGCGTCTGGCACACCGGCGATGTGATGCTGGTGATCGCCGCCGCACTGCTTTACGCCCGCTTCGGCACGCTGGATCTGACCGCGCTGCCCGCCATTGCCGCAGCGTCTGGACTTGGCATTGCCGGCACGGTCGCCATCGCCGCGATTGTGGCTGCCGCCGCGCTCAAAACCGCTGCTTTCCCCCTGCATGGCTGGCTGACCGAGGTGATGGAGGCCCCCACCCCCGTCTCCGCCCTGCTCCACGCCGGGATCATCAATTCGGGCGGTGTGCTGCTGATCAGCGCCGCCGGCCTTGTCCAGCAGAGCAGCGGGGCGATGGCCGCGCTGGTGATGATCGGGGGCTTTACCGCGCTGTTCGGCGCCGCCGTGATGCTCACCCAGAGCGCGATCAAGACCGCGCTGGCCTGGTCGACCATTTCGCAGATGGGCTTCATGCTGCTGCAATGCGGCCTTGGCCTGTGGACGCTGGCGCTGCTGCACATCATCGCCCACTCGCTGTACAAGGCGCACGCCTTCCTTTCATCCGGCGGCGCGGTGGCTGACGTGGCCAGCATCCGCCGTCCCGGCCCCGTTGCTGTGCCGAGCGTGGCTGCGGTGCTGAAAAGCTTCGCGCTGGCGCTGGCCATCTTCGCCGGGATTGCTTCTGCCTTCACCTTCGCCTTCGGGCCGAAGTCGCCGCAGGCGCTGGCGCTGGGTGCGATCCTGATCTTCGGGGTCGCCTACCTTGTCGCGCAGGGCCTGGCTGGACGGGCACCGGCCGCGCTGACCACCCGCACCATTTCGGCCGCGCTGGCCGCTGCCATCGGGTACTTCAGCTTCCAGACGCTGGCACAGGCCATCTGGGGCCCGCTGCTGCCCGCGGCGCCAATGCCGACCGAACTGGAATGGGCGCTGCTGGTAGTGGCTGTGTCCAGCTTCGGCCTGGTCGCCTTTGCCCAAGCCTTGTTCCCCTTGTGGGCGCATCATCCCGCCACTTCGGGCCTGCGCGTCCACCTTGCCAACGGGCTGTACCTCAACGCCCTGCTTGACCGCGCAATCGGCGGTTTCCGCACCACCGATCACACCAACTGAACACCCGCCCCGATACGGAGAACTGCCATGCTGATGAACCACGCAGACATCGCCCCGGCCCGCTTCTCGGCGGTGCTCGAAGCTGCCGAGGCCGCAGGCCGCGCCATTCCCCCCGCCTTTCCGCTGGATGCGACCGTGGCGGTCAATCCCTTCATGGGCCAGGCGCAGGAAGACCTTGCCACGGCTGCCGCGCGGCTGGCGCGGGTGGCCGGGGTGCGGGTCACCCGCAAGGGCGGCGAATATTGCGACGCCATCGTCAGCGGCGCAATCACTGAGACTGATCTGGCCGATGCGCTGGCCGCCTCGACCTCCGCGTTGAAACCTGCCGATACCGCCATGCTGCGCCATGCCGCCGCGCGGATCGGGAACGCCCCTGCCCCGCGCGCCTTGCCGACCGTCGCCGACCTGGCTGCCGAGGCAACCGGCATCGATTGGCCTGCCCTGATCGACAAGTGCATCGGGCTGTGGGCTGCCGGGCATTTTGATCGTGGTCAGGCGCTGTGGTCGCCTGCGCCGGGTGCTGATGCCTTTGCCGCATGGCGCGCATGGGCGACGCATGACCTCACCCCCGAAATCGCCGGGCTGGAAGGGTTCTGCGCCCATGTCGCCGCTGCGCCCGACACCACCGAACGCGCGATCCTGTCCGCGACAGAAACGCTGGGCCTGACCGAAGCCAGCGCGTCCACCGCGCTCCACCGCCTCGCCATGAGCCTGGGCGGATGGGCGCAGCACGCGCGCTGGATCCTGTGGCAGGCAGAGCTGACCGGCGGATCTGACCGCACCCTGATGGACCTGCTCGCCATCCGCCTGATCTGGGACGAAGCGTTGCTGGTGCAAACCCCCGCCATCGCCGACAAATGGGCCGCAACAGTGGCCGCCCATGCCGAACCGGTTGTGCCCGGCGCCGAAGACGTGGCGCTCGCCATCCTTCAGGACGCGGCTGATCGCGGCCACCAACGCCGCCTTGCCGCCGCTCTGGACGGCGCCGCGCCGCAAAACGGGCGCCCGTTCCTGCAAGCCGCCTTCTGCATCGATGTACGGTCAGAGGTGTTCCGCCGCGCCCTCGAATCCATCGACAATTCCGTCGCAACCATCGGATTTGCCGGTTTTTTTGGTCTGCCACTGGCGCACCACGCCCATGGTTCGGACATTCTTGAGGCGCGCCTGCCGGTGCTGTTGAACCCCGGCATAACCACCAGCAGCGCGGGCGATCCGGCCAAGGATCAGGCTGACCGCATCGCCGCCCGCGGCAGCCGCGCTTGGGGCCGGTTCCGGCAGGCCGCCGTATCATCTTTCGCCTTTGTCGAAGCGATGGGACCGGTTTACGCGATCAAGCTGGTGAAATCGGCGCTGGGCTTTGTACCCACGGCTAAGGCCGAACCCGCGCCCGAAGTGGTCGGCGGGATGAGCGCCGAGGCCAAAGCCGATACCGGCGCAGCAGTGCTGAAAGCGATGAGCCTTGCCAGCGGGCACGGCAATATTGTCCTGCTGCTGGGCCATGGCGGCAACACCACCAACAACCCGCATGAAAGCGCCTATCACTGCGGAGCCTGCGGAGGGTACACGGGCGAGGTTTCGGCCCGGCTGCTGGCGATCCTGCTCAACGATGCCCAGACCCGCGGCGGCCTTGCAGCACGCGGCGTCGATGTGCCGGCCGACACGCTGTTTGTGGCGGGCCTGCACGATACCACCACCGATGCCATCACCATCTACGAAGACAATCTGCCGGACGAACGCAGCGGCGACATTGCCAAGGTGCGCGGCTGGCTGGCGCAAGCGGCGAAGATCGCGCGCGCGGAACGTGCGGTGCGGATGCACGGTGCACGCGGCGACACAATCCCGGCGCGCGCCCAGAACTGGGCCGAAATCCGCCCGGAATGGGGCCTTGCCGGCTGCGCTGCCTTCATCGCCGCCCCGCGCGGGGCGACCGCGGGCCGCGATCTGGGCGGGCGGGCGTTCCTCCACTCCTATGACTGGCAGGCCGACGAAGGTTTCGGGACGCTGGAACTGATCATCACCGCGCCGGTGGTGGTGGCGAGCTGGATTTCGCTGCAATATTACGGATCCAGCGTGGCGCCGGAAATGTTCGGCGGCGGTAACAAGCTGCTCCACAACGTTGTCGGCGGGATTGGCGTGATCGAAGGCAATGGCGGCCGCCTGCGTGCGGGCCTGCCCTGGCAGGCGGTGCATGATGGCGACGCGCTGCAGCACGAACCGCTGCGCCTGTCGGTGATGATCGAAGCCCCGCGCGAAGAGATGATCCGCATTCTGGCCAAGCACCCGGCCGTGCAGGCGCTATTCGACAATGGCTGGCTGCACCTGTTCGCGATGAAGGACGGGAAAGTCGACGCGCGCTACCTGCCAGGCCTGAAGTGGGCAGATGCCGGAGCGGCTAAACTCGCCGCTTGACGGGGCGCCACCTGCGGAGGCTTGCTAACGCCGCCGTTCGTCCAGTGTCGCGATCTGCCGCCAGTCGGCAGCTCGGAACGGACGGGCGGCGGCGTTCCGGTCTTTGCGGAAGATTTGGCGATTTCCTGCATGGCGGGCGGAGCGAATAGCCTGCGGTTCCAGACCGCGGCCAGCCCCCCTCCAGACCCCCTCCAGCGCGCCCTAGCCCCGCGCCCGAACGTACCCAGACCCCGTCCATGATGGGGCCAGTAACGGCCCCGGACCCGGCCTGCTTGGCAGATCAACTGGAAGAAAAGTGGTGGACAGGGCTGGATTCGAACCAGCGTACGCTTGCACGGGCAGATTTACAGTCTGCTGCCTTTAACCACTCGGCCACCTGTCCACACAGTTCCCCGTTTCCAGGGAGGCGTTCCTGAGCATGTGATGCTCTGAAATTGCACGGCGCCACAAAGGGCCCCGATGCCGAGAGGCGCCCCTTTGGCGAAGCACTGCTTGCCTGTCAATGGTCCTGCTGGCAGGGGGCGCATTTGGAACACCGCAGCCGGGAAACAACATGACCAAAGGTGAAAAGAAGCGCGCCCTCAGGGGCCGTGCAGGACGCATGAAGGGCGGACGCGGTTCGGGGAATGCCAGCAGCGGGCAAGTGCGCTTGTGGGGCCGTCACGCGGTTGAAGCCGCGCTGAAGAACCCTGATCGCCAGCACCGCAAGCTGTGGGCAACGCCTGAGGGGCTGGAAAGCCTCGATGGCGAACTGCCCCCCGGTTTCCCTATCGAACACGCACAGGCCGCCGATCTGGCTCGCCTGGTTGCCAAGGACGCTCCCCATCAGGGACTGGTGTTGGAATGCGCAGGGCTTGAGGATGTTTTCCTTGATGAAGTCGCGCTGGGCGATGCGGGTCACCCGATCGTGGTGCTCGATCAGGTCACTGATCCGCATAATGTCGGCGCGATCCTGCGATCGGCCGCAGCGTTCGGCGCCGCTGCGATCGTGACGCAAGACCGCCACGCTCCGTCAGAAGGCGGTGTGCTCGGAAAGGCCGCATCGGGCGCATTGGAGACGGTGCCGTGGGTGCGGGTCGTCAACCTGGCCCGCGCGCTTGAGGAACTGGCCGAAGCTGGATACTGGCGCATCGGGCTGGCGGGAGAGGCCGATGCGGTGCTTGGTGATGTCATGCCCACTGGTCCGCTGGTGATAGTGCTAGGCGCGGAAGGCGAAGGGTTGCGCAAGAACATCGCCGCGCATTGCGACGTGCTCGCCAAGCTGCCGATTTCCTCGGCGATTGAAAGCCTTAATGTTTCCAACGCGGCGGCAATCGCGCTATATGCGGTGGCAACACGCGGCTAGAAGATGCCGCAGGGGGGAATTGCCATGACCACTGTAACCACGATCCGCCTGCGCGCTGCTGCGCTGCTGGCGGGGTTTGCGCTTGTGCTGTCGGGCTGCCTCATGTCGGCCGGCAAATTCACGTCCGAACTGGCTATTACCGGGCCAGATACCTTTACCTTCAGCTATGATGGCGAGATCTTTTTCCTCGGCCTTAGCAAACTGGCGCAGATGGATTCGGCGACGGAAGTTTTCACGCCATCGGAATGCTATGACGACGAAACCTACGAAAGCCGCGCCTGCACGCCCGAGGAAGAGGGCACTCAGCGTGCGGAATGGCAAGCTGGCGCTGCAGAGCGTGCGGCGGAAGCCAAGAAAAAGGCCGAGCAGATCGCCGCAATCATGGGCGGGATCGATCCGTCCAACCCCGAGGCCGCCGAGGAACTGGTTAAGCTGCTCAAGCGGCAGAAGGGCTGGGAACGCGTGGTGCACAAGGGCGACGGCGTCTTTGACGTCAGCTACCGCGTGACCGGCACCATGGGCCACGACTTCATGTTCCCGATGATCGAAGGTTTTCCGGCGACCAGTCCCTTCGTCCAAGCGTTCGTTCGGCAGGGCGGGCAGGTACGCATCAAGGCACCCGGCTTTTCCAGCCAAAACGCCGATTCGGGCGGCATGGGCGCAATGATGGGCATGAATTCGATTACGGGGCTGGCCGCGCTTGAAGCAGCCGGCAAAGGCGACAACAAGACCTTGCCGGGCGTTCCGGTGATCGATGGCACGTTTACCGTCCGCGCGGCAAACGGGATGCGCATTCTGGCCAATAACACCGATGAAGGTCCCGCCGTCACCACCGCCGGCGAGATGCTGACCTGGCGCGTAACAACCCGCACCACAGAAGCGCCCACTGCCCTGATCGCCACCGCGCGCTGAACGGCAATGCAGCCTAACAAGAAACCCCGCCAGCCGCAGGGCTGACGGGGTTTCTTGTGCCTGTTTGAACCGGGCTTGCTGAGATCAGATGCGGATCAGTTAACCGCGTCCTTCAACCCCTTTCCAGCCTTGAACTTGGGCTGGTTGGAAGCCTTGATCTTCATCGGCTCGCCTGTCCGCGGATTGCGTCCGGTCGACGCCTTGCGCTTGGCCACCGAAAAGGTGCCAAACCCAACCAGCCGCACTTCATCGCCGCCTGAAAGCGCCTTGGTGATCGCGTCAAACACACTTTCTACCGCATTCGCGGAATCGTTCTTTGATAGCCCGCTGGCGTCAGCAACGGCGCTGATAAGGTCGTTCTTGTTCATCTGGGAACCCCCTCAGTTCGCAAAATTCGTCAGTTCGGTGAATCGCCCGTCGTAAAGGCGGCAAATTGAGACTTTTTTACAAGCACTGTCAAAGGCAATCAGCCAAAACGGACCGACTGCGCGAAAAGCCTTGCAACTTCCCCACCCTAACCTGGGTTAGGTGCAGGGTGATCTACGAAAATGCCGTCCCCCGACGGAAGCGAAATGCCGCGAATCGCGACAAGTGGCGCGCTACTAGCGTTTTAGTGCGCGGTTGGCACCTCCCCCGGAGGAACACCTACACCTGAAGCTGTCGCACCCGGCTGGCTCGCCAGATCATCGGCCTCCGTCCACTCGATCGGCTCCAGTGGTTCCACCAACGCGCGGGCGAGCACTTCGTCCACATGGCTTACCGGAATGATCTCCAGCCCCTCGCGAGCATTGGCGGGGATTTCAGCCAGGTCCTTCACGTTCTCCTCAGGGATGAGGACGATCTTGATCCCGCCGCGCAGAGCCGCCAGCAGCTTTTCCTTCAAACCGCCGATGGCCAATACACGCCCGCGCAGCGTCACCTCGCCAGTCATCGCGACGTCCGGGCGCACCGCGATACCGGTGAGGGTCGAGACAATCGACGTTACCATCCCGATGCCCGCGCTCGGCCCGTCTTTCGGCACAGCACCTTCAGGCAGGTGGATATGTACGTTCTTGCGCGCGATCAGGCTCGGTTTGATCCCGTAGGCAGGCGCACGCGCCTTGACGAAACTGAAGGCGGCGGCAACGCTTTCGTTCATCACCTGGCCGAGCTTGCCGGTGGTCTTCACCTCGCCCTTGCCCGGTGTGGTTACGCTTTCGATGGTAAGCAACTCGCCCCCCACCGATGTCCAGGCCAGACCGGTCACCGCGCCGACCTGCGCTTCTTCTTCAGAGACGCCGTGCTTGAACTTGCGAACGCCGGAGTAGTCACCGAGATTTTCGGGCGTGATCGTGACGCTCTTGGTCTTGCCTTCGAGGATTTGCCTGAGCGACTTGCGAGCCAGCTTGGCGATTTCGCGCTCCAGCGTCCGCACCCCCGCCTCGCGGGTGTAATAGCGGATCAGATCGCGCAAAGCCGCTTCGGTCAGGATGAATTCGCGATCCTTCAGCCCGTGCGCCTCGATCTGCTTGTCGACCAAGTGGCGCTGGGCGATCTCGACCTTTTCATCCTCGGTATAGCCTTCCAGCCGGATGATCTCCATCCGGTCGAGCAGCGGCTGCGGCAGGTTGAGGCTGTTCGCGGTGCACACAAACATGATGTCGGAAAGATCAAGGTCCAGCTCCAGATAGTGATCCTGGAACTTGGCGTTCTGTTCGGGATCGAGCACTTCCAGCAGCGCCGAAGCCGGATCGCCGCGGAAATCCTGACCGAGCTTGTCGATCTCGTCGAGCAGGAACAGCGGATTGCTCGTCCCCGCCTTCTTGAGGTTGGCGACGATCTTGCCCGGCATCGAACCGATGTAAGTGCGCCGGTGGCCGCGGATTTCCGCTTCGTCCCGCACCCCGCCCAGCGACTGGCGCACGAATTCGCGCCCCGTTGCCTTGGCGATCGACTTGCCGAGGCTGGTCTTGCCCACACCCGGAGGGCCGACGAGGCACAGAATCGGCCCCTTCAGCTTGTTGGTGCGCGCCTGCACGGCCAGATATTCGACGATCCGGTCCTTGACCTTCTCAAGCGCATAGTGATCGGCATCGAGCACTTCCTGCGCCTTGGCGATGTCTTTCTTCAGCTTCGATTTCTTGCCCCAGGGCAGCCCAAGCAGCACATCGAGGTAATTGCGGATCACCGTCGCCTCGGCGCTCATCGGCTGCATCGCGCGCAGCTTCTTCAGTTCGGCCAGCGCCTTGGCTTTGGCCTCCTTGGAAAGCTTGGCCTTCTCGATCTTTTCGGTGAGTTCGGCGATTTCGTTGCCCTCACCATCGTCGCCGCCGCCCAGTTCGCTCTGGATCGCCTTCAACTGTTCGTTGAGGTAATACTCGCGCTGGGTCTTTTCCATCTGGCGCTTCACGCGCCCGCGGATGCGGCGCTCCACCTGAAGCACCGAGAGTTCGCCTTCCATGAAGGCCATCACCAGTTCCAGCCGCTTGAGCGGATTGCCCTCGGTCAGCAATCCCTGCTTGTCCGAAACCTTGGCGCTGATTGCGGCAGCGATGGTATCGGCTAGCTGCCCTGCATCATCGACGTCGGACAGGTCGATACCGGCGTCTTCGCCCATCTTCTTGTTGAGCTTCACATACTCGGCGAACTGTTCGGTCACCTGCCGCATCAGGGCAGTGACTTCGCTGCCGGAAACGGTCTCCGGCTCGGCCACATCGACTTCGGCAAGCAGGTGTGAGCCGACGTTTTCCAGCGCGGACAGACGCACACGTGTCTTGCCTTCGACCAGCACACGCACGGTGCCGTCCGGCAGCTTCAGCAATTGCAGAACCTGCGCAATGACGCCGACATCGTACAAATCGTCGCCTTCAGGATCGTCACAGCCCGGATCGAGCTGTGCGAGGAGGACGATGTCCTTGGACGCTTCCATCGCTGCTTCCAGTGCAGCAACGGATTTATCGCGCCCTACGAACAACGGCACGACCATCCCGGGAAAAACGACAATGTCGCGAAGGGGGAGAAGGGGAAAAGTCTGGGTCATATCTGTGTCCATGGCGGCCATCAGGGCAGCACCTTTGAAAGTGATATGGGTAGCGCGCAGGCGGCCCGCAATGGGGGAGCCGGGCTATGCTGTGGACGGTAATCACGACGCCCGCTTGTGCCGACCGGGCGTCCATTGAAAACACACCTGACCGCTGAACCCCGACGGCGCGCACTACGCAAGCCGCCGGGGAGCGCCGTTTTTGAACGCGGCGCTTTCTTCACTCTTACCCGAAACCGAGCAGGTTGAACCCCGACCCGTCGATGTCGGGGCTGCCGCGAACCGTAGCTCGTCAGGCAGGCGAAGCGCTCTCCCGCAAGCTCAGCCCAAGCCGGGCAGATTGAACCCCGGCGGGAGGCCCATCGAGGACTGCATTTCCTGCATCTGTTCGTTCGAGACGCGATCCGCGCGATCACGGGCGTCATTGAAGGCTGCGGCGACGAGGTCTTCCAGGATCGCCTTGTCATCCGGCGCTATCAGGCTGTCGTCAATGTGCACACCCAGAATACGGCCTTTGGCGCTGGCGCGAACCTTCACCAACCCGCCACCTGCGTTGCCCTCGACCTCGATCGAATCCAGCTTAACCTGCATCTCGTTCATCTGCTTCTGGATGGTCTCGGCGGCCTGCTGGGCGGCGGCCATCATTTCTTCCATCGACTTCATCGGGGGTACTCCATCAATTCCAAGGGGGGCTACCGCCAGCGGCAGCGCGAGGTTCCGAGCCGATCAGTTCGGCGTCGGGAAAGGCTTCGAAGGCGGCTTTTACCAGCGGGTCTGCGCGGATGCGCGCGTCTTCGGCGGCGGCTTCGGCCTCAGCGGATTCGCGCAGGCTGGGCTGCGCCTCACCCGCGCCGCGCTCGATCATCCAGCGTTTGCCGGTGACCTTTAGCAGCGCCTCGCGGATGTCTGCTGCAGGATCATCGGGGAAATTGTCGGCGGGCTGATAAACCAGCCGTTCAGGCGTGATTTCGATTACACGGATGCGGTCGCGCATGATCTGAGCGACGCGAAGCTGGCCTGCCGCATCAACCTGATCGACCAGCGCCGCCCAGCTTTGCGCTGGGCTCGCGGCGGCGGGCGCGGTTGCCGTCGGCGCGGGGCTTTGTGTACCCTCGCCCGTAGGTGCGGCGGTGAACCCGCTCGCGGCCAATTCCTCGATGCGTTTGGCCAGCTTGCCGGGATCGGGCATCTGCGCTGCGTGGAGAATGCGCAGCAGAGCCATTTGCAGCGACACCAGCGGATCAGGACCGGTGCGCACTTCGTCATGCCCTTTGAGCAGCAATTGCCACAGACGGTGCAGCTCCCCAGCCCCCAGCCGCGCGGCAAAATCGGCAAGCGCAGCGCGCTCCTCCTCGGCAGGGGCATCAGGTTCCCCGCCCGACACCTGCGCCAAAGTGACGCGGTGAATGAGGTCCATCAGCGCGCGCATCAGCGCGATCGGCTCGACACCGAGGGCGTATTGTTCGTCGACGGAGGCGAGCAGCGCCTTGGCGTCGCCTTCAAGCAGATGGCCAAGCAAGCGGCGCTGCGCGCTTTTGTCGGCAAGGCCAAGCATATCGCGCACGCGGGCGGCGGCAACCTTGCCCTCGCCATCGAGGTCGGCATGGGCGATCGCCTGATCGAGGATCGACAGCCCGTCGCGCACCGATCCTTCGGCAGCGTTGGCGATGATGCTGAGGCCCTCGGCTTCGGCCTCTACGCCTTCCAGACGGCAGACCTTGGCGAAGTGTTCGGCCAGCATCGGTGCGGGGATGCGCCGAAGGTCGAATCGCTGGGTACGACTGAGCACCGTCACAGGCAGTTTGTCGACCTCGGTGGTGGCGAACAGGAACTTTACATGCGGCGGCGGCTCCTCAAGTGTCTTCAACAAAGCGTTGAACGCATTGCGCGACAGCATGTGGACTTCGTCGATGATGTAGATCTTGTAGCGGGCCGAAACAGCGGCATAGCGGACCTGCTCGATAATCTCGCGCACGTCATCAACGCCGGTGTTGGACGCCGCGTCCATCTCGATCACGTCGATATGGCGGCCTTCGGCAATGGCGGTGCAGGGCTCGCACTGACCGCAGGGGTCAATGGTCGGGCCGCCCTGCCCGTCGGTGCCGATGCAATTCAGGGCCTTGGCGATCAGGCGTGCAGTCGACGTTTTGCCGACTCCGCGAACTCCGGTCATCAGGAAGGCATGGGCCAGCCGGTCACGAGCGATGGCATTGGCAAGGGTGCGGACCATCGCTTCCTGCCCGATCAGCTCGGAAAAGGTCTGAGGGCGATATTTCCGAGCAAGCACGCGGTAAGGTTGGGCCGCCACAGGTCGGGTTGATGCGGATTCCGGCGCCGGCGAACCGGGCTCTAAGGCTGGCCTGACCGGCTCTGGCGCAGGCGTGACGGGGGCTGGCGCGGGATCGCCGAACAGCGCACTTTGCCCGGCAGCCTCCAGTTCGGCCGCAGTCGGGCCGCTGTCGTCGCTTTCGGGCAGATCGGGATCGGAATCGCTCATGAAGCCCAAGCTAGGCGCTCAGGCGGCATTTGTCATGGTGCGCAATGCCGCGGGGGTTCTTGAAAATGGGGGAGAAGGAGCCGGGCGACCCGCCGCAATCCACCTGAGCTGCTTCCTTCCGGACCTGACTCGGTGAGCGGACGCAAACGTCCACCCGACTCCCGGTGCGGCATATGGCGACCTTGGCTGGAAACGTCAACTCAGCGGAAGTTGTCGGCGTAGGCCTGAAGCTTCAGCCGCTTCGGGGGAGTTGCCATCACCCGCGCCGCGATGCCGTGCTTTTCGGCATAGGCTTTGGCCGCGTCCTTGTCGGGGAAGGTCAGCCGCACCTGCGACTGCGTGTCGGCCGAGCCCGTCCACCCCATCAGCGGATCGGCGAAGCGCGCCTCGGACTGCTCGAATTCGAGCACCCATTCATCGGTGTGCGCCTTGCCCGATTGCATCGCGTGCTTGGGCTTCTGATATATCCGTGCTGACATTTTTTATCGATCCTGGCTCATGCTGGCATCGCCAGCGTCACTGCGAGCGGGCAGACGCCCCCGGGGGCCGCTGCGCGCCGTGAATTGCGCTCATCGGCTAGCGCAATCCTATTCGCGGTTGAAGGCATTTTTGGTCTTCATGCTCGGCTTTTCGGTCCACGGCCGGTCGGGCCAGCGGTGTTTGGGATAGCGGCCCTTCATGTCCTTGACCACGTCGGCCCAGGTGCCGCGCCAGAAACCGGGCAGATCGCGGGTCGACTGGACCGGCCTCCCGCCGGGGCTGGTCAGCTTCAGAAGCAACGGCGTGAGGCCGATCATCGGGTGGGTATCCAGCCCGAACAATCCCTGCACCCGCACCTCGACGCTCGGCGCATCGTCGCCTGCATAATCGATCGCGTGGCGCGTATCGGCAGGCGAGGTGAAGTGGGTCGGCGCGGCGCGATCCAGCGCCTGCCGCTGGTTCCAATCCAGCAGGCCCAGCGCAGCCTCGGCAAAACGATGTGGCGGCATATCCAGATCGCGCCGCCCGGCGAGCAGCGGCGCGAGCCAATCCCCGGCACGGCGGCGCAATTCATCTGCCGAAAGCGCATCGACCCCGGCAAACCGCGCTCGCGCCAGAAAGCCATCGGGAAGCAGATCCCCCAGCTTATCCAGCGCTTTCTCCACCAATATATCCACAAGCAGTGAGGGATCGGGCGAAGGTTCGGGAACACTCGCCAGCACAATCGCACCCAGCCGCCGTTCACGCCGGGCTTCGACACGGTCCTTGTCGCCATTCCAACGCGTTGCAACGCGTTCTGCAAGTTCGCTGGCAAACAGGGTGGCAATCCGTTCAGGGGCAATTTCAGCCCCTGCGGTAATGCGCGCGCCCTTGGCCTGTCCCTGCGCATCACCGATCACGATCCACTCCGCGCGCGCCAGCGGCGATGCCGGATCAAGCTGATAACCGCGCCCGCCCGCGCTCAGCCAATGTTCGCCAGATGGGTCCCGGCGGCGAGCGACAAAATCGGGGCGGGCCATCGCCAGCGCCTCAGCCGCGTCGCTGGCAGGACTGCCGCCGACCATCCCCGAAAGCCCCGCAGCCTGTTTCGCCCACCCTTGTGCAATCCGCGCCGCCGCAATGCTGCGCTGGGCCCGGTCGCCGTGCCATCGGGACAGGCGCTGGAGCAAATCTTCACTCCGACCGCCCAGCCCGCGTTCCTGCAACAGCATCACCAGACGTGCCGCATCATCCCCGCAGCCCGCGCTTGATCCGTGAAGCACCGCTGCCGCCTGTTCGGGTGCCATCGGCAATGCCGCAATCGCATCGCCCAGCGGCGTGATCCGCCCCGCGGCATCCAGCGCCCCCAGCGCCTCCAGCGCGCGCCGCGCCGCTGTGACCGAAGCTTCGGGCGGCGGGTCGAGCCATGGCAGCGCCGCCGGGTTGGCCGTGCCCCACTTCGCCAATCGCAGCAGCAAGGGCGCAAGATCGGCCTGCATGATTTCAGCCGGCGCGAATTCGGGGCGGCCCGCGTGGCCCGCTTCCTCCCACAACCGGTAGGCGACCCCCGGCCCCTGCCGTGCGGCGCGCCCCGCCCGCTGCGCCGCCGAAGCCTGTGACGCACGCCGCGTGACGAGGTGCGTGGTGCCCGCCGCGCGGTCGAATTCGGCAAGCCGCGCCAGACCGCTGTCTATGACCACGCTGACCCCGTCCAAGGTGAGAGAGGTTTCTGCAATCGCCGTAGCCAGCACAATCCGGCGTCGGCCTTCAGGATCGCGGCGGATCGCGGCACGCTGCGCTGCCGGTTCGATCTGGCCATGCAGCGCATGGATCGGCACGTCAGACAAGCGCCCCGTCAGCCGTTCGCGCACCCGCTCAATCTCCCGCACGCCGGGGAGGAAGGCGAGGATATCGCCTGCCTCCCCGCGCCATGCCGTCACCACAGCGGCGACAATGCGATCCTCGATAGCTTGCGAGCCATCGCCGCCAAGCCATTTGATCGTCAGCGGAAAACTGCGACCTTCGCTTTCGATGACGCAGGCATCGTGCCCCAGCAGCTTTCCAAAACGCGCGCCATCAATGGTGGCCGACATGACCAGCACCCGTAAATCCTCGCGCAGCACGGCCCGTGTCTCCAGCGCGAGCGCAAGACCCAGATCACTGTCGAGCGCGCGCTCGTGGGCCTCGTCGAACAACAGCGCCGAAACGCCCGGAAGCTCCGGATCGTCGACCAACCTGTTCACCAGAATCGCTTCGGTGACGACAAGGATGCGAGTGCGGGCCGAAGTCTTGCTGTCCAGCCGGGTCATGTAGCCGACCGTCTCGCCCGGCTTTTCACCAAGCATTTCCGCCATGCGTTCCGCCGCAGCGCGGGCCGCCACGCGGCGGGGCGAAGTGACGATGATCTGGCCGGTGCACCACGGTTCGTGCAGCAAATCGGGCGCAACCGCAGTGGTTTTGCCAGCCCCCGGGGGCGCAATCAGCACGCCTGCACCCTGCCCTGCCAATGCGGCACGGATTTCGGGAAGGACGGCGTGAATGGGGAGGTCGGGGTGCATTGCCCCGGCCGATAGCTTGCTCAATGCCCGCGCGCGACCGCGAATTGCGCCGCTTCGGCCATGGCAGCGCGTGCCTTCCCGTCCGGAAAGATCGAGATCGCATCAATGGCGCGGTGGGCGAAGTGCCGCGCCCGTTCACGCGTGTCTTCCAATGCGTTGTGCTTGCCGATCAGCGCGATCGCGTGAGCGAGGTCAGCGTCGGACGAACGGTGTCCGATAATCGCATCCTTCCAGAACTTGCGCTCTTCCTCGTTCCCGCGCGCATAGGCGAGGATCACCGGCAGTGTCATCTTGCCTTCGCGGAAATCATCGCCCTGATCCTTGCCCATTTCCGCAGCATCGGAATCGTAATCGATCGCGTCGTCAACCAGCTGGAACGCCACGCCAAGATTGCGACCATAGGCTTCGAGCGCGTGCTCCTGTTCTTCCGAACATTCCGCCACCACGGCGCTGATCTGGCTGGCCGCAGCGAACAGCGCAGCAGTTTTGGCACCGATGATGTGGAGGTATTGTTCTTCGCTGGTGTTGATCTGGCGCTGGGCGGAAAGCTGCGAAACCTCGCCTTCCGCGATTACGGCGCTGGCACGAGAGAGGATCGAAAGGACGCGCAAGGACCCGTCCTCGGTCATCAGTTCGAACGCGCGGCTGAACAGGAAATCCCCGACCAGCACGGTCGCCGGGTTGCCGAAAATGATATTGGCGGCTGCCTTCCCGCGCCTGAGTTCGCTGCCGTCTACCACATCATCGTGCAGCAGCGTGGCGGTATGAATGAACTCGACCGCGGCAGCCAGTTTGTGATGGCGGGTGCCTTTGTAGCCCACCAATTCCGCGCCAGCCAGAGTCAGCATCGGCCGCAGCCGCTTGCCCCCGCCCGAGATCAGATGGCCGGCCAAACGCGGGATCAGTGGTATCTCGCTTTGCATCCTGTCGAGGATCACGGCGTTGACCGAATTCATCCCGCCCGCTGTCAGCGACAGCATGGGATCGAGCGTCGGTGCCTGGCGCGGCAGGGGAATGATGTCGGCACTCATGCTGTCTTGGCATTAGGGCGGGCTGCGCGTGCTTGGCAAGCGCAGAATTGCTGCTAGTTTTGCGCCCTATGCCGCACAATCCGCAAGCACCCGAGCCCGATCCTGTATTGGCCGCCTTCCGCAAAAGCATCGACAACATCGATGCGGCATTGATCCATATGCTGGCCGAACGGTTCAGGATCACGCAGGCGGTGGGCGAATACAAGGCCAAGGCTACCCTGCCCCCCGCCGATCCGGGCCGCGAGGCGCGCCAGATCGAGCGGCTGAGGAAGCTGTCCGAAGAAGCTGACCTTGATCCCGAATTCTCGGAAAAGTTCCTGCGCTTCATCATCGACGAAGTGATCCGCCACCACGAACGCGCAGCCGCAGGTTGAGGCACATCGGGGTGTTTCTGCCTCGCACTGCGAGGACGGAGCGCCGCCGTTAATCAGCGCGCGGCAGGCGCAGTTCGACCAACAGCCCGCCCAAATCCTCGCTGCTGCGCAATTCGACGCTGCCGCCATAGATTTCCGCCACATCGCGCACGATAGCGAGGCCAAGCCCGGTGCCGGGCTTGTCCGTATCCAGCCGCACACCGCGATCAAAGATGCGAATCCGCTCCGCCTCGGGGATGCCGGTGCCGTCGTCCTCCACCCAGATGAGGCACATCCCGGGGTCGCGCGGTGCGTCGCTTTCGTCGGGATCGATCGTCACGAACACACTGCCCCCACCATATTTGGCGGCGTTTTCGATCAGGTTACCGAGCAATTCGTCAAGGTCCTGCCGTTCCAGCGAGACGGTGGCTGCCCTGTCGCCTGCGATGTCCAGCCGGCCTTCGGGGTAAAGCCGCTCCACCGCACGGCGCACGGCTTCGGCGCTCGCCATGACGTTGGTTCGCGCATGGCCAACAGCGCGGCGGCCCACGGCGCGGGCGCGGGCCAGGTGGTGATCGACATGGCGCTGCATCGTCCGGGTTTCACGCATGACCGCCGTGCCCAGATCCGGCGCGCGGGCGGTGGCGGCATTGGTCAGCACGGTCAGCGGCGTCTTGAGCGCGTGCGCGAGATTGCCCGCGTGGCGGCGGGCTTCCTCGGCCTGGCGTTCGGAATGTTCGAGAAGGCCGTTCAATTCCTCGACGAGCGGCTGGACTTCCAGCGGGAGCGGATCGGTAATGCGGCCCGCACCGGTCGTGCGCAGGTTCTGGATCGCCGCCCGCACCCGCCTGAGCGGCGAAAGCCCATAGCGGATTTGCAAGAGCGCCATGACCAGCAGGCCAAGGCCCAGTACTGCAAAGCTCCAGATCAGGATCAGCCGCACCCGCCCGATCTGCGCGTCCATCTGCTCGGTCGCGCTGGCGACGGCGAAGGTCCAGCGGGTCTCGCTGCCCGGCAGGATTACGGTACGTTCGGCAATGCGCAGCGGTTCTCCGGCGAACTGGTCCGAATTGTAGAAATGCACATCGGTGTCGAAGTGGTCGCCATTCGCCTCGACGCCTTCCAGCTTCAGGGTCCGGTCCCACAAGCTGCGCGAAGCAAGAGGTTCATATCGCCCGCCGCTGATCTGCCAATAAAGCCCGCTGCCGGGTTCCAGAAAGCGTTGATCGCCAAGGGTGCGATAGAAATAGATTTCGCTGCTCGCATCGATCTCGGCCGAGGAGATCATGGCGGTCAGGATGTAATCGAGCTGCTCGTCGAAATTTCGTTCGACCTGGGTTGTCAACGTGCGTTCCAGCGCCACGCCGCCAACCAGCAACAGCACGAAAATCCAGCCTGCCGCGATCATCACCATGCGCCGTGCAAGGCTCGCACGAGGCTTGTTCGCCGGACGGGCGGTCAGATCTTTTCCGGGCCCTTGTTCGGGCACGTCAGCGCCCTCGCCCACAGGCAAGACGGCAGGCGGATTGCCGCCGGTTGCCGCGCCATCAGGCACACCCCTATGCTCGGGGCGCGTCGGCGGGATCGTCGAGGCTGTAACCGAGTCCACGGATGGTCGTTATCACGTCTGCGCCAAGCTTCTTGCGGATGCGGGTGACGAACACTTCGATCGTATTCGAATCCCGATCGAAGTCCTGATCGTAGATATGTTCGATCAATTCGGTGCGGCTGACCACCTTGCCCTTGTGGTGCATCAGGTAGCTGAGCAGCTTGTATTCCTGCGCCGTCAGCTTGACCGGCTCACCGGCCAGCGTGACGCGGCCCGAACGGGTGTCAAGCCGCACGTCGCCTGCTGTCAGTTCCGACGAGGTGTTGCCCGAAGCGCGGCGGATCAGCGCGCGCAGGCGGGCGATCAGTTCCTCGGTCTGGAACGGCTTGGCAAGGTAATCGTCGGCGCCAGCATCAAGGCCCGCGACCTTGTCCGACCAGCTATCGCGCGCGGTGAGGACCAGCACCGGGAAGGTGCGCCCTTCGCGCCGCCACATGCCGAGCACGGTCAGCCCGTCGATTTCGGGCAGGCCGAGATCGAGTACGACGGCGTCATAATCTTCGGTCGAGCCCATGAAGTGCCCGTCTTCGCCATCGGTTGAAAGGTCGACGGCGTAGCCCTGTCCTTCCAACGTCGCCTTGAGCTGCGCGCCGAGGGTGGGTTCATCTTCGACGATCAGAATGCGCATGATTGAACGTTGTCCTGATTAACGATGCCGCGGTTCGTGCGCTTTTGGCAGGGGTGCGTCAAGCAAGCGCGACGCGCCTTTCCTGCTGCTTTCCCCCGATGATCCTGCATTTGGCCAGCGTCAGCGCGAACGGCCAATGATCCGCCCGGTGCGGGCATCAACATCGACATAGGTGACGCGGCCTTCCTTGATGAACTTCAGCCGATAGGCCCGCGCCGTCGAATCATAGGCAAAGCCGAGATATTCGGCATCACGCATCGACGGCAGAATGCGCGCCTCGATCTCGCCCGACCGCATGATCTTGCCAGCACGCGCCTCACGCCGCGCCTCACCCTGGTCACCGCGCACCTGATCCTGCGCAGCGACAGGTGGTGCCGTCAGCATCAGGGCCGCAATCGCGCCGAGAACGGAGGGTAGATAGCATCTCATGACAGGATCATGCCTAGTGGGCGCCCATTGAACAAGCCGTGAATGGTTTCAACCGGCGGCCGCGGCGCCTTGGCCCACCAGTTCATAAGTCACCGTGACATTGATGCCGGTGGACACCATGCCCGGCTGCACAGGCGGCAAGGCAGCAAAATCCGCCGACGCGCGGACTTTGGCCATTGGCGGCATGGGACCGCTGCCTGACATGGATTCGGAAATGCTGAGCACCCTTGCCCCCGCATAGCCAAGCATGGCGGCGTAAGACTTCGCCTGCGCCGCAGCCCTGGCCATCGCCCGCGTTCTGGCAGTATCAACCGCAGGCTGGACATCATCAATCCCGAAAGCCGGGCCGCTGAGATCGGTCGCGCCTGCGGAAACCAGCGCATCGAGCACCCTGCCGGTCTCGTCGATTTTGCGCAGGATAATACTCACCCGGTTGGATGCCTGATAACCGCGAAACACCTGCTTCTGGGTGTCCTGATCGTAATCGTACCGTGCATTGAGGTTGATGCCGGTCGTCTGGATATCCTTTTCCGCAATGCCCAGTGTCTTGATGCGAGCGATCACCTTCTGCATTTCGGCCGAATTCAGGCGCAAAGCCTCACTCGCGGTCGGAGCATCGCTGGTCACACCGGCGCCGATGGTTGCCAGATCAGGGGCAATTTCGACACTTTCAAAGACATTGAGTTCGACCACCGGCCCGCTCGCCGCAATGTCGATCTGCGGCGCGGCAACCGCGACCGACGGAGCAGACATGGCAGCGGCGGCAACGAAAACGATGGCTGGCTTTATCATCAGGAAAATCCTCCAATTCGCCGTGCCAATGGCGCAGCCCGGCTTTCCCGCGACTGAACCGGATTGGCGCGCGGACTTGTCGCTGGACAAGCGAAGCCCTAGGTGGCGCGGCAATGGCACAGCCCCCCATCTTTTCGTTCGAAGGCCTCGCTTTGCAACAGGGCGGCCGCTGGCTGTTCGGCGGGCCAACGCCAACCACTGGCGCAGCGCCGATCGACCTGCACGTTCTGCCGGGCGACAGGCTGGCGCTGATCGGGCGCAACGGCGCAGGCAAAACCACGCTGCTGCGGCTGATCACTGGCCAGATCGACGCGGATCGCGGACAGCGGCGGATCAAACCGGGGACAAAGATCGTCTTCCTTGAACAAGACCCTGATTTCAAACTTTACCCCACTCTGATGGACTTTGCGATCGGCGGCGATGATGCGCCCGCCGCCCATGAGGTTGAAGCCATTGCCGGACAGCTCGGCATCGATATGAGCCGGCCTGCCGACACCGCCAGCGGCGGTGAAAAACGCCGCGCCGCCATTGCCCGGGCGCTGGCGCAGGAGCCGGATCTGATCCTGCTGGACGAGCCGACCAACCACCTCGATCTGGCGGCGATTGACTGGCTGGAGGACTGGCTGTCCCGTTACCGCGGCGCCTTTATCACCATCTCGCACGACCGCACCTTCCTAACCCGACTGACGCGGGCCACCCTGTGGCTCGACCGCGGCACCTTGCGGCGCAAGGATGTGGGCTTTGGCGGTTACGAAGCGTGGGAAGAAACGGTCTATGCCGAAGAAGCCCGCAACGCTGACCGCCTTGATGCGAAACTGAAACTTGAAGCGCACTGGCTGGAACGCGGCGTGACCGCGCGGCGCAAGCGCAATCAGGGCCGGCTGGAGAAACTCCACCAGATGCGGGCGACCCGGGCAGCGATGATTTCCGGCGCGGGGACCGCCAAGCTGAAGCTTGCCAGCGATGACGATTTCAAGTCGAAATCGGTGATCGTCGCCGAAAACATATCAAAGACGTATGGCGAGCGGGCGATCATCAAGCCGTTTTCCCTGCGCATCCAGAACGGCGACCGGATCGGGATTGTCGGATCGAACGGCGCGGGCAAGACCACCCTGCTCAAATTGCTCACGAAAGAGCTTGAACCCGACACCGGCACCATCACCCATGCGCGCACGCTGACAGGTGTGATGATCGATCAGCAAAGGAAGCTGCTGGAACCGGGGGCGACGGTCCGCCAGATTCTTGCCGAAGGGGGCGACTGGATCGATGTTCGCGGGGTGCGAAAGCACGTCATGGCTTACCTCAAGGACTTCCTGTTCGATCCCGGTCTGGTCGACACCAAGATCGGCATTCTGTCAGGCGGAGAGCGATCGCGCCTGCTGCTTGCGCGCGAATTTGCGCGCACCGCAAACCTGCTGGTGCTGGATGAGCCGACCAATGACCTTGATCTGGAAACCCTTGATCTTCTTCAGGAAGTCATTGCTGATTTCGATGGCACCGTGCTGATCGTCAGCCACGATCGCGACTTTTTGGATCGCACGGTCACCATCACGCTGGGGCTCGACGGGTCGGGCAAGGTGGATATTGTGGCCGGCGGCTATGCCGATTGGGAAGCCAAGCGCAAAGCGCCGCCAACGGGGGGCAAGACGGGGTCTAGCGGGGGTCAAAGCCGGGCTACCCTTGCGCAAACCGCCCCTGAAAAAAAGCCCGCTGCGGCGGTCAAATTGTCCTACAAGGACCAGCGGGATTACGAAATCCTGCCCGCCCGGATCGATGAACTGGAAGCCGCCATCGCCAAGGGTGAAGCGCTGCTGGGCGATCCCGAACTCTACGCAAAGGAACCGCAACGGTTCGCAGACATCAGCCAGGGCATCGCCAATGCCCGGGCTGAAAAGGACGCTGCGGAAGAACGCTGGCTGATGCTTGCCGAAATGGTCGAGGGCGGGTGACGCCCCCCGCACCGGGGGATCACATCGAAACGCTTCGCCAACGGATCGCCGCCTGCACCTTGTGTGCGGCCCACCTCCCGTTCGGCCCGCGCCCGATTGCGCGCTTTTCCGCGACCAGCCGCATCCTCATCATCGGGCAGGCGCCGGGTAGCAAGGTTCACGCGAGCGGTGTGCCGTGGGACGATGACAGCGGCGACCGGCTGCGCGATTGGCTGGGGCTGGACAAAGCCACTTTCTATGATGCGGCCAATGTGGCCCAGATGCCGATGGGCTTCTGCTATCCGGGCAAAGCCAGCGGCGGCGATGCCCCACCGCGCAAGGAATGCCCGCCGAAGTGGCACGATGCAGTGCTTGGCGTGCTGCCGCCGGAGCGCCTGACCCTGCTGGTCGGCATTCACGCCCAGGCCCGTTATCTGCCGCATCTCAAGCGGCTTTCGCTTGCTGAGCGGGTCAGCCGCTATGGTGAAGACCTGCCATTTGTCGCTCTGCCCCACCCTGCGTGGCGATCGCGGATGTTCATGGCGAAGCACCCGTGGTTCGACGGCGACATTCTCCCGCAATTGCGCGCTCGGGTACAGGCGATGCTGGGTCACGTGATCCGGTAAAATTCCGCGACCCGTTCCAGCGCGATGCGCAAGACCAGCTTCCCGCTGCGCACCGGCCAGCCCAGCGTCTTTTCCGCTTCGGGCAGACCTTCACCCGCGCAGACGACGCGCCAGAGGATATCTTCCAGCCCGCGCCCTGCCGCACTGATCGCCCCGTCAAACCGCCGCCGCGCCGCGATCTGTTTCTCTGTGGCTGACAACCCGCGCTCGCCCGTCGATGTCACCCGCACCGGATCCCAGCGCATGGTGATGCTGGCTGAAAGCTGCGCCTTTTCATAATCCGCCCGCAGCGCCTCGCCTGCATCGAACAGCCGCGTATCAATGTGCCCGCGCGCGTGCAGCCATGCCAGCGGGCTTTCGGCGAGGTTCACGGTGACCGTGCGGCGCGGCCTTGCCCCGCCCTTGACCGCGCCGTTGCGCGGGCCTTCCGGGGTGAGTTCGCGTTCGACCAACTGGCGCTTCATTATGTTTCCTTCCACGTGTTGAACGGCGAAGGCTTGCCAAGTCGGCGCATCTGTAGGAAAGAACAAACCAATCCGGTTAATTCACGCGAGAACCCCATGACCAACCGCATCCGCGATATCCGCAAGGCCAGGGGGTTGACCCTCTCCGATCTGGCTGCCGCCTGCGATCCGCCCACCACGGCGCAGACCATCGGGCGGCTGGAAACCGGAATGCGCAGCCTCTCGCTGGTGTGGATGAACCGCATCGCCGCCGCCTTGGGGGTTGATCCGGCCAACCTGATGCGGGCCGATGCTGCGGCCCATGCGCAGATCGTCGCCGAACTGGGGCAGGCAGGGCCGGATGCGCTGTCCGCCCCGCGTGAGGCATTGCTGCCCAGCGCGCTGGCGGGCGATGATGGGCCGCCGCCGATGGTGCTGTCGGTCACCGCCAGCATCGGCGAATATCGCCCCGGCGATCTGGTGTGGCTGCGCCCGCTCGATCCGGCCAGGGCCGCCAGCGCGATCAACCGCGATTGCTTGTTGCCGAAACCTGGCGGGCGCTTTGCCTTTGGAAGATTGATCGACCGACGCGGTACATTGGTTGGCCTGTTGCCACCGGGCGCGGGTCAAAAGCAGGTGGTGGTCGACAATCCGGCGTGGATTGCGGTTGCCTTCATGCTGGTCCGGCCGCTGTAGGGACTGCCAATGAAACACGTGCTTGTCCTGTCGACGCTCTATCCCAACCCGGTCAATCCGCGGTTCGGCACCTTTGTCGCCCGCTCGCTGGAAGCGCTGGCCAAGCGCGGCGATTGGCGCGTCACGCTGATCAATCCCATCGGCCTGCCCCCGCTGGTACTGGGGCGTTATCGGCCGCTGGCTGACCTGCCCGAAGTGAGCGAGGAAGGCGGCATCATCATCCACCGCCCGCGCTTCACCCTGATCCCGCGCATCGGCGCAAGGCGCAACGCAGGCGCAATTGCGCGCGCCGCGCTGCCGCTGGTGCGGCGCATCCATGCGGTGACGCCGATCGACGTGCTGGATGCGCAGTTCTTCTTCCCCGATGGCCCTGCCGCAGCCCAGATCGCGCACGAAACCGGCCTGCCGCTGTCGATCAAGGCGCGGGGCAGCGACATCACCTTCTGGGGCCATCAGGATTTCGCGCGCCGCCAGATGCTGGAGGCAGCACAGACCGCCACGGGCCTGCTTGCTGTCAGCCGCGACCTGGCTGCGCAGATGGCGATGATGGGCATGGATGAAGGCAAGATCACGCTGCATTACACAGGACTGGACCGTGACAGATTTCGGCCCTTCGATCACACCCAGTTACGCCGTCAGCTTTCCGAGGAGCTGGGCTTTGCCATGCCCGACAATGCGCCGCTGCTTGCCTGCGTTGGCGCATTGATCGAACGCAAGGGACAGGGCATTGCCATTGCCGCGCTGCGCGAAATTCCCGGCGCGCGGCTGGTGCTGGTCGGCAAGGGGGACGATGAGGCGCGGCTACGTGCGCAGGCGGCAAGCGATGGCGTATCCGACCGGGTGTTCTTTGCCGGTTCGCTCGATCATGACCTGATGCCGCTGATCCTGTCCGCGGCCGACGTGATGGTATTGCCGACTGCGAATGAAGGGCTGGCCAATGCGTGGGTCGAAGCGCTCGCCTGCGGCACGCCGGTGGTGACCTGCGATGTGGGCGGCGCGCGCGAGCTGATCGCCAGTGATACCGCCGGTCGGCTGGTGGACCGTACTCCGGAAGCGGTGGCAGCGGGCGTCAACGCGGTGCTGAACGCCCCGCCCCCGCGCGAGGCGGTGGCGGCCCTGACCGAAGATTTCAGCTGGGATGCCAACGCCGCCGCGCTGGCCGCGCATTACGAAAAGCTGGTTAGCGAGGCGTAAGCCCCGCCCCCGTCACACCTCGCCGCGGGCGATCTTTTCCTGACGGTCGGCAGCGGTTTCGGTCGGGATGAAGCTGTTCGACGTCACGCCCATCCAGATGAGCAGCGGGCCGGCCATGTAGATCGACGAATAGGTGCCGATGAACAGACCCACGGTGATTGCCGCGACCATGCCGAACAGGCTGGGCGGACCGAAGATCAGCAGCGGGATCAGCGCGATGAACAGCGTCAGCGAGGTCATCACCGTCCGCGCCAGCGTCTCGTTCACCGACAGGTCGAGCAGTTCGGCCATCGGCATCTTGCGATATTTCTTCAGGTTTTCGCGGATACGGTCATAGACGACGATGGTGTCGTTCAGGGAATAACCGATGATCGCCAGAATAGCGGCGACGATCTGGAGGCTGAATTCCATCTGCGTCAGCGCGAACAGGCCCACGGTGACCGACACGTCATGCACCAGCGCAAACATTGCGCCGACGCCGAACTGCCATTCGAACCGCACCCAGATATACAGCGAAACCGCCGCCATCGCTGCCAGCAGTGCAAGGATGGCCTGATCACGGAATTCGCCTGCGACCTTGCCCGAAACAGTGTCGTTACCGTCTCTGCGGGCGTCGGGGTATTCCTTGGCGATGGCCGCGATCACCTTGTCACCGATCGCCGTTGCGGCGCCGGGCGTGTTCTCGGTGCCTTCAGGCAGAGCCACGCGGATCGACACCTGGTTGGGTGCGCCGAATTCCTGCACCACCGGATCGCCATAGCCGAGCCCGCCAACCAGCTCACGCAAGGACGGGATCGGCGCGGTTTCACGCTGGTTGAAGGTCATGCGAACTTCCTGCCCGCCGGCGAAATCCACGCCGAAGTTGAGGCCGTTGATCGCAACCGCCGTCCAGCTGCCGAAGATCAGCACCAGACTAAGCACGAAGAACGGGACGCGCAGCTTCAGGAACTTGATGTTGGTGTTGTCGGGGACGAGCTTCAGGAGTTTCATCGTCTCGCGCTCCTTAAATCGTGATGTCGTTGGGGCGCGTCTTGCGCAGCCACCCGGCGACGAACATGCGGGTCAGCGTAACCCCGGTAAACACCGAGGTCGCGATGCCGATTACCAGCACCACGGCAAAGCCTTTGACCGGCCCGGACCCGAACGCGAACAGCGCCACGCCGGAAATGACGTTGGTGAGGTTCGCATCCCAGATCGCGCGGCTGGCTTCCTTGTATCCGGTCTCCACCGCAGCGATGACCTTGCGGCCCCGCGCGCGTTCTTCGCGGATACGTTCGTTGATGAGCACGTTGGCGTCCACCGCCGCGCCGATGGTGATGACGAAGCCGGCGATCCCCGGCAGGGTCAGGGTAAACCCGCCCAGCGCCATCAGCCCCAGCAGCATCAGCACGTTGAACACCAGCGCGATGGTCGCATAAACGCCGAAGCGGCCATAGGTCGCCACCATCAAGGCAATCACGGCCAGGCTGCCGATTCCCATCGCCAGCAGGCCCTTGCGGATCGAATCCGCGCCAAGATCCGGCCCGACGGTGCGTTCCTCAACCACCGCCAGCGGCACCGGCAGGGCACCGGAACGCAGCGCAATGGCAAGCTGGTTGGAGGATTCGGGCGTAAAGCTCCCCGAAATCTGCGCCCGCCCGCCGACAATCGGTTCATTGATGTTTGGCGCCGAAAGCACCTGACCATCGAGGATGATCGCAAACGGCTTGCCGACATTTTCGCTGGTCAGCTTGGCAAACTTGGCCCCGCCTTGCGCATCGAAGGCGATGTTGACAACGCTCTGGTTGCTCTGCGGATCAACGCCTGCCTGAGCGCCAGTCAGGTTATCGCCGCGGATGCCGCCCAGCCGCTGCACCGCAATCGACTGGCCTTCACCCGGCGTGCCCGGCGCATAGGGGAAAATCTCGCTTCCCGGAGGCGCAATCCCGGCCTGCACATTGGTCGGCAGGGCGTTCAGATCGACCAGTTTGAATTCCAGCTGCGCGGTCTGACCCAGCAACTGCTTCAGCGCGTCGGGATCCTGAAGGCCCGGAACCTGCACCACGATCCGCGTTTCGCCCTGACGGATGATCGTCGGTTCACGCGTGCCAAGTTCGTCGATCCGGCGGCGCACCACTTCGGTGGCGCTGTCCATCGCATCATCGATCGCCTGACTGACGCCGGCATCGGTCTGTTCGAGCACCATGCGCTGGCCATCAACGACCTGCAATTCCCATTCGCGAACGGTGGTCGCGCCCTGCATCGCAGGTTCGATCAACCCGCGCGCACGATCAATATCGGCCGCATCATCAAGCATGAAAGACAATTGCCCATCTGCGGTCGACACATCACCGATGCGGATGCGCGGTTTGGCATTGCGCATCAGCTGACGGACAGATTCTTCCATGTTCTGGAGACGCTGTTCGCGAACGTCGCCCGCCTTGGCTTCCAGCAGCAGGTGCGAGCCGCCGGCAAGGTCAAGCCCGAGGTTGACCTCGGGATCGGGCAGCGCAGAGGGCCAGTCCAGCCCCGCCACATTGAACAGCGAAGGCAGCGCCAGCAGCGATGCCGCCAGCGTCACCGCCCACAGGCTGAGCTTTTTCCAGAGGGGAAAATCGAGCATTGCGTCAGGATCTCACACGCAAGGAAATGGAGGACGAGCCAGATAGGCTCAATCGTTGGCGGGGCTGCCGCCGGGCGGAATGATGTCGCCGATGGTTGCCTTGATCGCCTTGACCCGGACATTGGTGCCCAGTTCCAGTTCGACATAGGTGTCGTCCACCTTGATGACCTTGCCCACCAGGCCGCCTGCGGTGACGACCTGATCGCCCTTTTTGACAGCGCCGATCTTGGCCTGATGTTCCTTCTGCCGCTTCATCTGCGGACGGATGATCAGGAACCAGAAGATCGCGATCATGCCGACGATGGGCAGGAAGCTGATCCAGGCCGGAGGCGCTGCGGCAGCGCCCGCTCCGGCGGCGGCGAGAAGTTCGAATGTCATGCGTTAAAGCCTGTCGGATCCCGTTGAAGATATGGGAAGACGGATCCGTTCCGCGCACATTGCGTGCGGCAGCCCGGTGTCCCCTCCCGTTCAAGTGGGCGCGACTAGCAGCATTGCAAGCAACCCGCAATCATTGGCCAGCTTCGCAGGCGCAGACCGCCCGCACCGCGCCGCGCACAAGCGCAATTCCCCACAAACACACCTTGCCAGCCCGGATCGGCGCTCCTATAGGCCCCCCTCCACTGGTGACGGGACGTAGCGCAGCCTGGTAGCGCATCACACTGGGGGTGTGGGGGTCGGAGGTTCGAATCCTCTCGTCCCGACCAGTGGAAATTTCCTCCTCCGACGTTGTGACACGTCGCCGCGCGGCAATTGCGCGCGGACACAGGACGGTTTAGGCTTGCCAGAGCCCTCTTTGCGAAAGCCGCCCTTCCCCCATGAACCGCTGGCGTCATGCCGCTCCCGTTGACGATATCCGCGAAGCACTGCTCGGCGCACCTGCCCTGCCGCGCGCCTTTGCCATCGCGACGCTGGTGGCGGTGGACGGATCGGCACCGCGCGATGTGGGGGCGCAGATGATTGTCACGGACGGCGATTATTGGGGCTTCCTGTCGGGCGGCTGTATTGAAGCTGATGTGGCTCGCCACGCGCGCGAAGCCATGATGGAGGGCAAGCCCCGCCTGCTGCGTTATGGCGAGGGCAGTCCGTGGATCGACATCAAACTGGCCTGCGGATCGGGAATTTCGGTGCTGGTTGAACCGGTCGCGGCAGATGAACCAGCCATCGCCGCGCTGCTGGCAGGCTGGACAAATCGCCATCGGGTGCTGTGGTCGAGCGACGGGCGGGAACGCCGCGCTGAACCTGTTACTGCGACAGCAAACGATGCCCCTGCCGATCATTGGGACGGCGCGCGCTATGCCCGCCTGTTCCTGCCGCCTCTGCGGCTGGTGCTGGTGGGCGAAGACGGCGCGGCGCTGACAGCCGCAAGGATGGCCTGCGATATGGGCTGGGATACAGCACTGATCACCCCGGGCGGTCCCGACACGCCGCCCTTCACCGGGATCGTCTATTACCGCAGCGATCCGGCGAGCGCCCTTGCCGCCATCGGGATCGACCGCTGGACCGCTGTCGCGGTGCTTTCCCATGACCGTGACGATGACGAGCGCGGTCTGGCCGCCGCGCTGCACAGCAATGCCTTTTATGTCGGCGCGATCGGTGCGCGTTCGCGGCTGGAAACGCGGGCGGCGCGGCTGCGCGGGCATGGTGTGAACGATGCGCAGATTGCGCGCCTCCACGCGCCGATCGGGCTTTATGGTTTCGGCAAGGCGCCGCGCGATGTGGCGCTGTCGCTGGTCGCGGAGGTTGCGCAGGCCTTCCACGCCAGCGCTGCTGCGGCCAGATCGGCAGGCGTGTCGATATCCATCAGCGCACCCTTGTCGGCTGTGTCGCAATAGGCGACCGCATCGGGGCGCCGTTTGAGAAGCGCGGTTGCCCCCCGATCGCCTTTCAGGTTCACCAGATCGGGAAAGGCAGCGCGGGTGAAGGCAACCGGGTGGCCGGGCTTGCCGGCGCACCGGGGCCGCGCGGCATAGCCTGCCTCAAGCGCGGCTGTTGCCAACTCGGCCCACAGACCAACCGGCACCAGCGGCATATCACCAAGGAAAATGCACACGCCCGGTGCATCCGGCCAAAGCGCGGCGATTCCGGTGCGCAGGGTGGCGGCCATCCCTTCGCCCCAGTCAGGCGCGTGGACAATCCTGCAGGGCACGCTCGCCAAGCCAGCGCGTAGCCCTGCATCATCTTCGCCGGTCACCACCAGCGTCTCGGCAAAGCCTGCGCCCGCAACCCGTTCAGCCACCCGCCGGATCACCGGTGCGCCTGCCAGATCGGCAAGCAGCTTGCCGCCAAGCGCATTGGCGCCAAAGCGCCGCCCCGCCCCTCCGGCGAGGATCAGCGCCGACCAGCCCTGCAACTTACGCCTTGGCCTGAGTGAGCAGCGGCAGGTTGCGGATGCGTTTTCCGCTCGCTGCAGCCAGCGCGTTGGCAAGCGCCGGAGAAGCAGGCGGCAGGCCGGGTTCACCGATCCCGCCGGTCTTCGCGCCACTTTCGATGAAGTGCACATCAATCGCAGGCGGTGCATCGGCCAGTTTCAGGATCGGGTAGTCGGCAAAATTGCTTTCGACCACCGCGCCCTTGTCCAGCGTGACCTGTTCGCCGATGGCTGACGACAGCCCCATGATCAGTCCGCCCGCGATTTGCGCTTCGGCATTCAGCGGGTTCACCGTGGTGCCGCAATCGACCACTGCCCATGCCTTCAGAACATCGGGGCTGCCGTCTTCCTTCACCCCTGCCTCGACCACTTCGGCCACGATCGTACCGAAGCTTTCGACAATTGCGATCCCGCGCCCGACGCCTTCGGGCAGCGGCGTGCCCCAGCCGGAACGCTTGGCCACCATGTCCAGCACGGCAATATGCCGGGAACCGGGGGCAAGATGCTTGCGCCGGAACTGGTAGGGGTCCTCGCCCGCTGCCGCCGCGAGTTCATCCATGAAGCTTTCGGTGTAGAACCCGATCTGCGTCGCGTTGACCGACCGCCACGGCCCGTCGATCTGGTTGGACTGATAGGCGAAATGGCGGCGCGAGGTTGCGGGGATATCGTAGATGAACGGCACCTCGCCTTCGGCATTGCCGCTTTGGGCATAGTCCATCCGCAGGCCGGTGTTGGTTCCGTCCTTGATCGCGGCCTTGAGCATGGATGAGGATTGCGGGCGATAGGTGCCATGCCGCACCTCTTCCTCGCGGCTCCACACCAGCTTGACCGGATAGGGCACCTGCTTGGCCAGCAATGCGATCTGGCCGATGATTTCGACGATATCAGGGAAGCGCCGGCCAAAGCCGCCGCCCATGATCATCGGATTGAAGACGACGTTTTCGACATCCAGCCCCGCAGCCTTGGCGGCGCGGGTGCGGGTGCTGAGCGGGTCCTGCAATCCGCCCCACAGGTGAAGCGTGCCGTCCTTGAAATGGCCGGTCAGCGCAAACGGCTCCATCATCGCATGGTGAAGGAAGGGGACGCGGTATTGCGCCTCGACCACCTTTGCACCCGCCGCGCCGAAAGCGGCATCGACATCGCCATCGCCGGCTTCGTTATCGGGCTTGCCGCCCGCCATCAGCTTGGCCTGCGCGGCGTAAATCGCCGGGGTCGAAACCGCAGCATGGCCGCCGTCCGAGAACTTGGGCGACAGGGCAGCAAGCCCCTTGGTCGCGGGCCAGTATCCCTTGGCAACAACGATGACAGCGTCATCGAGCTTCACGACCTTTTCCACGCCCTTCACGGCGAGTGCAGGTGCTTCGTCGACCGAGTCCAGCTTGCCGCCGCGCACCGGTGCTGCCGCAATGGTGGCGACGCGCATGTCGGGAAGCGTGAAGTCGATCCCGTAAACCGCGCTGCCATCGACTTTGGCAGGAATATCGCGGCGCACCACCGGCTTGCCGATCAGCTTCCACTGGTCGCGGGTCTTGAGCACCGGATCGCTGCTGAGCGATCGCGCCGCCGCGCCTGCCGCCAATTCGCCGTAACGCAGGGACTTCCCAGATTTGGCATGGGTCACGACGCTGTCAGCCGTGGTGAGTTCGCTGGCGGGAACACCCAGCCGGTCAGCCGCCTCCGCGATCAGCGCCATGCGCACCGCAGCGCCCGTCTTGCGCATGCCGACTTCGCCGGTGAAGCGGATCGCGGAGGAACCGCCCGTGATCATAAGCGGCATCGAACGTGCCATCATGCTGATGATCGCATCGGGCAGCAGGCCCGCCACCATCTCGCCCGCCATTTCGGGCAGAAAACCCTTGGCCAGCGCCGCGTTGGCAAAGGCAAGGTCAGCCGGAGCCTGTTCGATCTTCACCTTGTCCCATGCCGCATCAAGCTCGTCCGCCAGCATCTGTCCCAGCGCCGTGTGCGATCCCTGACCGAAATCGATGTGCGGGGAAAACACCGTCACCGTGTCATCATCGGCGATCTTCATCCAGGTGAGAAAGCCATGCTCGCCCTCACCAACGGTCAGCGCCTTGGCTTTCGCCTTCGCGCCTTTGTCGGTCCACCACACACCGAACATGCCGCCGCCGACGACCAGCGCGCTGCCGATCAGGAAGATGCGGCGTTTAACGCCCTTCTTCTTCGGTTTGGCCGGAGCCGGGGTTTCGGGCCGATCGAGATCGGGATTGGGGTTGTCAGCCATCATGCCTCTCCCGTCGTGGCGGCAGCCGCACCTGTTGCGGCAAGAATTGCGGTACGGATGCGCGGATATGTGCCGCAGCGGCAGATATTGGTCATCGCCTCGTCGATCTGTGCGTCGGACGGCGTGCCGACCTGTTCAATCAGGGCGACCGCCGCCATGATCTGGCCCGACTGGCAGTATCCGCATTGCGGTACCTGCGCGTCGATCCACGCCTGCTGCACCTTGTGAAGCACCCCGTCAGCGCCCTTCAGCCCTTCGATGGTGGTCACCGCCTTGCCGGCCATTTCGCCAAGGGGGACGCTGCACGACCGTGTCACCGCGCCGTCGACATGAACGGAACACGCACCGCACGCGGCAATGCCGCAGCCGAACTTTGTGCCGGTCATCCCCAGATCGTCACGCAACACCCACAGCAAGGGCGTGTCGGCCTCTGCCTCCACGCTCACCGGTTTGCCATTCACCGAAAATGCGATTGCCACCGCGTAATCCCCCTGTTCGAATTTGCGTCCTGCATAACAACCTGTCGCTGCGCCGCCTAATGGAAAGAGGGGACTGATGCCGCAGGTGCCACCTGCGTTCGTCGATGACCAATCCCGCTTGGACGAAGGCATGGCCGGCAAACACTCGACATTGCGCATCTTTTCCGGCCAAGCGCGCCGCATGATCAGCGCCCGTCACTATTCCGCCGCCGCATGGATTGCCGTGGCCGCAATGCTCGCCGTACCCGCAGCGGCAGAGGACGAGGGCGCTGCCAAGATCGCGGAAACACCGCCGCAGTCGACGCGCAGCACCTTTCTGCCCGAAGATTTTTCCCGCTTCGCCCCGCGCAGCGCGTTCGACATGGCGCGCAACGTCCCCGGCTTCACGATCCGCGAAGGTGATGGCGCCCGCGGCCTCGGCCAGGCCGATACCAATGTGCTGATCAATGGGCGCCGCATTCCGGGCAAGGCCAATGGCCCGCTTGAAGCCTTGCGCCGCATCCCGGTTGAAGACGTGGTGCGGCTGGAACTGGTGGACGGCGCCAGCCTGGGCATTGGCGGGCTGACCGGTCAGGTTCTCAACCTCGTCACCCTCGCCAGCGGCCGGGTAACCGGGCAATTTCGTTACAATCCGGAATTCCGCACCATCGATGTGCCTCCCCGGCTGCTTCAGGGTAGCGTGGCGCTGGCCGGCAGCGGAGCGAAAAGCGAATGGACGCTGGCGCTGCGCAACGAATCCAATCGCCGCGCCAATGAAGGCCCTGAAGAAGTGTTCGACGGCGCCGGCACGCTGGTGGCGCTGCGCGACGAGATCGGCCGTTTTTATAATGACCGCATCAGCCTGTCTGGATCATACAGCCGCACCGCGGACAATGGCAGCATCCTCAACCTCACCGGCCAGACGCAGGGCTTCTTCTTACGCGACAGCGAAAGTTCCGCACAGCGCGCGCCCGGCGGCATCACCGACCGGGTACGAAACCTGCGCCGCACCGAAGACGAATTCAATTTCGAACTGGGCGCGGATTATGAATTCGGCTTCGGGCCTGGTCGGCTGAAACTGATCGGTTATCACCGTTACGAAGACAGCCCTTTCACCAACAGCGTGTTGACCAGTTTCACCGACAACCGCGCAGAGCAAGGCTCGCTGTTCGTGCAGGACGCCGATGAGGGCGAGACGATCCTGCGCGGCGAATATACCGTGGCGACCGGGGGCGGAAACCTTGTCGCCGCGGTCGAAGGCGCGCGCAATTATCTCGATATCACCTCGGCGTTTTCCGAAAGCGATGCCGCCGGGGTGTTGCAGCCGGTGACACTCGAAGGGGCAAGCGCGCGGGTGGACGAAGACCGCGTCGATGCCGGACTGACCTTTAGCCGCGCGTTGGCGAACAGCCTCCAGTTGCAGGTTTCCGCCGGGGGCGAATATTCAAAAATCAGCCAGTCCGGGCCGTTCGGCCTTACCCGCGCGTTCTGGCGGCCCAAAGGCTTCGTCTCACTCGACTGGAAGGTGGGTACTGATCTCAACCTTGCCGGCCGGATCGAGCGGGTGGTGGGCCAGCTCAATTTCTTCGACTTCATCGCCACGGTCGATCTGGATCAGGACCGCGCCGATGCCAGCAACGCCAATCTGAAGCCCGAACAGAGCTGGGTGTACGAACTTGAGGCGAGCTGGCGGCTCGGCACGCTCGGCAATCTCACGATGAGCGGCTATCTTGAAGATCTGATCGACGTCGTCGACCAGATCCCTCTGGCTGGCGGCGGCCAGGCACCGGGCAATCTGCCTTCAGCGCGGTTCTACGGATTTGAAACCCAGGCCACGCTGCTGTCCGACGGGGTTGGCTGGAAGGGCACACGCTTCGATTTCACGGTCGGCTGGAACCAGAGCCAGGTTCGCGATCCACTGCTCGGGTTTGTGCGCGAAGTGTCGGGCAACGAATTGATGTCGCTGGAATTCCGGCTGCGCCATGATGTTCCTGATAGTGATTGGGCGTTCGGAACCCGGGGTGACTGGACAAAGGTTGCTCAGGTCGTGCGGCTGAATGAAATCTCGCTTGCCCAGCCGAGCTTCGCGCAGGTCTTTGCCTTCCTTGAAAACAAGGACATTGCGGGCCTGACCGTGCGTGCGCGGGTCGGCAATCTGCTCGATCAGGCTGACCGGTTCGAACGCACCGTGTTTGCCAATCGCGCGGCAGGACAGGCCGCCTTCAGCGAACGCCGCGACCGGCGGTTCGGAACGATCTTCAGCTTCGATGTCGAAGGTTCGTTCTAGGCTTGTCGCCGCTCCGCGCGCTTCGTAAGCGGGGCGCGAGGAGAGTTCGCTTCATGGTCCACACCACCCCCGCCGCCCCCAGAATGCGTTCATGGCTGTTTGCCCCCGGCGATAGCGAGAAGAAGATGGGCAAGGCGATCGGCGGCGCGGCGGATATCGCGCTGCTTGATCTGGAGGACTCCGTCTCGCCCGAAAACAAGGCGGCGGCGCGCGCCATGGTGGCGGACGTGATCGCCGCATCGGAAAACCGTGCAAGGTTGTGGGTGCGGATTAACCCGATTTCGACCGGAGACTGCATCGCCGATCTGGCTGCGATCATCCCGTCGCGCCCCGGCGGAGTGTTTCTGCCCAAGGCCGAAGGCGCCGCGGATATCACGCAGCTCCACCATTACCTCACCGCGCTGGAGGCGGCGAACGGCATTCCGCAGGGGCGCACGCTGATCGCGGCGCTGGTGACCGAAACGGCAGCGGCGATGTTCCGCACCGGCGAATATGCGGGCGATTACCCCGGCAAGGCGCGGCTGGCGGCGATGAGCTGGGGCGCGGAGGATCTGTCTTCTGCCCTTGGTGCGCGCGAACAACGCGGGCCGGACGGCGAATATGCGCATACCTATGAAATGGCGCGCAGCCTGTGCCTGATCGGCGCTTCGGCAGCAGGGGTTGCGCCCATCGAGACGGTGCAGCCGGAATTCCGCGACCTTGAGGCTTTGGAACGGCGCGCAAAGGCCGTGCGCGCGGCTGGTTTTCGCGGGATGCTGGCAATCCACCCCACGCAGGTCGAGCCAATCAACGCCGCCTTCACGCCGAGCGCCGAGGAACTCGCCCACGCCCAAGCGGTGGTGCAGGCCTTCGCTGAACATCCGGGCGCAGGCGTGGTGGCGCTGGACGGAGCGATGCTCGACCGCCCGCATCTGGCTCTGGCGCAGCGGCTGCTGGCTGAAGCGGGCGCATAATAGGTTAAAACATTTTCCTACTTTAACCAATTTGGTCATTTTCAGCGCGACTCACCACCCAAGGAGCGCGCGCAATGGCCCTAATCGACGTCCTCATCGGTCCCATCGCGGCGATCATCGACAAGATCATCCCGGACAAGGAAGCGCAGGCCCGCGCGAAACTGGAACTGGTCGCGCTCGAAGGGACGCAGGAAATGCGCATGATCGAGGCGCAGCTTCAAGCGATTGTGGCAGAGGCGAATTCGCAAGACCCCTGGACCAGCCGCGCCCGCCCAAGCTTCCTCTATGTGATGTACATCCTGCTGCTGACCGCGCTGCCGATGGGGGTGCTTTCCGCCTTCCACCCGCTGGCCGCACGCGACATTGCAGCGGGCATGAACGCCTATCTCAACGGGTTGCCGGAGCCGCTCTATGCGCTGTTTGGCACAGGGTATCTGGGTTACACAGCGGCGCGCCAGTGGGGGAAGGTCAAGGGTGTGGACCGGTGAGGCAAGCTCCGCTCTCTCCCGAACTTGCGCGGCAAGCCCCTTCCCCGCCACGCGCCTTCCCGCTATCCCCGGCCGCATGACCAACCTCGTCTACGTCCTCAACGGTCCCAATCTCAATCTTCTCGGCACGCGTGAGCCGGAGATTTATGGCACCACCACGCTCGATGATATCGCAGGGATGCTCGAAGACCGCGCCCGCGAACTGGGGCTCGAAATCGAGATGCGCCAGACCAATCACGAAGGGATGCTGGTCGACTGGCTGCACGAAGCACAGGCCGAAGGCGCGCGGGCGGTGCTGCTGAATGCGGCGGCCTATACCCACACGTCGGTGGCGCTGCTCGATGCGATCAAGGCGATCCGCACGCCGGTGATCGAGGTCCACCTGTCCGATCCCAAAACGCGCGAGGCGTTCCGCCACCTGTCCTATGTCGGCATGGCGGCGGCGATGACGGTGGAGGGCCACGGCGCCGATTCCTATCGCATCGCGCTTGAAGCCGTAGCGTCGGGGCAGGTGTGATTTGTCACGTATCTTTCACATTTTGCACCCTTGCCACTTGCCAGCCGCATTTGGCGGCAATAGTCCCTCGCGCTCAGCCGCGCTGCATGGCGCGTTCACGAATTCATAAGGGGCATACATGGCAAACGACGCTGGCCAAGGTAGCAAGGCAAACGGGCGCAAGTCGGGGGGCATGAACATCGACACCGCACTGGTGCGCGAGCTCGCCGAATTGCTCAACGAAACCGGTCTGACCGAGATCGAGGTCGAAGATGACGACCGCAAGATCCGCGTGTCGCGCGGGGCGGTGGCTTCGGCTGCACCGGTCTATGCCGCGGCGCCTGCTCCTGTGACAGCAGCAGCAGCGCCTGCGGCCGCAGCTGCTCCGGCCGCGCCGGAACCGGCCGCCGGGCCGGATCTGAAGAACGCGGTCAAATCGCCGATGGTCGGCACCTGCTATCTCACGCCGGAACCGGGCGCTGCACCATTCGTCAGCGTCGGCCAGGCGGTCAAGGAAGGCGACACCCTGCTGATCGTCGAAGCGATGAAGGTGATGAACCCGATCACCGCGCCGCGCGCCGGCACGGTCACCGCGATCCTGATCGAAACCGCCCAGCCGGTCGAATTCGATCAGCCGCTGGTGGTGATTGCCTGACATCATGGGCATTAAACGCATCCTGATCGCCAATCGCGGCGAGATCGCCTTGCGCATCCACCGTGCAGCCCATGAAATGGGGATCGAAACGGTCGCGGTGCACTCCACCGCCGATGCCGATGCGATGCATGTCCGGCTGGCCGATCATGCCGTCTGCATCGGCCCGCCGCCCGCTGGCGAGAGCTATCTCAACATCGCCAACATCATTTCGGCAGCGGAAATCGCGCAGTGCGATGCGATCCACCCCGGCTATGGCTTCCTGTCGGAGAACGCCAAGTTCGCCGATATCGTCGAAGCGCATGACATCATCTGGATCGGTCCCAAGCCTGAACACATCCGCACAATGGGTGACAAGATCGAGGCAAAGCGCACCGCCGGCGCGCTTGGTCTGCCGCTGGTCCCCGGCTCGGATGGCGCGGTCTCCGATATTGCCGAAGCCAAAGCGATTGCCGAAGCCGCTGGTTATCCGGTGATCATCAAAGCCGCTTCAGGCGGCGGCGGGCGCGGCATGAAAGTGTGCAACGGCCCGGACCAGCTCGAAACGCTGATCCAGCAGGCTGGCAGCGAAGCGAAAGCCGCGTTCGGCGATGCCACCGTCTATATCGAGAAATACCTCGGCAATCCGCGCCACATCGAATTTCAGGTGTTCGGCGATGGCAACGGCAATGCGATCCATCTGGGTGAGCGCGACTGTTCGCTCCAGCGCCGCCACCAGAAGGTGCTGGAAGAAGCCCCCTCCCCCGTCATCAGCCCTGAAGAACGCACGCGCATGGGCGAAATCTGCGCGCAGGCGATGCGTGACATGGCCTATCGCGGCGCGGGCACGATCGAATTCCTGTGGGAAAACGGGGAGTTTTATTTCATCGAAATGAACACCCGCCTGCAGGTCGAACATCCGGTGACCGAAGCGATTACCGGGCTTGATCTGGTGCGCGAACAGATCCGCATCGCCGAAGGCAAGCCGTTGTCGGTGACGCAGGACGAACTGGAATTCAAGGGCCACGCGATCGAATGCCGGATCAACGCCGAAGACCCGTTCAACTTCGCGCCCTCGCCCGGTCTCGTCACCTATTTCCATGCGGCTGGCGGGATGCATGTCCGCGTTGATTCAGGGCTTTATGCCGGTTACCGGATCCCGCCCTATTACGACAGCATGATCGCCAAGGTGATCGTCTATGGCCGCACCCGCGAAGGCTGCATCATGCGCCTGCGCCGCGCGCTTGAGGAAATGGTCGTTGAAGGGGTGAAGACCAACATCCCGCTGCATCAGGAACTGCTGCGGCAGGACGATGTGCTGAACGGCGACTATTCGATCAAATGGCTGGAAGAGTGGCTGGACAAGCGCGAGGCCTGACCTTGCTGCCGCTACCGGCGCAATAATGCTGCACCGCGGTGCAAATCGACATCAGCAACGGGCGGAAGGGCTTGGTCCTTTCGCCCGTTCGTTTAAACTAGTGCCTCTTCCCCCTTCGAGAACGATCATGTTTTGGTGAAATCGGCATGATTCGACGCGATTTTGCCTGACGTTCCGGCTAAGACCACGCCGGGATTGCGCTGCACATTGGTGCGAAGGAGTGACGGATGAGCCGCAAGACCCAGATTGTTGTCGTCGGCGGAGGCGCGGGCGGGCTCGAACTGGTCCGGCGGCTCGGCGCGAAATACGGGCGCAAGGCGCACGACATCATCCTTGTCGACAAGAACCTCAGCCACATCTGGAAGCCGCTGCTGCACGAAGTCGCCGCCGGGTCGCTGGACGCCAACCTCGACGAAGTCGGCTACCGCGGCCACTGCCATCGCTGGGGATACCGGTTCTTTCAGGGCAGTCTTGACGGGATCAACCGGGAAGCCAAGACCATCAGCCTTGCCCCGGTCAAGGACGATGACGGCAGCGATCTGATCGAAGCGCACACCATCCGCTATGACATCCTTGCGCTGGCGATGGGTTCTGTATCCAACGATTTCGGCGTGCCGGGGGTGAAGGAGCACTGCCTCTACCTCGACAGCCGCGAACAGGCCGACCGCTTCCGCACGCGCCTGCTCAATCACTGCCTGCGCGTCAGCCGGGCGATGATGAACGATCCCGGCGCGGACGAACAGGTGCGCGTCGCGATCGTTGGCGGCGGGGCGACGGGCGTGGAATTGGCGGCAGAGCTTTACAACGCGGCAGGCGCGCTGCGGCACTACGGGCTGGAGGTGTTCGACGAGAGCCGGATGCATGTCACCTTGCTGGAAGCCGGCCCGCGCATCCTGCCCGCCTTGCCCGAAAAGCTGGCGGCAGCGGCCAAGCATGAGCTCGGCGTGCTCGGCGTGCAGGTGCGCCCCGATGTGCAGGTCGTCGAAGCCCGCCCGCGTCAGCTTATCACCAAAACCGGCGAAGTGATCGAGGCGGATCTGATCGTCTGGGCAGCCGGCGTGAAGGGCGCCGAATTCCTCCCGAGCCTCGGACTGGAGACCAATTCCCGCAACCAGATCATTGTAACCGACACGCTCCAGACGACGGTCGATCCGTGCATCTATGCGCTGGGCGATTGCGCAAGCTACACCCCGCAAGGCGAAGATCGCCCCGTCCCGCCCCGCGCGCAGGCCGCGCACCAGATGGCGGGCACCGTGTTCGACAATATCTGCCGGATGCAGAGGAAATTGCCCCTGAAGCACTTCGTCTATCGAGACAAAGGCTCTCTCGTATCGCTGAGCCGCTTTTCAACGGTGGGCAGCCTGATGGGCAACCTGATCGGCGGGAGCATGGCGATTGAAGGGCGGCTGGCGCGGTTCATCTACACCTCGCTGTACCGCCTCCACCTGATCGGCATCCACGGCTGGGTGAAGGCGACGTTCCTGATGCTGGTGGGCCGGGTGAACCGCATCGTGCGGCCGAAGCTCAAGCTGCATTAGCGGCGGCCACAATGCCAACGACGGCCGCGTTGTGGAGGATTCAATCGAACTTGAAGCCCTGTGCCATCGCCTGTGCAATCACTTCAGGGCCGGTCAGCATCGGGCTTTCCTGAGCAATATCATACCAATCGGGCTTTTCATCGACAAAGATCTGCTGTTCGATCCCGAAGCCTGCTGGCAGGTCGAAAAGGCCCGCCAGAAATGATCGCCGGCCGGTTGGTAGAAAGCGATACCACAGGTTGCTGCCGCAGGTGCCGCAGAAGGCGCGTTCGGCCCATTCGCTTGAACGGTAGATGGTGGCCGCGTCCTCGCCAGCCACCTCGGCTGCTTCACCCTTTACGCCTGCATAGAGCGCCCCGCCCCAGCGCTGGCACATGGCGCAGTGGCAGATATCGACTTCGGCTTTCATCGCGCTGACGGTGATCGTCACCGCACCGCACAGGCAATGCCCGGTGACCGGCTCGGCAAGCCGGGGAACGGCCCGCTCCTCCGTCACAACGGAACGCCGGGTTCCTGCTTGGCGGTGCGGATGGTGAGCGAGGTTTTCACGCTTTCCACATTGGGCGCGGGCGTCAGCTTGCCGGTCAGGAATTCCTGAAAGCTCTGCAGATCCTTGCTTACAATCTTGAGAATGAAGTCGATTTCGCCGTTCAGCATGTGGCATTCACGCACTTCAGGCAGGGCGCGCATGTGCTCCTCGAATTCGCGCAAGCTGCTTTCGGCCTGGCTTTTCAGGCTGACCATCGCAAAGACGGTGATCGCATAGCCAAGCTTCGACGGATCAAGATCAGCGTGATAGCCGCGGATTACACCGTCTTCCTCCAGCCCGCGGACTCGGCGCAGGCACGGCGGCGCGGTCAGCCCGACGCGCTGGGCGAGTTCGACATTGGTGACGCGGCCTTCCGCCTGCAGTTCCGCCAACAAACGGCGGTCGATATCGTCAAGATTGGCCACGTAGCTGAAGCTCCCTTCACACGGCCGCCCGCCCGAAAGCGAGAAGCATGCGATATATCCCCAAGAAACAAGACGCGCGCCGAACGGCCCGTCTGACTAATATTATTAGGTCTGACAGCAATTGTCCCGCTTTGCAACGCACCTTTCGCGTTAGACTGTGACAATCCTCGCATCCTGATAAGACGCAATGTGCGCCATCAGCTATTGCACGTTACGTCCAATGCTGGTGCCTGCGATTCGCCTGCGCCGCCTTTAGGGAGAAGCCGTGTTTTTCGATGATCGCCTTGCCACCGTGCTGCGCCAGCGCGCCACCGGCGAGGCGAGCTTGCGCACGCAATATCGCCAGTTGCTCGACCTTCTGGGCCGGGAACGCCTGTCATCGGATGGCGGCGATCAAAGCCTGCTGGCCGCGGCATGGCTAAGGATGGACGCGCTGGCCGAAACGATCCCCGCACCGACACGGGCGCGCATCATCCGTGAGGCTGGTTGGCGTTTCCGCAACCCCGATCTCGCTGCGCATCTGGCGAATGATGTGCCAGAGGTCGCGGCGGCCGCGCTGTCGCGGGCAGAGCTGTCATCGGACGACTGGAACGCCCTGATCCCGCGCCTGCCGGTGCGTGCGCGCGGTTTTCTGCGCCTGCGCCGCGATCTGCCGGTCGATGTCGAGGCTTTGCTCGCGCGGCTGGGGGTGCATGACCGCGGACTGCCCGCCCCGGCCCCTGCCGCCGCTCCGGCGCCCACCGCCTCCGGACACTTCGCCGCGCCGCTTCGCGCAGTACCGCAGGCAGATCCTGCCACTCCCCGCCGCACGGCTTCCTCTGCCCGCGAGGCGGATGACAATGGCCGCACCGAGATTTCAGCGCTGGTCGAACGCATTGCGCAGTTCCGGCGCGATCGGGGGGAGAACAAATCCGAGAGCGATAGCTCCCCCCGGCTGCCGCTGGGCGAGCTTCCGGAACGCGCCGAGCGCCACGTTACCAGCTTCGGCTTCGTCGCCGACACCGGGGGGCGGATCACCTGGGCTGGCGCCGATGTGGCGCCGATGGTTGTGGGCGTTCGCCTGTTTGCAGCCCATCCGACGGGTACTGGCTGCCCGGACAGCGATGGCCGTGCCCGCGCCTTTGCCCGCCGCCAGCCAATCACGCGCGGCATGATTAGCCTTGCCGGGGCGTCAGCAATCGCCGGAAACTGGATCATCGATGCTGAACCGCGCTTTGGCGAGGATGGCCATTTTACCGGTTATCACGGCCGCTTCCGCCGCCCTCCCGCGGATGTCGCGCCGCAGATCGGCACCGAAGCTCGCGAAGCGGACCGCATCCGCCAGCTGCTCCACGAACTGCGCACCCCCGTGACAGCAGTGCAAGGCTATGCCGAGGTGATCCAGCAGCAACTGTTTGGCCCTGCCCCTCACGAATACAGGGCACTGGCCGCTGCGATCGCCGCTGATGCGGCGCGCATTCTGGCAGGTTTCGAGGAGCTGGACCGGTTGGCCCGGCTGGAAACCGGCGCCGTCCGGATCGAACCGGGAGAGGCCGACCTTGCCGCCCTGCTGCGTCGCACCGCCGCGCAGCTTGATCCGGTGCTTGCTCCGCAGAACGCTGGCTTCGCGCTGGCCTTTACCGATGAGGCCTGTGTGCTGATCGGCCTTGATCGAGAGGATGCAGAGGCGCTGGTCTGGCGTCTGCTGGCAAGCCTGGGCGCTGCCTGTTCACCGGGTGAGAAGATTGCCGTGCAGATCGATCCGCTCATCTCGGCACAGGGCGCGATGGCACGCGTGGCCTGCACACTTCCCGAACGCCTGATGCGCGAAGACAACCTGTTTGCGGCCACCACCCGCGCATCGCACGGCACGATCAGTCCGGGGCTGTTCGGCACCGGCTTTGCACTGCGTCTTGCCCGGGCCGAAGCCCGCGCCGCAGGCGGGGCGCTGACGTGTGAGAATGCCAGCGTTATCCTTACTTTACCGCTCTTGACCGAACCTGCCAGTCTGCCTAGCTCGGCAGCAGGGTAGCCCAGGTCGTCTGGGGGCGGGGAAGAATGACGTTCGGTTCAATGCTCGATGTGCCGCCGTTGGGACGCACTGCGCGATTTGCGCGCGGTTTCGGCCAGCGGGTGCTGCTGACGGTCGATACCGAGGAGGAATTCGATTGGAGAGGGCCGTTCCGCCGCGAAGGCTATGGCCTTAGCCATGTTGCTGCGATCCCGCGTTTCCAGAACTTTTGCGAAACGCTGGGCGCGCGGCCCGTTTACCTTGTCGACTGGCCGATCGTCCACGATGCCCGCGCAGTCGAAATCATCGGCGATGCGGTGCGGCGCGGCACCGCCGAAATGGGCGTGCAGCTTCACCCCTGGGTCAACCCCCCGTTCGATGAGGAAATGAGCGTCCACAATTCGTTTGCCGGCAACCTGCCTCAGGGGTTGGAGGCGGCGAAGTTCATGCGCCTGCGCGATGCCGTCGAGACAGCGTTCGGCGCAGCGCCGCTGATCTACCGCGCAGGACGTTACGGGCTGGGTCCGCATACGGCAGACTTGCTGAAAAGCGCCGGGATCAAGGTCGACACCTCGGTCCGCCCGCTGTTCGATTACAGCCCGCAGGGGGGCGCGGATTACAGCGGCCACCCGCTTGCGCCCTACTGGGTCGATGCGGAGCGGAGCCTGCTCGAACTGCCGCTGACGAGCGCCTATTGGGGACCGCTGCGCCAGTTGGGACCAGCCATCCACCGGGTGCAGCGACATCTGCCGACGGTGTTTTCCGGCTTCTCCCGCTTTCGCCTGCTGGAACGCATCGCGCTAACACCCGAAGGCGTCTCTGCCGAAGAGGCGTTGCGCGGCGTCGACCTGGCACTCGACAGCGGTCTGCCCGTGCTGGTCCTGTCGCTCCACAGCCCCACCCTTGCCCCCGGTCACACCCCCTATGCCAAGGACGAGGCTATGGTGGAACGGCTGTATGGCTGGCTGGAAGCAGTCTATGCGCATCTGGCAGCGCGCGGCGTGACAAGCTGCACCGTTACCGATATCATTGCTGCGACCGAAAAATAGTCACCTGCTGGACGCTTGTCTCGCAGCCAGCCACAGAGTAGGGGGCTGCATCGCCCTGCTGTCCGGTGCCTTATTCAAGGGCCTGTAGCTCAGCGGTTAGAGCTGGCCGCTCATAACGGCTAGGTCGCGGGTTCGAATCCTGCCGGGCCCACCGGACGGGCGGGACGAAACAGTGTCGGGGAGTAGCGCAGTCTGGTAGCGCGCCTGCTTTGGGAGCAGGATGTCGCAGGTTCGAATCCTGTCTCCCCGACCACTTTTCACACCATCGCCTAAACCGACCAAGGCCCGCCCTTCTTGCCAGGCAACCGCAGCACGTGCGCTGGCAGGCACAAGGCGGATCTGCTAACCTTGGCCTGAAGCTGCCCAACCGCTGCCCTTTCTGCCACTCGCAACCACTGCGGGGCGGCAATGAAGCACACAGCAGGTACGCCACAGATATGGTAGTCAGCCCCGTTCCGATCACTGGCTTGCGATCTGCCGCTTCAATCAATGTCGGCTTGCTGCATACGAAATTTCACGTAGGTTATAGCCGGTTTGGCAGATGCAGAAGTTTCCGTCACATCAGCGACGCATCGAGCGAGCGGTAAAAGGGCGCTGCATTTCATCCATGTCAGCCTGTCGCCTTTGGGGGGCGGCATCATGCGTTGTGCACGGAGGGATTATGAGAAAAACCGCGATCACAGCTGCCACGTTCGCGTTGGTGGCCAGCACGCTCAGCCCGTCAATTGCCTATGCCCAGGAAGCGGACGAGGAAAAGAAGAAGGATAATACCGGCGCAATCATCGCCGGTATTGCCGCGCTCGGGATCGGGATTGCCATTGCTACTTCCAAGAAGGGCGATGACGACCGCTACGACAACCAGTGGGATGGCAATCTTTATGGCGATCCTTTCAGTCCCTCGAACAATATCAGCTGCTACCCGCGGCAGAAGAAATGCTACGATCGCGGCCACTTTTCCTACAGCTGGACCAAACGCATCTTCGGCACATCGGCTGGATGGGGCGGTTCCGGCGGTAGTTGGGATAACAACAACGGCGGCGGCTTCGGCGGTTCCGGGGGGAGTTGGAACGGCAACCAGAATCTCGATCAGGCACGCCGCGTGTGCCTTGATCGCGGACGCGACCGTGGGCTGAAGAACATCCTGGTCGAATCCGTGCGTCCCGAAGGGACCAAGCGGGCCCGAGTTTATATGCAAACCCGCCGCAGTCAGGCGACCGTCAGCACGGAACGTTGGCGCTGCGAATACCGCTTTGACAGCGGAAAGACCGAATTCAAGCGTCTGTGACGCGCGGCCGCAGCCATCATTTTTTCACGGAGACACACACCATGTTCCGCAAAATCACTTTTCTCCCGACGCTCGGCGCGCTCGTGCTGGCGATTTCCGGCACCGCTCCGCTGCTTGCTCAACCCGCTGCGCCCGAAGGCAGCAAGCCGGTGGCACGCGCAGATGTGCCCGTTTCGGCGCGCATGGGCATGCATGTGGGCGCGTTGGTCATGGAAGACCTCAGGCAGTTCGTGACCGACGACAAGACCCTCGGCTCTCTCTATCTGCGGATGCTGATCCTCGCCAAGCAGGAGGCGATCGGGGCAAGTTGCGCGGCATACGAACTTGATCAAAAGCGCATGGTGGCGATGATGATGCGCACCATGCGTCCGCTATCCGAAGGCGTCGAGCCGGACGTGGCGACATCGCACCTCCAGCGCGCACTGCGGCAGTACAACACCCTGCTGGGCGGCGAATTGGCGGTGTTCGCTTATGACCCCGGCGCCTATTGCGATGCTGGCAAGACGCTGTTCAAGGAACTCGGCGAATATTCCGAGGCTGACTCCATGCTCGTCCTGAAGCCGACCGGCTGACGCCATAGTATCGGCGCAGCGGGGGCAGGCATCGTCACGCCAGCCTGCTGCCGCTGCGCCAGCCTTGCGCGCAAATGTGCAGGAAGGTCAGACGCTCACGCCGAACAGGCGGCCAACCGCAGCCGTCATCGCCATCGCGAAAACCCCCCAGCCAACCACTCGCAGCATGGCCGGCAACACAGGCGCAGCCCCTGCCCTAGCTCCCAACGCTCCCAACCCGGCAAGCGCCAGCACCGACACCACCACCACAGCAGCGATGATCGTGCCCGGTGGCGCCAGCCACGCCGCAACCAACGGCACCGCTGCGGCCGCGCTGAATGTCACGCCAGACGCCGCTGCCGCCTGCAACGGCCGCGCGGCGAGGTGTTCGGTTAGCCCCAGCTCGTCACGCACATGCGCTGCCAGCGGATCAAGCGCCGTCAGTTCACGCGCGACAGCGGCCGCAGTGCCAGCACTCAGCCCGCGCTCCACGTAGATAGCCGCCAGTTCTGCCTCCTCGTCAGCAGGGGTCGCGAAAAGCGCCTCCTCCTCCCGTCGGATGTCGGCACGTTCCGAATCCGCCTGACTGGAAACCGAGATGTACTCCCCCGCCGCCATCGACATGGCGCCGGCCATCAGTGCTGCAATCCCGGCAATCATCACGGCGGCCGGATCGGGCGTGGCTGCCGCAACGCCGATGATCAGCGATGCGACCGAAATGATCCCGTCATTCGCGCCCAGAACTGCCGCACGCAGCCAGCCGGTGCGGTGCACGTAATGCGGATCGTCGGGATGGGCACTGGAGGCGGACATTGATTACCTTTGTGAGCGGTTTCGATGCCCTTTTCGGCCCCATTCGCCCCGGTAGCAAGGGCCGGCTGCTGCGCGCGTGTTACGTCGGCGGACCAGCAGCCGACGTCAGCGTGACCAACTTGTGAAACAGAGGCTGGACCGCCTCATAGGGATTTCCCCGAGGATGCCTTCAGGCAAATGCCAAGGCTCATATGCCTATAATGACGCAGAAAAGCGGCGAACAAGGGCAAACGCATGTTGAAGAATATCGCACTCTCCGATGTCCAGATGGGCATGTTCGTGCACAAGTTCGAAGGTCGATGGTTCGACCACCCGTTCTGGAAATCACAGCTGTTGATTGATGACGAAGCGAAACTTGCCGCGATCAAATCCAGCCGACTGCGCGGGCTGGTGATCGATACCACCCGCGGCATAGATCTGGCCCCCGGCGCAGCGCAATCCGCCCAGCAATCCGCCCCGCAGGCAGCTCCCACCGGCAAGCCGCAAGGGTTCGCACGGATGAAAAGCATCAAGCAGCGCACGTCTGCCCAATTGACCCCCATCCAGCCAGCATCAATGGGTCAGGAGGTTGCAGCGGCGGGCGCGATTGCAGATCAGGCGCGCGAGAAGCTGGGCAAGACCTTCATCGCTGCTCGGCTGGGCAAGGCGCTCGACGTGCGCAAGGTGGAACCGGTGGTGAGCGACATTCTCGCTTCGGTGCGCCGCAATCCGCAGGCCTTTAGCGGGTTGATGCGCTGCAAGCTCAAGAACGAGCAGACTTTCCGCCACGCCCTTTCAGTAAGCGCGCTAATGGTTGCGCTCGCCGACCGGATGAAGCTGCCAGCGCAGGACATCCACAATTGCGGGCTGGCGGGACTGCTGCTCGATATCGGGGTCAATTACCTGCCCAATGTCAGCGAGCCTCCGGGCGGCGACTATCGCAATCTTGATGAACGCACCTGGCAGCAACACGTCCGGCTGGGCCACCGTGCGCTTCAGAATGACGGCGATCTGCCGCAGTTGGTGCTGGATGCCTGCCTGTTCCACCATGAACGCATGGACGGCAGCGGCTATCCGCAAGGTTGCGCAGGTGATGACATTCCCGTGGTCGCCCGGATGGCAGCGATCTGCGACAGCTTTGATTTTCACCTGTCGGGCACCGATCGCGCACCTGCTATTGACCCAGCGGCGGCAATCGCCGCGATGAGCGCGCTGCCCGGCGCCTATGACGAGGAAATTCTCAGCCTGTTTATCGAAACCGTCGGCATCTATCCGGTCGGTTCCTTTGTGATGCTTTCCAGCCGCAAGATCGCGCTGGTAATCGACGAAAACCGCAAGGACCCGACGCGGCCTGTGGTGCAGGCGTTCTATTCGCTTGAAACCGCAGAGCGTGTGCTGCCGCACCGCATCACACTGGGGCAGGACAATGCGGACGACCACATCACCGGCATAGCCGACCTGACCGGCCTTGGCCTGCCGGATGATGCGCAGCTGCGCGAACTGGTGTTCCTCAGCGCCTATCGCAGTGAAGCCCGGACCTGACCTGCGGCGTTGGCGGCAGCGCTATTTGCCCTGCATGATCGGCGGCGCAGCAGGGATTGGTCCGCCAGTCAGGATCGACGTGTCCTCGTTCGCGAGAATGCCGACAACCTGCGTCCATACCGCCACGTTCTGGCGCAGTTGCACCGGATCGATCTTGTCCAGCGTGTCGTCGGGCGTGTGGTGCAGATCGAAATAGCGGGTGCCGTCCTGCTGCAGGTCGATCAGCGCGCCTTTTTGATCACGCACGATATTGAGGTCAGCCCCACCCGTCGCAACGTCGCTGCCGCTCGACACGCCGAAGCGCGCAATCGCCGCGGCAATGCGCTTGTGCAGCACGGGATTTGATTCACGGAAATTTGAATCAAAACGCCACACGCGGTCCGCGCCGAAATCGCTTTCGATACCCACTGCGATCGGTTCATCAATATGCGCGGTGCTGTAAGCCTTGCTGCCCCACAGTCCTGTTTCCTCAGCGCCCGCCATCAGCACGCGGATGGTGCGAAGCGGCTGCCCCGCCTTGGCCGCATTGAGCGCCGCTGAAGCGATGATCGCGCAACCAGCCCCGTCGTCGAACGCGCCGGGCGCATTCCACCAGCTGTCGATATGGCAGGCCAGCAGCACCGGCGGGAGGTTGGGATTACGTCCCGCGATCTCGCCGACAACATTGCCGCTTTGCGTTTGACCGATCTGGCGCGGGTTCATCTCCAGCTTCATCGTGATGGGACGTCCCCCGGCACGGGCGAACATCCGCTCAAGGTTCTCGGCATCAGGCAGGCTCAGCGCGCTTGCGGGGATGGCGGCGACGCCTGCGGGAAAGCTGGTGCCGCCGGTATGCGGATTGCGGTGGTGATCGGTGCCGATCGATTTGATGACGACGCCAATTGCGCCCTTGCTCGCCGAGATGCCCGGGCCGACCCAGCGCGCAGGTCCGGCAAAACCATAGTGCGATCCGTCCTGCGCAGGCCGCATCTGATGGCTGATATAGGCGATCTTGCCCTTGAGGCTGCCTTCGGGCGCGGCGCGTAAATCGTCGACTGTGCGGAAGAAGACCACTTCGGCCTCGATTCCGCCCGCCGGGGTTGCGGCGGAATTGCCGAGCGGCAGCACCTCGAGATCCTGCGCAAACGGCGCGGTCACGCGGGCGCGGGCAATGTCACCAGGCACCCAGGTGTCCATCATGAACGGCTCGTCGGCGATATTGGTGAAACCTTTGGCCTTCAGCCACGCCGCCGCCCATGCCCGGCCGCGTGCCTCGGCCTCGGTGCCTGCCTGACGCGGGCCGACTTCGGTCGTGATGCCTTCGACAAATTGCCACACGTGGGTGTCTGCCGTCAGAGCCCTATCCGCAGCCTCTTCCAGCGAAGGGAGCGGCGGCGTATTGGCAGCGGCGGGGACAGCGATGGTTAGCGCAAGCAGCGCAGCAAGGGTGCGGTTCATGGCGCAAGATGCTATCGGGCGGCTGCCCACAAGTCTAGCCGCTTGCCCTTGGCCATCCCCTTCCCTATCTGCGCGAGCGAAACCTCCCCACTTGATTTCGATCCCGAAGGACTGAACCGATGGCCGCGCAATATGCCTATGTCATGAAGGACATGACCAAGACCTTCCCCGGCGCCCAGAAGCCGGTGCTGAGCAATATCAGCCTGCAATTCTATCAGGGCGCCAAGATCGGCATCGTCGGCCCCAACGGCGCGGGCAAATCGACGCTGATCAAGATCATGGCCGGCATCGACAAGGACTTCACGGGCGAGGCCTGGCCGGGCGAGAACATCACTGTCGGCTATCTTGAACAGGAACCGGAACTCGATCCCACCAAGACCGTGCTTGAAAACGTCAAGGACGGCGCGCGCGGGATTGCCGACATGGTCGACCGGTTCAACGAAATCTCGGCCCTGATGTGCGAGCCCGACGCAGATTTCGACACGCTCGGCGCCGAGATGGGGGAGCTTCAGGACAAGATCGATGCGGTCGATGGCTGGACGCTCGACAATCAGCTCGAAGTTGCCATGGAGGCCCTGCGTTGCCCGCCGGGTGACTGGGCCGTGGACAGCCTGTCGGGCGGGGAAAAGCGCCGCGTCGCGCTGACCCGTCTGCTGATCCAGAAGCCTTCGATCCTGCTGCTGGACGAACCGACCAACCACCTTGACGCCGAATCCGTCCAATGGCTGGAAAACCATCTCAAGGAATATGCCGGCGCGGTGCTGATGATCACCCACGACCGCTATTTCCTTGATAACGTGGTGGAGTGGATCCTGGAACTCGATCGCGGGTCGTATTACCCCTACGAAGGCAACTATTCGACTTACCTCGAAAAGAAGGCCAAGCGGATGGAGCAGGAAAGCCGCGAGGAATCCGGCAAGCAGAAGGCTTTGCAGCGCGAGCTTGAATGGATCCGCCAGACCCCGGCCGCCCGCCAGACCAAGTCCAAGGCGCGTATCCGCAAGTTCGAAGAACTCCAGAATGCGCAGGACAGCCGTTCGCTCGGCAAGGCGCAGATCGTCATTCAGGTGCCGGAACGCCTTGGCGGCAAGGTCATCGAAGCCAAGAACATCACCAAGGCTTACGGCGACAAGCTGTTGTTTGAAAATCTCAGCTTCATCCTGCCCCCGGGCGGAATCGTCGGCGTGATCGGGCCGAACGGCGCGGGCAAATCGACTTTGTTCAAGATCCTGACCGGCAAGGAACAGCCCGACAGCGGCACGATCGAGATCGGCAGCACCGTCCACCTCGGCTTTGTCGACCAGAGCCGTGACCACCTGAACCCGGCCAACAATGTGTGGCAGGAAATCAGCGACGGGCTGGATTACATGACCGTCAACAAGCAGGAAACCTCGACCCGTGCCTATGTTGGCGCCTTCAACTTCAAGGGCGCTGATCAGCAGAAGAACGTCGGCAAGCTTTCCGGCGGTGAACGCAACCGCGTGCACATGGCCAAGATGTTGAAGCAGGGCGGCAACGTGCTGCTGCTGGACGAACCGACCAACGACCTTGATGTGGAAACGCTGGCGGCCCTTGAAGACGCGATCGAGAACTTTGCAGGCTGCGCCGTGGTCATCAGCCACGACCGCTTCTTCCTTGATCGCCTCGCCACCCACATCCTCGCCTTCGAAGGCAACAGCCATGTCGAATGGTTCGAAGGCAACTTCGAAGCTTACGAGGAAGACAAGCGCCGCCGGCTGGGTGACGCGGCTGATCGTCCGACAAGGCTGGCTTACAAGAAGCTGACGCGCTGACCAGCGACGGGCGGGCGCACCGAAAGCCCGCCCGCCCAGCCGTTTTTTACCAGCTTTTGATCGAAATTGCGCCACTCTCCCTTAAGGACAATTTAGGTCGCATTGGGGGCGCAGACCAAATGGCACGGCGAGCGCTTGACGCCGCGCTGGTCAACAGGACGGAACATGTCGTTTCCGCCATCAGCATGAATGAAATCCTGCTCCTGCCCACTCCGGCCCTTTCGCGAGTCGCCGCAACTGCCGCCTGAACGCCGCGACAAAAGTTAGGGCGAAACCCAGCAGCCCGTCCAATCCTGTCCGCCTTCGCTACGCAGGAACTGCGCGCGAACATGACCAGTATGGGCAAGATAAAGCCAATCGAAGGCGGTCACGGTAATCCGCAGCAGCGCGAAATTGTCCCTCGCCGGAACAAGCTGCGCGTCATCGGGCTCAATCCCTTCGAATTCCGGTGGCAGGCCCGAAGTCGGCAGATCAGATGCGGCCCCCGGCCCATCCCCCAGATAACACCGCCGTGCAAAATTGGTGCTTGCCGCCCACGCGGCATCGACCTCGGCGCCCACACGCACGATCTCTCCGGTACCGCGTGCGCGGATCTGCACCTTGGCATCCTTGTCATAAAACAGCACCGCGATGCGCGGATCAGCGGTGATCACCTGCGCCTTGGGCGCGCGGGCATCGGTGTGAAATCGCAGCCGCCAGGCGGCACCGTCAAAGGCGCGCAGCACCATAACCCGTGCATCGACATCGCCTGTAACGACAACCGGCGCGTGCATGGGCGATTTGCGATCACGCGGCGCGCGAATCAACCGGTCGCGGCAATCGGTGAGGCAGCTATCAAGCGATTCAATCATGTCCCGATTGCCTTTGGCGGCAACGACCTGTGCGTCAAGCGATGACACAGCCGTTCATAAGACATGCAATTTTTCTGAACATCGCTCAGTCGGTTCATCCCTGCGACAGTCTGTGCGCGATATTTGGGAGCATCTTAACAAGCCGCTTGTGGTGGGCCGGCGATAATGGAGGCACTTTTAATGACGACCCTCTTTGCCCCTTTCGCCAAGTCGGGCGGATCGCTTGCGGCGCTGGCCGCTGCGCTTGCCTTTGCCCTTCCTGCCGCTCCCGCCGCTGCCGCAGCGCAGGAGATGCTGACCGTTCAGTCAGACGAACCCGCGCCTGCCCCGATGACCTTCGAACGACCCCGCGACGGAAACCGCAGCGCGTCGGCGCGCGCAGAGCTAGCGCTTTCGCAACCCAAATCCGTGGCCGTTGCCTATGCACAGTCCGAACCGAGGGGCGAGCGCCGAGGACGCGGCGGCTTTGGCAGCGGTGTGATTTCCCGCGCACAAGCCGAGCAGCGCGGCGAACAGCGCGCCGAACGCATCGATCGCCGCAGCGAGCAGCGCGCCGAACGCGTCGACCGCCGCAGTGAACAGCGCGCGGCTCAGGTCGATCGCCGTAGCGAGCGGCGGGCCGACCGTGTGGAGCAGCGCGGCGATGTGCGTGCCGACCGGCTCGAATGGCGCGGCCGCGATGCTGCCGCTGACCGCGTCGACCGCCGAACCGATGCTCGCGCTGACCGGATCGAAGATCGCGGAGACTTCCGCGCTAACCGGATCGAGCGTCGCGGGGATATCCGTGCCGACCGCATTGAAGATCGCGGAGATCGCCGCGCAGACCGCGCGGATGGGCGCCGCGATGATTGGCGCGACGGTCGGCGAGATGGACGCTTGAACGGCCGTGGCAGTGGCTGGGGTGACGGCGTGCGTGATCTGGCCCGCGAAGGGCGCCGCGGTGATTGGCAGCGTGACGACCGCCTTGATGGTTGGCGCGATGGCCGCCGTGACGGATGGCGCGGCGATCGCCGTGACGGCTGGCGCGACGGGGGGCGTAATTGGCGCCGTGACGACTGGCGCTGGGGCTGGAATGGTCGCCCCGGCTGGGACAACCGCGATTTCCGCCGCTGGGATAATCGCTGGCGCGGCAATCGCACCTACAACTGGTTCGATTTCCGGCGCGGCAACCAGTTCCTGTTCCGGCCCGGCCCGTATTTCGCGCCGTTCCGTTCGCATCGCTACAGCCGTCTGGATACCGGCTTCTTCCTCGACAGCCTGTTCTTCCAGCCGCGCTTCTTCATCAACGACCCCTGGGCCTATCGCCTCCCGCCGGCTTACGGCCCTTACCAGTGGGTTCGGTATTATGACGATGTCGCACTGGTCGATATTTACACCGGCGAAGTGGTAGATGTGATCCACGACTTCTTCTGGTAGGTCGTCACTCGTCACCTGAGCCCCGTTGGAGCAATCCGGCGGGGCTTTTGCTTGGACCCGCGCCGCGGCTTGGCCGCACCGGAGGGCCTTGCTAACAGACGCGTCATGACTGGCACTGTCCCCGATCAACACGCCCTCGCCCGCCTCGGCCAAAGCGTGCGAGGGCGGCTGGCGGCAGACCCGGCAGCGTACCGCGTCGAGGACGAGCGGATCGAACTGTTCGCCATCGGCGGCTTCCTGTCCGATGACGAATGCATCCGGCTACGCCACTTGATCGACGCTGTTGCCAGACCTTCGGCGCTGCACGAGCTCGACTATGCCAGCGGTTTTCGCACGTCCTATTCCGGCGATCTCGACCCGCGCGATGCCTTTGTGGCGGGGCTGTCGAAGCGGATCGATGCGGTACTCGGCGTGGACGCAGCTATCGGTGAGCCATTGCAGGGCCAGAGTTATCATCCGGGCCAGCAGTTCAAGCCGCATAATGACTGGTTCTACACCTCCGAAGGATATTGGCCGCAGGAGGAAGCCCGCGGCGGTCAGAGAAGCTGGACGGCGATGGCTTACCTGAATGCGGTCGAGGCAGGCGGCGCGACGGCCTTCACCCTGCTCGGGCTGGAGATCGAACCCAAGCCGGGCGTGCTGCTGCTATGGAACAATGCCCTGCCCGATGGCCGCCCGAACGAGGCGACGCTCCATGCCGGATTGCCCGTCGAACGCGGCGTGAAATACGTCATCACCAAATGGTATCGCACCCGCAACTGGCGGTAGGAAAGCGCTGCGATCAGCCTTCGGATGCTGTGCTGGCAGCATCCCGGCGTTCCGCCCGCGCCGCCTGTGCGAGCTTTTCGACCCGGTGGGCGAGCCGCAGGATTTCCAGCTGGGTGCGCAGGTTCACCTCGTAATCGTGGCGCGCGGTGATGCGGTCTTTGCGGGCCTGCCGGTTCTGGCTCATCAGGATGATGGGTGCCTGCACCGCCGCCAGCATCGACAGCATCAGGTTGAGGAAAATGAACGGATAGGCATCGAAGGCCCGCACCCCCAGCAGTTCCAGCGCCCCGCTGTTCAGCGTCGTCCACAAGACCAGCACCACGCCGAAGCCGATGATGAAGCCCCAGCTTCCCCCGATCTCGGCCACCCGATCCGCCAGCCGGTCACCCCAGGTTTCATGCCCCTGCGCCAGTTCATCGGCATCGCGGCCGGTGAAGCTGCCTGACGCCACCCGCCTGAGCACCCGCTGTTCGTCCGCTTCAAGATCGTCGAAATCGCGGCCCAGAAGGTCACGCGCGAGCTGATGCGGATCGGCTTCGCGGGTCATGCTTTGGCGAGAGCCTCGGCAATCAGGACGCGGGTCGGCGCGATGCCGTACAGCGCGATGAAGCTGCCCATGCGCGGGCCCTGTTCGCTGCCGAGCAGGGTTTCATACAGCGCCTTGAACCAGTCACGCAGGCTCTCGAAACCGAACTCCTCGATCTTGCCGATTTCATAGACGATGGTCTGGAGGTCTTCCGCGCTGGTGGCCGGATCAGCGGCTTCAAGCGCCGCGTCGAGCGCCTGAAGCGCCCCCACCTCGCCGCCCGCAGGCGCGCGCTTGTCCAGCGTCGGGGCGACGAAATCGCGGTTATAGGCCAGCGCCCGGCCCACCAGCGCATCCAGCGCCGGATGCGCGGCCGGATCGGCATTTTCGACATAATTGCCGAGGTATGACCACACCGCTTCACGCGTTGCACCCGCGCCCAGCACACCGACCAGGTTCAGCAGCAGGCTGAACGGCACTGGCAGCGTGTCGCCCTCACCCGGAGCATCGGCGCCTTCATGGCGTTCATTCGCGCGCAGCAGATGCCACACCGGATTGCCGAGCCGCTTGTCGATGTCCTGCCCGGGGACGGCTGCACGGAACTGCCAGTAATCGTCCACCGCCTTGGGGATCACCCCCGCGTGCAATTGCTTGGCGCTCTTGGGATTGGCGAAGATGTAGTAGCCGAGGCTTTCCGGGCTGCCATATTGCAGCCAGTCCTCGATCGACAGGCCATTGCCCTTCGACTTGGAAATCTTCTCGCCCTTGCCGTCAAGGAACAGCTCGTAAATCAGGCCTTCGGGCTTGTGACCGCCGAGCACGCGGGCGATCTTGCCTGACTGGACGCCGGAATCGGTCAAATCCTTGCCATACATTTCGTAATCGACGCCCAGCGCGACCCAGCGCATCGCCCAATCGACCTTCCACTGGCACTTGGCCATGCCGCCCAAGGCGGATTGCTCGACCACCGTCCCATCTTCATCGGTGAAACGGATGATCCCGGCGGCGGCGTCCACCACTTCGATCGGCACCTGAAGCACCGCGCCGGTTGCGGGGCTGATCGGCATGATCGGGGAATAGGTCTTGCGCCTTTCTTCCCCAAGCGTCGGCAACATGATGTCGAGGATCGCACCGAAATTCGCCAGCACACCCTTCAACGCGTCGTCGAACTTGCCGCCATTGTAGCAATCGGACGAACTGACGAATTCATATTCGAACCCGAACCGGTCAAGAAAGTCGCGCAGCATCGCGTTGTTGTGCGCAGCGAAGCTTTCGAACTTGTCGAACGGATCGGGGATCCGCGACAGCGGCTTGCCGAGATGTCCGGTCAGCATATCGCGGTTTGGCACGTTGTCGGGCACCTTGCGCAGCCCGTCCATGTCGTCCGAAAACGCCACCAGCCGCGTTGCCGCCCCGCCGGTCAGTGCTTCATAGGCACGCCGTACCAGCGTGGTGCGCAGCACTTCCTGAAACGTGCCGATATGCGGCAGGCCTGACGGACCGTAGCCGGTTTCGAACAGCACGCCGCCCGGCTTGCCTTCCGGCATCCGCTTGGCAAGGCGCTGCGCCTCCTGAAACGGCCAGGCCTTGGAGGTTTGGGCAGCGGCGATAAGGGCTTCGGTCGAGATGGTCATGATGGGGCGGCTATCAGGCAAGGCGCGCGGCCTTGCAAGTGGAATGGGCTGGGCGAAGTTTACAAAGTTTACACCGTGTAAACTTTGGAATTGTCTTTTTTATGGTTGATTTACAGCAATTTGGATCTTTTTTCAAAGTGGCCGGACACAGGGGTGCCGGGAAAAACACGCAAAGCAGGATCGGGCATCACGCGGTTCTATCCCGCGTGCCCGCTGTAGGACAGACGGCGGGGCAAAGCGGGCCGCGCTCCGTTTACAATGCCGCCTGCCTCCCCCATCTTGGGCGCTGTGACATCCCCCGCTGCCATTCCCGACCCGCTTGCCCTGCCCGCGCTGCATGCCAGCCATGGCGGGCACTGGCTGCGCGACCATGCTGGCGCAACCACGGCCGTGTCCAAGGGCGATGCCATCATGGCGGCCGCCGATATGCCGGTGCTGATGCTGAACGCGCCGCTGGTGGCGAGCCGGCTGGGCTATCCCGATCTGTCGGGCCTCGATCTGCTGGAGGCTTTCGCCTTCATCCACCCCGCGCGCTTTTGCGTTCCCACCCCGCGCGGGCTGGCCGAGGCGCTGGGCCTGCCCGTGCCGGAAAATGACGCTGCCGTGCCGGAGTTGCTTCAGCGCGCGGCGGGCGCCCTGATCGCGGCCTGCCAGCATCCCGATTGGGCCGAACGGGAAGGCGCGTGGAGCGCGGTGCAATCACTCGAACGCCTGCGCTGGCCGTGGGCGCAGGTGCTGCGCCCCCACATCGCCAAGCCCGAAAGGGCCGAACGCTGGCTGTTTGCCAAGCTGCCCGAATGGGAGGAAACGGGTGAGCGCCCTGCCCCCCGGCAGGTGGAGCTATCGCCCGAAGCCGTGCAGGCGCAGCTCGCCCGACTGACCGGCGAAGGCGCCGAAAGCCGTGAGGGCCAGCGCGCCTATGCGCAGGATGTCGCCCGCATCTTTGCCCCGCGCCCCCGCGAAGGCCGCCCGCATATCGCCTTGGCACAGGCGGGAACGGGGATCGGCAAGACTTTGGGTTATCTCGCGCCTGCTTCGGTCTGGGCGGAGCAAGCGGGCGGGACCGTGTGGGTTTCGACCTTCACCAAGAACCTGCAACGCCAGCTTCGCGCCGAAAGCCGCCGGGCATGGCCTGCCAAACGCGCCGATGGATCGCCCCCCGTGGTGGTGCGCAAGGGGCGGGAGAATTACCTCTGCCTGCTCAATCTGGAGGACGCATTGCAGGGCGGGTTTGCCGGGCGTGCGGCGATCCTTGCGCAATTGGTGGCGCGCTGGGGCGCCTTTACCCGCGATGGCGATATGGTGGGCGGCGATTTGCCGGGCTGGCTTGGCCCGCTGTTCAGGAAGCGCGGCATTGCGGCCCTAACGGACCAGCGCGGCGAGTGCATTTACGCTGGTTGCCCGCATTACCGCAAATGCTTCATCGAACGCGCAGGCCGGGATTCCGCGCAGGCTGATCTGGTGATCGCCAATCACGCGCTGGTGATGGTCAACGCCGCCCGCGCCCGTGATCCAAACCAGCGCCCGACGCGGCTGATCTTCGATGAAGGCCACCATGTCTTCGATGCTGCGGATTCGACGTTTGCTGCAACGTTGAGCGGGCAGGAAACCATCGAACTCAGGCGCTGGATCATCGGCCCCGAAAAGGAATCGCGCGGACGCCGCCGCGGGCTTTCGGCAAGGCTGGCCGATATTGCCAGCTATGACGATGCGGGCGCCGAAGCTATCGCCGCAGCCTGCAAGGCGGGGCAATTGCTGCCGTCCGACGGGTGGCTACAGCGGCTTGGCGAAAACGCGCCCTTCGGCCCTGTCGAAGCGCTGCTCGCCGCGGTGCGCGCCGCCACCTATGCCCGCGACGAAAGCGGCGGGATTGACGCAGGTTACGCCATCGAGACAGAGGCCGCGGGCCTGCCGGGCGAAGTGATCGAAGCCGCCAGCAACGCCGCCGAAGCGCTCGTCAGTATCCGGGTGCCGCTGATCCGGCTGGGCGGACGGCTGGAGGCGATCCTGACCGATCCGCCCGACTGGCTCGACGCGCAAGGCCGCGCGCGGATCGAAGGGGCCCGTTTTGCTTTGACATGGCGGATTGATCTGATCGCCGCGTGGGAAGCCCTGCTTGACCGGCTGGGCGGCCCGGCCGACCCTGAATTTGTCGACTGGCTAGCGGTTGACCGTTCCGAAGCGCGCGAATTCGATGTGGCGATCCACCGCCGCTGGCTTGATCCGATGAAGCCGTTTGCCCGCGTGGTGCTGGAACCTGCGCATGGTGTGATGCTGACCAGCGCCACACTCACCGACCGCACCCCAAGCGATGATGTCTGGGCGAGCGCGATCCAGCGGTCCGGCGCGGCGCATGTCGAAAGCACGCCGCTGCTTTCGGCAGCGGAAAGCCCTTTCGATTACGCTGCCCGCGCCGAGGTGCTGATCGTGACCGATGTGGCCAAGGGCGATCTGCCCGCGCTGGCGGGGGCCTATGCCCGCATCATCGAGGCGAGCGGCGGCGGCGTGCTGGGCCTGTTCACCGCGATCCGCCGCCTGCGCGCGGTGCATGGCCGCATTGCCGACCGGCTCGCCCGCGCGGGCCTGCCGGTCTATGCCCAGCACGTCGATCCGATCGACACCGGCACGCTGGTGGACATTTTCCGCGATGATCCGCGCGCCAGCCTGATCGGCACCGATGCGCTGCGTGACGGGGTGGATGTGCCGGGGCATTCGCTCAGATGCGTGGTGCTGGAACAGGTGCCGTGGCCGCGTCCGGACATTCTGCACAAGGCGCGGCGGCTGGCAGGCGGCGGCAGTGCTTATGACGACCGCATCATCCGCGCCAAGCTGGCGCAGGCGTTTGGCCGGTTGATCCGCAGCAAGGATGATGCGGGGCATTTCATCTTGCTTTCCCCCGCCTTCCCCTCGCGGTTGTTGTCCGCTTTCCCTAAAGGAACGCCAGTGCTGCGCGTGACGCTTGATGAGGCTTTACAACGGGTCGCGGCTGGTGTTGGGGGCAGCGTGTCGCAGCCGGTGCCGGATGGTGCCAAGGGAGCCTTGCAGCCATGAAAATTCTCGGCCTCCTGCGCCACGCCAAGTCCGATTGGGACGATACCAACCAGCGCGATTTCGATCGCGGGCTGAACGCGCGCGGGCGCAAGGGGGCCGAACTGATCGGTGCCCATATCCGCGACCACGGGGTGAAGTGGGACAGGCTGATCGCCAGTCCGGCCGTGCGGGTCACAGCAACGCTGGAAAACGCGCTGCCCGCGTTGACGCCGATCTATGACCAACGGCTATACCTTGCCAGCTTCGACACCATTGTCGAAGCGATCGAGGCCCATGCCGGAAGCGGCGATGACGAGGCCAGGGCGATCCTTATCGCGGGCCACAATCCCGGCCTTCAGGACGTGCTGCTGGAACTGGTCGCGCCGGGCAAGGAAAACGCCCTGTTCAAGGAAGCGGTGGTGAAATTCCCGACTGCGTCCTATGCCGTGCTCGAATGCGATGTCGCCCATTGGAGCGAGCTGAAGCGGTATTGCGCAGAGCTTGTTCACTTCGCCCGCCCCCGCGACCTTGATCCCGATCTGGGGCCGGAAGGCTAGGTCACCGGCACCAGATTATCGTCCGAATTGCGGTCGATGTAGAAGTTGTACGGATCAATCCCGGCAAACAGCGGCTTTTTGGCGGTCACCACTTCAACCACTTGTTTGCCCGCGCGCACGGGATAGCGCTTCATCGACAGCACGTTGCTGCTGGCAAAAGCGCCCGTTTCCGGCCGGGCGGTGAACACGCCAACCTCGATGCTTTCGGCAAGGCTGGTGCGCGTTTCCACGCCCTTGCCATCGGCGGTGAACTTGCCCGCTTCCACGGTGATGCGGGTTGCCCAGGAGCCATCGGCGCGTTGTTTCGTCACCGCGTCCTTGGCCTTCAGGTCATAGATCGTGATGCGTTCGAACAGATCGGTGATCAGCGCCTGATCCTCCGGCGTTTGGGCTTCCTTGCGCAGTTCCGCAATCAGATCGAGACTGCGCGGGTACGGCGCAGGCTTGAACTTGTAGCGGTCGATCAGCCGCGCCAGCGCGCGGTTGACCGCATCCTCGCCCAGCCGCTGCTGGAGGAGGTACATCGCAAGGCTGCCCTTGCGGTAATGGATGTGCTGCTGGTTCTCGACCCGGATCAGCGGCTGTTCTGGCAGGGGGTCGCCCTTGCGGCCCGACAGGTAGCTATCCAGCTCAAACTTGAGGAAGCGGCGGATCTTGTCTTCGCCGTAAAGCTCTTTCATCACCATCAGCGCCGAATATTGCGCCAGCGTTTCAGACAGGAGCGTCTGGCCCTGCATATCGGCCCCGATCACCTGATGTGCCCAGTACTGGTGCCCCAGTTCATGCGCGGTGATGTAGGAGACATAATCGATCGTCTCGGGATCGCGCACGTCAGCGGCAAAGCCGATGCTTTCGGAATAGGGCATGGTGCCCGCAAAGGCCTGCGCGAAGCTGTCATAGCCCGGAAACTCGATGATCCGGGCATAGCCGAACTGGTAGGGGCCGAAGTTGCTTTCGTAATAGGCAAGGCTGGTCTTCAGCGCCTTTTGCATCGCGGGTACGTTCCATGCGTGGCGCGGATCGTGATAGACGCTCAGCCGCACCGGGCCGACCTGCTCCTCGGCCACGGCATAGCGGGCCGATTGGATCGAGAAGAAGTTGAGGATCGGCGCCGGGCTTTCAAACACCGCCACGCGGCGCCCGCCCTTCACCGCGTCGGAGACCTTGTTGCCCGGCGCAATCGGCACCTGATCGGCGGCCGTGCTGACGGTGATGCGCGAATTGACCCAGTCCGCGCCGACATAATTGCGCGCCTGTGCCGAGGTATCCTCCAGCTTGGCCGTGCGCATTTCCGCCGGAAGGCCCTGACGCCGCCGTGCGGTGCGATCCTGCAACAGGCGGCGCTGGTCCATCCCGATTATCGGCGCAAAGGTGAAATTGTTCACGAAGGTGCCATTGTCGACAATGTCGGTGTCCGCGTCGCGATTGGGAAAGCCGCGCCGCCACACCTGCGACGCGAAGTCGAGCCGCGTCGTCGCCCCGGGCGCCAGCGGCGTCGCAAAGCGGAAGATGCGGTAGGCGTTGGTCTTGTCGTGGGACGCAAGCTTTGCGCCCGCGATGTCGAGACGGCTGAAGGTCACGGTATCGTCACCCTGCCGCACGTGCAGTTCGGTGATCGGCACGCCGCTGTCATTGCGCAGGTCGTAATGGCCCTTCACCTCCATCCGGCGCTCATCGGGGTAGACCGCGACATCGAAGGCGACATCGGTGATCAACGGGCGCGGCAGGCTGGCATATTTGAGATATTTGCGCTCGTAATCGGCGAGCCGCGCCTCGGCCTCGTCCGAGGTTTCGAACTGGTTCAGCACCTTGATATTGTGGTGGATGATAAGGCCGGTGCCGACCATGCCGGCCACCGCCGCCAGCGCGATCCCGCCCGAGGCAATGGTCATGCGGCGGGCCATGCCCTTCAGCCGCGGCACCACCGCAACCACCGTGCCGCGCGGCCAGGCCCAGTGCGCCAGCACCAGCAGCACCACACCAAAGCACACCCAATAGACCCTTGCGATAGCCGCGCCGACCCAGAAGCCGCCCATGCCGTTCATGTCGCTCAAAGGCTCGGCTGGGGTGCCCGAATAGGAGTACAGGATGTTGGTATAGCCAAGGTTCGACAGGAAGATGCGGCTGACGAACCACACCAGAAACAGCCCCCAGCCGAGATACTTGTTCGGGCTGAGCACCTGAAAGAACACCGCCAGCACCGCCAGCAGCAGCAGATCGATGCTCTGCGGGATGACATAGGCCGACAGATAGAGGCCAAAATCGATGCTGGGCGCACCCTTGGCCAGCTGGAACAAGACGCCCGTTGCCATCCCCGCCAGCGCCATCGCCAGCAGCACGGCGAAGATGGCGATGATCTTGGGCACGAACATCGTCCATGCCGGCACGGGCGCGGCGTCGATGATTTCAGCCATCTTCACATCACGTTCGCGCCACACCAGTTCGCCACCATAGAACACCGCGACGATCAGGCTGAACAGCGCGGCGCTGCCGGTCACGGTTTCGATGACATTGGCGGTCAGCGGGTAGGACGGCGTGCCATAGCTCGTCGCGGCGAAGGCGAGGTTGAGCGCGGTAAAGGCGACCGAGATCAGCAGCAGGACAATCAGGCCGGGGCTTTTCAGCACGAACATCACCTCGGCGTGCAGCCGCAGGCCGAAGGTGGCAAGCGCATGGCCGAAGCCAAAGTGGCGGGTGACAGGCCGGGTCAGGGATTGCGGCGCGATACTGCCTGCCTTGGCGGCCTTCACAGCCTGCTTGGCGAGGCGGCGCAGCTGCCAGCGTGAAGGCGCACGCTCGGTCATGCTGAAACGCAGCCAAGCAAGGCCCAGGAACAGCGCCGAAAGGCCGAGCACGAAGATGCGGTTGAACAGCAGGTTGCCTTCCAGCGGGACCGGCCTGGTGTTCATGTCTGCGGCAGTCCAATATCGCGAAACCTCGCCCACCGCGCCGGTGCCGAACGGCTCGAACTGCGCGACGGTATCCTGCCAGCTCGGATCATCGCCAAGCAGCAGCGGGACCGAAAGGTAAGCCATCACCAGCACAACCACGCCGATATAGCTCGCCAGCATTGACCGGGTCATCGTCGCCAGCGCGAACAGCAGCGCCGCGGACAGGAGCAGGTTGGGGATGGCGATGACGAGGAACGGCCACAGGTATAGCGCAAGGCTGTTCGGCCCCACGGTTTCGGGATCGACCCACGGCATCGCCGCGCCCACGGCAATGCCGGCCGGAACCGCCAGATAGCCGAGGATCGCAATCGCCAGCCCGCCAAGAAAGCGTCCGGCAAGGAACGAGGTGCGCCCCACCGGGGTCGCGCGGATCATCGGGCCAAAGCCCGTCGCATCATCGCGCACCACGGCATTGGCGACGAAGGCGGTGATGACGAAGAGGTAGAAGATCGTCAGCAGCGCGATGGCGATAGAGACGGTGAAGGGCGAATTCTCGTTCACCGCGCCGGGCGAGCCGAAGCTCACATTGTCGCTGGCGGAGATGCCGAAGCCGATCAGGAAGAAGATCGCCATGGAAACCCAGAACACCGGGTTCCTGAGCTGGTAGCGGATTTCGAACGCGGCAAGGCGGGCGGTCAGCATCGGTCCGGCCCCCCTTACGCGGCGTGTGCAGGCGTGCGGCGGGTTTCGGCGAGGGTGGCGAAATAGACGTCCTCCAGCCCCCCGCTGACCGGCGCAAAGCCTTCGGGGCAGGTGTCGGCCAGCACGTGCACCACGATATCGCCGGCAAAGAAGCGGTGCGAGATCACCTCGTATTGCGCCTGCATGTCGGCAAGGTGGGTGTGCGGCACGGTCTTCTGCCAGACGCGGCCCTTGGTGGAGGCGATCAGATCATGCGGCGCGCCTTCCAGCCGCAGCTTGCCGCCCGCCAACACCGCCATGCGCGGGCACAGATCGGCAACATCATCGACGATGTGGGTGGACAGGATCACCACCACATTCTCGCCGATGCCTGCCAGCAGGTTGAGGAAGCGGTTGCGTTCTTCGGGGTCAAGGCCGGCGGTGGGTTCATCGACAATGATCAGTTCAGGCTCCCCGATCAGCGCCTGCGCGATGCCGAACCGCTGGCGCATCCCGCCCGAAAAGCCCGCAATTGCCTTGCCACGCACGCTCCACAGGTTGGTCTGGTTCAGCAAATGCTCGACCATCGCCTTCCGCTCGCCCGCGCCCGTCACACCCTTCAGCACCGCCATGTGATCCAGCATCACCTGCGCCGAGACGCGCGGATAGACGCCGAAATCCTGCGGCAGATAGCCCAGCGTGCGGCGCAGGCGGTCAGGTTCTGCCAGAACGTCAATATCGCCGAAGCGGATGGCTCCTTGCGTGGGCGCCTGAAGCGTCGCAATGGTGCGCATCAAGGTCGATTTGCCCGCGCCGTTCGGCCCCAGCAGCCCGAACATTCCCTTGGGGATCGACAGCGTCACATTATCGAGCGCGTGGGTCCCGTTGGGGTAGGTGTGGCTGACGCCGCTGAGTTCGAGCATGCTGGTCCCCTGATCTAATATGTTGCATCGTAACGCAGAACGCGCCCTTGGGAAGCCGTCTTGGTGGAATAACACACGCGATTGATCGACGCGGCGTGTCGTTCGTCGACGCCAGTCATGCGCCGGGCTATCGGTCGGTCAGAACAATCCGGGCTGCAGAGGCTGCGGCGCAGGCTTGCCCCAAGGATCGGGGGTGCGATCAATGGTGACCGGCCCTGCCCAGCCCCGGCACAGGTCCAGCGCCTCCTGCCCGCTTCCGCCCAGCCAGCGCGCCTGATCCTGCGGCGCGATCAGCACCGGCATCCGTTCGTGAACGGGGGCGACGCTGGTGCCTTCGCTGTCCGTCATCACCATGGAATAGCAGTCGCCCCATTCGTCCGATGGCCGCCACAGGCCGGCAGCGGCAAACAGCGGCGCATCGGGCAGGTTCAGCCATGTGCGGGTCATCCGACCTTTCGGTCCCTCGGCCTCGGCCCAAGCGGTGAGCGGGATCAGGCAGCGCCGCGTCTCGAACGCGTTACGCCAGAAAGCCGTGCCCAGCTTGTCGGCCCGCGCGTTATTGACCGGCTTGGGCTTCAGCGGTTGCCCCTTCGCGCCGTTCAGCACCAGCGGAAAGCCCCAGGTCATGGGCCTTACCGCCCCTTCCGCAACGACCAGCCCGGTGTAGCCGGGATAGACCTCGGCCGCGAAGTTTGCCCCGCCTGCGCCCTCGACCGCTTTGAACCACGCCGCGACCTCGTGCGCGTTTTTGGTCATGCGGTAGAGGTTACACACCTCAAGCGTTCCCGACCACGAAACACGCCGCGGCCATCAGCGCCCCCGTCCAGCGGTTCGACCTGAACCGCGAAAGCGGATTGTCCGGGTCTTCAGCATCCAAGGTCAGCACCTGCCACGCCAGATGCCCTGCCACCGGGACCAGCGCGAGCAGTGCCAGCGGGTCTTCGCGGTACAGCCAGAAACCAAGCGCCCACAGGCCCACCGCCCCGGCATAGAACCCCGCGATACCGCCCTGCACCCGCGCACCCATCGCCAGCGCCGATGACCGGATACCAACCATCGCGTCATCCTCGCGGTCTTGCAGGGCGTAGATCGTATCGTACCCGATGACCCAGCAGATGCACCCGGCATAGACCGCTGCCAAGGCATCCCAGTTATCCCAGCGCAGCTCCGCCCACCCCACCAGCAGGCCCCAATTGAACACCATGCCCAGCCATGCCTGCGGCCACCAGGTGATGCGCTTCATGAAGGGATAGGCCGCGACCAGCGCCAAGCTGCCGAGCGCCGCCGCCTGGGCCGGTACACGCAATTGCAGCAGCACCACCAGCCCGATCAGGCACAGCGCCAGCAGCCAGATCCACGCGACCTTCTTCGACACCCGACCACTTGCCACCGGACGCAGCGCTGTGCGCGCGACCTTCGCATCGAGATCGGCGTCAACGATGTCATTATAAACACAACCCGCCCCGCGCATGGCGATGGAGCCAATCAGCATCCAGCCGAGCAGCGCGAATTGCCAACCCGCGCCTGCCAGCCACACTCCGAAGACGCAGGGCCAGAACAGCAGCCACCACCCAATCGGCCGGTCGAACCGCGCCAGCAGCGCAAGATCACGCGGAAGCTGTGGCAGGCGGGCTACCAACCCGCGGTGCTCGCTGTCGGGGACGATCTGTTCGGTCATGCCGCCCCTGCCTTCGCTGCCCGCCAGCCCATGATCGCCAGTGCCAGCATGGTCACGTTGCCGGCGAAGTCGAGCATTCCGATGCTGGTCAGCACCGGCACCTCGTAATGGAACCAGTAATTGAAGCCGAAGAACGGGAGCAGCAGCACGCCGAACACGGCAAAACTGCGCGCGCTCCACCGGGTGAACAGTGCCATGAACCCGAACAAGACCGCCTGCGCGCCGAAGCAGGCAACCGCAAAGCGCGCGAAAAAGCTGTCATCCCGATATGGCTCGGCAATGGCCAGCTCGATTGCGAGTGCAGGTGCAAACAGCGCCCAGCCGCCCAGCAACAGGAACACGGCGGCGATCAGGAATTGTGCGGTTCGTGCGGACATGACTTGCTCCCTAGCGGCCCCCGCGCCTAGTGCAAAGCCATGCCCGCAACCCCCGCCTGGCCCCCGAAAAGCGCACCGCGCCTGTTTGTGCCGCAAGAATTACGCACCGGTGACGCCGTGCGGATCGACGGCAATCCCGCGCATTACCTTGCCCGCGTCATGCGCGTTGCTCCGGGTGACGTGGTGATCCTGTGCGACGATCTCACCGGAGAATGGGCCGCGCGGGTCAGCGACGTCGGCAAGCGTGACGTGGTGCTGGACGTGGCCGAGATGCTCCGCCCGCGCGAAGCGGTGCCCGATCTGTGGCTGTGCCCCGCCCTGCTCAAGAAGGACCGCTTCGATCTGGTTCTGGAGAAAGCGACCGAACTGGGCGCCGCGCGCATCCAGCCGGTGATCACCCGTCGCTGCGTCGCGGACAAGCTCAACATGGATCGCGCCCGCGCCATCACCACCGAAGCGGCCGAACAATGCGCCCGCACCGCCCTCCCCGCCTTGGCCGATCCGGTGAAGCTGGATGCGCTGCTGGCCGCTTGGCCGGAGGGCCGCGCGCTGTTCTTCGCTGACGAAAATGCCAAAGAACAGGGCGGCGAACCGGCCGCCGCCGCTTTCAAGGCCCATTCCGGCCCCGCCGCCATCCTCACCGGCCCCGAAGGCGGCTTCGACGAGGCCGAGCGCGCCGCCATTCGCGCCCACCCTGCCGCGCAGCCCATCACGCTTGGCCCGCGCATCCTGCGCGGCGAGACGGCTGCCATTGCCGGCCTTGCCGTGTGGATGGCCAATGCCGGCGACTGGTAGCCGCGCTTCGCGGGGGCAAATACGTTTTGCCCTTCCCACCAGCAAACCCGTTTTCTAAAGCAACCGGCCAGAGAGGGCCTCAATCCGATGAGCACACGCGAAGCTTCCACTGCCCACGATCCGGTGATCGAAGGCTTCGACCAATTGCTGGCGCCCATGATCGGCGGCGAAAAACCGCCCGAGGATTGGCGCATCGGCACCGAGCACGAAAAGCTCGTCTACAAGCACAAGGACCACAGCGCCCCGTCTTACGGTGAGCCCTGCGGCATCCGCGATCTGCTGGGCGGGCTGGAACAATTCGGGTGGGAACCGGTGGTCGAAGGCGGCAATGTCATCGCCCTGAAAGGCGAGGATGGCGCGGTCAGCCTTGAACCTGCCGGGCAGCTTGAACTGTCGGGTGCACCGCTGGAAAACCTGCACCAGACCTGCGCGGAAACCGGGCGGCATCTGGCGCAGGTCAAGCAAGTCGGCGAGAAATGCGGCGTCGGCTATCTCGGGCTCGGCATGTGGCCGGACAAGACCCGCGAAGAACTGCCGATCATGCCCAAGGGCCGCTATGACATCATGCTGCGGCATATGCCGCGGGTCGGCACGATGGGCCTCGACATGATGCTGCGCACCTGCACCATTCAGGTGAACCTCGATTACCAGTCCGAAGCCGACATGGTGAAGAAATTCCGCGTCGGTCTCGCGCTGCAACCGCTGGCGACCGCGCTGTTTGCCAATTCGCCGTTCACCGAAGGAAAGCCCAACGGTTTCCTGTCGTACCGTTCGCACATCTGGTCGGACACCGATCCGCACCGCACCGGGATGCTGCCCTTCGTGTTCGAAGACGGGTTCGGGTATGAGCGCTGGGCCAAGTATATGCTTGATGTGCCGATGTATTTCGTCTTCCGCGACGGGAAATATATCGATGCGGCGGGGCTTTCGTTCCGCGATTTCCTTGACGGCAAGCTGTCGGTTCTGCCGGGCGAACGCCCGACGCAAAGCGATTGGTGGGACCACCTGTCCACCGCCTTCCCCGAGGTGCGGCTGAAAAGCTTCCTCGAAATGCGCGGCGCGGATGGCGGGCCGTGGAGCCGGATTTGCGCCCTGCCCGCCTTCTGGGTCGGCCTGCTTTACGATCAGGGCGCGCTCGATGCAGCATGGGATCTGGTCAAGGACTGGACGATGGAGGAGCGTGAGGCGCTGCGTTCGGCCGCTCCCAAGCTGGCGCTGGATTCGCCCGTTCCCGGCGGCCATACCCTGCGCGATATCGGGCGCGAAGCTCTCGCTATCGCGCATAAGGGGCTAGCGGCGCGGGCGCGGCTCAATGCGTCAGGCGATAACGAAACCGGCTATCTCGAAACGCTCGACGAAATCGTCGCCAGCGGCAAGGTTCCGGCGCAGCGCCTGCTGGATGCCTATTATGGCGAGTGGAACGGCGACATCACCCGGGTCTATGAACAGTCCTTCTAAAGGAGGGAGTTCAAGATGCTGATTGTTCTGGCCAAGGCCAAACTGGGTGCGGATTCGATGGCGGCAGCCCGCGCGGCGATTGCCGATATGGTCGCCGCGTCGAACGCCGAAGACGGCTGCATCGCCTATGCCTTCACCGAGGATATGTTGCAGCCCGGCGTGATCCACATCGTCGAAAAATGGCAGGACGAAGCCGCCCTCGCCGCGCACTTTGCCACGCCGCATATGGCGGCGTTCGGCGCGGCCATCGCTGGGCTGGATTTTGAGGTGATCGAAGCCGTGAAATTCCACGCCGATGAAGGATCGCCGGTGATGTAATCCTACTCGGCGGGGTGAAGCTGCGCCCGGTTGCCACTGGACGCACCGCCGGTGAGGCGGCGCTTCAACCGGGCGAGCCGCGCGGTGATCAGGCCGTGCTGTTCCATCCACGCGTGATATTCACGGTATTTGGCGTCTTCGGCCATCAAGTGCGCTTCTTCGGTGCGCGCTCGCCAGTAATATATGGCGTTCACCACCAGTAGGAAAACGCAGTTTCGCAGCGCCTCCAGCCATGATCCGCCGGTCACCAGAAACGGCAGGACAGACGCCCACCAGAACAGGTTTTTGGACAAGTAGGCCGGGTGGCGGGTGAAGCGATACGGCCCGTGGGTCAGCACGCCGCGATAGGTGAGGTTTGAAAAGCGGATGCCGAACACCACCGTCGCCCAGGCATAAACGCCGGTAAGCGCAACCAGAACCCCGCCCCACGCCCATAGCAGCGCGTCGCTGCCAGCCAGCCAGTGCTCCCATCCCGGAGTGGCAAATTCATAACTCAAGATCTGGTCATTCGGACCAATGATCCCCCACACAAACGGCGGATAGCACAGCAGCGCGGCCAGCCAGCCCGCCAGAAACGGGTTGCCTGACCGGATATGCGAATCGAGCGGGCGCATTGTCAGAAGATAGCCGACCGTACCGATCTGCACGTCGATCAGGAACAGCAGCGTCACCAGCAGCATCACGAATGCGACAGGATTGCCAATGAGTTGTGCAGGATCAGCCGTTACCACCTGCGCAAATCCCGGCGGCAGGATGGAAATCATGAAGGCGCCGAAGAACCCCTTGATCCCCCATGCCCGCCAATGCTTGGCCAGCGTTGCCGCGTCCCATTGATCGCGCCCGATCATCCCGCCGCCCACAACGAAAGCGCCGAACTGGAACGCCCCGTCGCGCGGTTCGACCAGATAGCGGTCGAGCCAGATTACATAAGGAACAGAAAGCGTTACAAGCGGAAGGATAGCGATCGTCAGCACGTCCATGGCGAACAGGTAATTGCCCGTCCAATACCACCGCGCCAGCGCGTAAAACGCGGCGATCAGCGCCCAGGTTGCCCACAATCCGACCAGCTTGATGACCGCCACCGGCATAACCTCGGCCAGCGGACGCTTCAGCTGCCAGTCGATCCCGGTGGAGGGGCGCAGGTGAACCTTGTCGACCAGCACCGACCACAGCGCCATCGGCAAAGCGGTGAACAGCATGGCGGCAAGCGCGGCGTAAGGGCCGGACAACACTCCCCGTTCGCCGGAAAAAGCGCCGCCCATGCCCAGCACGCCAGCGATGTCAGGGTAGGATCGGCAGAACGCAATCCATACAAACAGCCCCGCCAGCCCCGCCAGCCCGACGCCGGTTGAAACGTCGCTGACCGGCGGCCGAGGGCGCGGTGTTGGCAGGGGCATGGGCGGCGCAATCATGACCACCGTGCCCTACAGGATAAGGGTTAACAGACGGGCAAGACGCCGCCAGAACCTGCCTAAGGCGGTCTGTCAGGGGTCTAACCCCGGTCTGGAGGGGGTCTGGCGCCCGTTGACGCCCAACCCCCTGTTGGAACCTACTTCCAGGCGTGAATGGTGCCTGCGTCATCCATCACATACAGGAAGCCGTCCGCCACCACCGGTGGCAGGCTGACCGGCTGGCCGACATCGGCAAACAGGCTGGCCGAGCCTTCGCCCGCGCTCACTTTCCAGATTTCACCGCGCGAACTGGCGACCCACAGCGCGCCGCCTGCCAGCACCGGGCCGGTCCAGAAAATCGGGCCCTTCTTGTCTTCGGCGTCCTTGTAACCCTGAAGCTGCGTGATCCAGCGCACCCGCCCCGAAGACCGCGCAATCGCCAGCAGGCGCGCGTCATCGGTCAGCGTGAATATCCACTCGCCCGCAATCGCCGGGGTGGAGATGCCCGCAAGGTTCAATTCCCAGATGCGCTGGCCGGTGACCAGTTCATAGGCGGCCATGCGCCCGCCCTGCCCCAAGGCATAGACGCGGCCCGAATCGATGATCGGATCGGCATCGATGTCCGTGATGGTGCCCACCGTGGTCGAGATATTGGTGCGCGCCAGCGCGTCCGACCACAACACCCGGCCATTTTCGTACCGATAGGCCGTCAATTCGCCGCTGGAATAACCGCCAACGATAGTCCCCTGACCGGCAGACGGCGCCGCCACCCCGAACACGCCCGACTGGGTGTTCGATCCGCTTTCGTCCCACACCAGTGAACCATCCGCCGACTTCAGCGAAATCAGCTGGTTATCCTGCGTCATGACGAACAGCTGGCCAAAGGCGATGGTCGGCGAACCGCGCAAGGGACCGGCCGGTTTGACCTTCCACAGCACTTCGCCCGTTTCGGCATTGACCGCCTTCACATCGCCCACGCCGTTGGTGGCGTAAAGCTTGCCCGCTTCGTAGCTGACCCCGCCGCCGAATGCCGACGGCGCCTGATCCTTGGTCATGCCTTCATCGCCGCGGGTCCACAGCTTGGCGCCGGTGGCCTTGTCGAAGGCGACGATCACGCCGTCAGTGCCTTCGGCAAACAGCTTGCCCCCGCCAATCACCGGCGCTGCGGCCAGCCGCATCCGGTCGCTGGCCCCGGCGACCTGAGCGGTCCACACCTTCGACGGGTTTTCAGCCAGCGCGAGGTGGCCATAGGACTTGCCGGCCGCGCCGCCAGCCTGCGCCCATTCGGCATTGACGCGCGCAGGCGGCAGCACGACTGAAATCGCAGCGAGCGCGGGATCGACTTCGGCCCCGCTTTCAATGCGCGACAGGATCGGAACCCGGTTGCCGACAGTCGGCGTGGTCTTTTCGTCCTTGCCGCCGAACAGCCCGCCCTTGCAGCCGGTCAGCCCGGCGGCCATCAATCCTGCCAGCAGCGCAGCGCGCGCGATTTTCGTCTTTGTCATTCCCGTCCGTTCCAATCTTGCGTCTTTACTGGGCTGCGGCGACGCCGCCATCCCCTTCGGACGTGACCCCTTGATCTTTCAGCAGCTTGTCGACATCGACCACTGCATCGACCCCCATCAAGCCGGCCATCTGGCGCGCGCGGCTGCGCAGGCTTTCGGGCTGCTTTTCATCCTTCGCGATGTCGGCGAAAATCTTCCCCGCCGCAGCGCGGTTGCCGCCTTCAAGATGCGCCATCGCCACCAGTTCTCCGGCGGAACCGAAATAGGCGCTGTCCGGTTTGGCAAGGTCACCCAGCTGCGCGATCACGTCGGCCGGTTTCATGCGGTCGAAATTGGTGCTGACTTCGCGGATGCGGGCCAGATCGAGCAGCGCGGGCGGCGCGTCGGCATCGGCGGCGATCGCCTTGTAAAGCCCGGTCGCCTTGGCGGTATCACCCGCCTCCAGCGCGGCAGCTGCCTGAATGAAGCGAGCCGCAGCGCGCGCACCGGCAGAACTGCCATCTGCCAGCAGCGGGGCAACCTTTTGCGATGCAGCTGCAAAATCGCGCCCGTCGGCTGAATCAAGCGCGGCAATCAGCGTTTCGGACTGCTGTTCCAGATCCTGTTCGGCGTAGTGATCCCAGATCAGGTACCCGCCCAGCCCGGCAAGACCCAGCGTGATGGCGCCCAGCAGCTTCACCCCATGGTCGCGCAGGAACGTGAGCGCCGCATCTTCGCGAACCGCTTCGTCGATTTCGCGGATCAGCACGTCGTCCTCGCGTGAGGTGGTGGGGGCCGCAGGAGTGGTGATCGGAGTGCGCGCCATGTCGGGCCAGGTATCCTCGTTTCTATGATCCGCGCGCTCTTTAGGCAGGTGCGGCGGCACGCGCAATGGCGGCTGCAATGACCGGCAGGTATCGGACGGCGGGGTTGAACGCGGGATGAAGCACGAGCGGCGATCTAGAACGGGCGGCCCATCGCCGCTGCATAGACCGCCTCGTAAGCGGCCAGCATGGCGGCGAAATCGAACTCTGCCCGCGCGCGCGCCTGATTGGCTTGGCCAAGCCGCGTGCGCAGCGCCGGATCGGCGGCCAATGCAGAAAGCGCCTCACCCAGCGCGCCCACATCGCCCACCGGGGCGATCAGCGTGCCGTTTTCATCGCCAAGGATGTGCCGGATATCACCGACATCGGGTGCGGCCACCGGCAATCCCGCCGCCATCGCTTCCACCACTGACAGCGGGAATTGTTCGGACGCGGATGACAGCGCGAAGATATCGAACAGGCCGACCACCTTGGCCGGATCGACATTGCCGGGCAGGTGGACCCGCGCCGTGCATCCCGCTGCCTCGGCTGCGGCAATAATCGCGCCGCGTTCCGGCCCTTCGCCGCAGATCACAAGGTGCCATTCGGGCGGCAGGCTTGCGAAGGCCGCGACCAGATCGGGCAATCGCTTGACCGCGCGAAGGCCCGCCAGCGTGCCGACCCAATACACGCCTTGTGGCTTGGCGATCGGCAGCGCATCTGCGCGCGGCGGCGCGGAAAAGGCGGCGGTGTCGATCCCGTTGGCGATCCGTTTGATGCGGGCGGCGGGCTGGTCCCACACGTCCAGCGCAATCCGTTCCAGCCCCGTCGAAGGCACGATCACCCGCGCCGCCCGGCCCAGCGCAGCACGGCGATACAGGTTGCGGACCGGTTTCAGGCTCTCGGCCTCGTCCTCGTTGAAGCCGTCTTCGTGGTGGACCAGCGGGGGCAGGCGATAGGCATCGGCAAACAGCCGGTGCGCCATCACCACATCCATCGCCCCCCAATTATACGTGCAGATCAGATCATATCCCTGCATGGCCTTGGCCAGTGCCGCCATCCGCCCGGGCGTGGGGCGCCCCACCAATGACGGGAAGGTGGCAGGATATTCCACCTGCACGTGCGTGCCGACCAGCGCGGCAGCGGCCAGCGCGCCAGGCTCACCCGAAATGATGGTGTGGTGCAGGCGCGGCCCCCATGCATTCATCAGCCGGGCGCAGCGTACTTCCTTCCCGCCCGCCGAAAAGGTGGAGTGACAGTGAAGGATGCAGGGCACCTCGTCGCCCCCCGCTTGGCTCACTCCGCGCTGTCCAGCAGGGCAAGGATCGCGGCGCGCACCTCGGCCTCGTCCAGCGTCGGGGCATGGCCGACGCGCGGCACGGTGATGGTGCGCATCGCGGGGTTGCGCTGGCCCATTTGTGCAACAGTATCTTCGCTCAACAGATCGGACAGCCCGCCGCGCACCAGCAGCATCGGCACGCCCGCCAGCGCATCGAACGCAGGCCACAGGTTCGCCGGCGCGGCGTTGCCGGGTTTCGCGAAAGGTTCGGCAATCGCCATGTCGTAATCGAAGCTGATTCGCCCGTTCTGCGTCACCACCATCGTGCGCTTCGCCATTTCGAGCCACTGGTCGAGATCGAAATCCGGGAAAGCCGCGCCATGCGCCTCGGCCAGCCCGCGGGCAGCGTGGACCCAGGTGGGATAACTGCGCCCCTGCCCGACATAGCCTGAAATGCGCGACAGCCCCGCAGGATCGACCACCGGGCCGATATCGTTCATCACCACCGCTGTCATGCGGCCGGGGTTTGCGGCGGCCATCAGCATGGTCATCAACCCGCCCATCGACGTGCCGACCACGGCAAAGCGGGTGATGCCTTCTTCGGCCAGCAGTTTTTCCACGTCCTGTACGTAGGTGACGGGCGAATAGGTGTCCGAATCCGGCGCATAATCGCTCAGCCCCCGGCCGCGCATTTCGGGCACGATCACACGGCGGCTGGCGGCCAGCACTTCGGCCAGCGCGGCAAAATCGCGGGCGTTGCGCGTCAGGCCATGCATGCACAGCACCGGCAGCTTGGCAGCAGTTTCATCCGGTCCGGCATAATTGCGGTAATGCAGGTTAAGTCCGTCGCTGCTGGTCCAGTAGCGATCTTCGTATGTGGCAGCCATTGGCGGCGGTATTCCCTTTGATGCTTGGGCCGGAATGCTTGCGCGCAGGCCTCCTTGCCCCCACTATCGCGGGATGAGCGAGCCTGTGCAACACTCCGATTTATCTGCCCCCTATTGCGGTGATCCTGCGATCCTGCCGCTGGCCGGCTGGTTGGGCGATCCGGTGGCTGCGGCGGACTTTCCCGAAACGCGGCTGCGTTGGCGCAATGACCGCGCGGCGGCCAGCATCGGGCTGGCGGGCCTGACGGATGCGGAATGGACGGCGCATTTCGGGCGCTTTGTCCCCTTGTCCGGCAACCTCCCCCAGCCGCTGGCGCTGCGGTATCACGGGCACCAGTTCCGCGTTTACAACCCCGAAATCGGCGACGGACGCGGGTTCCTGTTTGCCCAGATGCGCGGGGCAGATGGCCGCTTGCTGGACCTTGGCACAAAGGGTTCGGGCCAGACGCCGTGGAGCCGGGCGGGCGATGGCCGGTTGACGCTGAAAGGCGCAGTGCGGGAAATTCTGGCGACAGAAATGCTGGAGGCATTGGGCGTCAACACGTCGAAAACCTTCAGCGTGATCGAAACCGGCGAAAGCCTGTGGCGCGGGGATGAACCCAGCCCGACGCGCTCTGCCGTGCTGGTGCGCCTGTCGCATTCGCACATCCGCATCGGCACATTCCAGCGCCTGCTCGCGCTGGAGCAGGCGGATGAAATGGCGGCGTTGATCGATTACTGCCTTACCCTGTTCCCCGGCCCGCCCCCGCCCGCCGATGCGCCGGGCCGCGATGAACCGGCGATCCGGCTGATGCATAATGTCGTGGAACGCATGGCCGATCTGGCCGCCAGCTACATGGTGGCAGGCTTCGTTCACGGGGTGCTCAACACCGATAACATGAACGTAACGGGCGAAAGTTTCGATTACGGCCCTTGGCGCTGGCTGCCCGAATGGGAGCCGGGCTTCACCGCCGCCTATTTCGACCATGCCGGGCTCTACGCCTTTGGCCGCCAGCCCGAGGCGCTGCACTGGAATTGCGGGCAGCTGGCAGTCGCCCTGCGCCTCCACGCCGACACCGCGCCGCTGGTTGCCGCGCTGGAACGGTTCGGACCGCTTTACATGGAGGCGGTTGCGCGGCGCTGGTGCTGGCGGCTGGGCGTTGTGCCGCAGGGGATCGAGGCTGACACGCAGCTGGTCGCCGCGTGTGAAGCTGCCATGACCGATGATCACGCCCAGCCCGATGCCTTCTTCTTCGGCCATCGCGGCGGGCGCGGCGCGGCAACCGGCGCCTTGGGAGCGGCGCTGGCTGCCTACCAACCTGTCCCCGACACGCACGCCTACTGGGCCGACGAAAGCCCGCAATCCATGCTGATCGATGAGGTGGAGGCAATCTGGACCGCCATTGCCGAAGGCGATGACTGGGCCCCGCTCAACGCCAAAGTCGCCGCGTTGCGGCGCATGGGCGAGGCTCACGGACCTGCGCCGCACCCTTGTGGTCATGCGTAACCGGGCACCCCCTATCTTTTCATTCCTGATCACTATAAGTGGCGATCCTTTAAATCGTGGGCAGCCCCAATCAGGCAAGATTGCGATAGCGTGACCGATAACATCCTCATTTCGTACGAACCGGCAAGCGGTGAGGAATTGTGGCGTGGGCCGCTGACCAATGTTGATGCGGCGGTTTCTGCCGCGCGCCGCGCCTGGGCGCCGTGGGCCGCCCAGCCGCTTACCACCCGCATCGGCATCATGCGCGACTTCGCCAATAGCGTTCGCCGCGATGCGGACACCTTTGCCGATCTGATCGCCCGCGAAACTGGCAAGCCCCTGTGGGAAGCCCGCAATGAAATCGACGCGGTGGTGAACAAGGTCGATATTTCGGTGCAGGCCTATGCCGAACGCACCGGCAAGAAGAAATTCGACGCCGGGATCGGGGGAAGCGCGGCGCTGCGCCACAAACCGCACGGGGTGATGGCGGTGATCGGCCCGTTCAACTTCCCTGCGCACCTGCCCAATGGCCACATCGTGCCCGCGCTGATCGCGGGCAATGCGGTGTTGTTCAAACCTTCGGAAAAAAGCCCCGCTGTGGGGGAAGCGCTGGTCGCCGCCTTCCACAGCGCGGGCGTGCCGGAAGACGTGATCCAGTTGATCGTCGGCGGGCCGGAAGAAGGCAAGGCGCTGGTCGCTCATCCCGGCATTGACGGCGTGCTGTTCACCGGATCGGCGCAGGCCGGGATCTCGATCAACCGCAAACTGGCCGCTAATCCGGCCAAGATCGTCGCGCTGGAAATGGGCGGCAACAATCCCATTGTCGTCACCGACACGCCGAAACTGGCCGATGCAGCTGCGATCATCGTGCAAAGCGCCTTTGCCACCGCCGGGCAACGCTGCACGGCGGCGCGGCGATTGATCGTCAAGGACAGCGTTTACGATGATCTGATGGCAGAACTGGTGCCGTTGGCGCGCAAGCTGATGGTGGGTGATCCGCTGGGCGAACCCCAGCCCTTCATGGGGCCGGTGATCGACAATGAAACCGCCGACCGCCTTTCGGAAAGCTTCGTCGCGCTGCTGACAGCAGGCGGGCGTGTATTGCTGCATATGCGCCGCACGGCGCCCGATCTGCCATTTCTCAGCCCCGGCATCATCGATGTGACCGATGTACCCGAACGCCCGGATATCGAACTGTTCGGCCCGCTGTTGCAGGTGATCCGCGTCCCCGATCTCGACACCGCGATTGCCGAAGCGAACAACACCCGCTTCGGTCTGTCGGCATCGCTGATCGGCGGATCGCCCGATGATTACGGGCGTTTCTGGGCCAATATCAGGGCCGGGATCATCAACTGGAACTCACCGACCAACGGGGCTTCATCCAAGGCGCCGTTCGGCGGGATCGGCCTGTCGGGCAATCACCGCCCTGCGGCCTATTATGCGGCCGATTATTGCGCCTATCCGGTCGCCAGCACCGAACTGGATCAGCCCCGCGCCGGGATTACGGTGGGCCTCAGGCCTTAATTCGCGCGGTACACCAGCGTCACCCCGGTCAACCCGTGGGCTGCATTACGCACATGCACAGCCAGCCGTTCGGCGCCCTTGCCATTGGCGGCGATGACAGCGGCGCCCAGCCTCTTGACCTTCAGCCCGGCACGCCTGGCGCGGGCATGGTGATATTGCAGCACGTCTTCCCCGGTTGCTGCCGACAGGTAACGGATGATCCGCAAGACGCACCCGGGCCGGTCGGCTCCGCCCGCCTGCACCACCATGCCGCGCTTCGGGATCAAGGCAGGTGGCGGCAGATTGGCGGCTATCGCAAAATCCTCCCGCAATCTGTCCGCGCAGGCCGCCGGCGCGCCGACAGCGGCGATCAGATCGGCAGGGCTGGTCATCGGGCCGAATGGTGCGGGAGGCGGCGGGCCATCATCGCTGTCAGGCGCGGCAGGAAAGACGGGGATCGGGCCAGCCTCCAGCAATTCCAGCCGCAACGCCTCACGCGCGGATTGCGCATCTTCGGCGCTGGCAGCGATGACCGGCAGCGCATGGCTATCCCGGAAACCGACCGCGGCGTTGGCTTCGTTGCGGGAGGCAAGATCGGGATCGCTCATCAACGGATCGTGCAGCGCCCGGGCGATCACCGGATCACGCGCGATCAGGGCATCATCGCGGCGCGCCTCGTCCGCGCTGTCCGCGCAAGACGCAAGGCCAAGGCCCATCAAGGTCAGGATCAGGACAGCGCGCATGACCCTGCCTTGCCACGTGGACGGTTAATTTGGCCTTCACCAGACATGGAGACGCCTCCGGAGCCAGGGGGCCCCGAAGGCGTCACCCGCGGCGGCAATGTGCCCCCGCGCTGGCGACCGTCGGTGGGAACGGCCGCAAGCTCGATGTTGTTCATATATATCGCTACAATTCTGAACGAATCGGCGGCGGATCTGTCAGCAGGCGTTAAGCGATCCTGCGGCTTGCGCGCCCTGCCCGTGGCCCCTAACGCCGCAGGCACATGACCAGCCCCGCCCCATCCCTTGCTCCCGCTGCTTCAGGCCAGGCCTCAGGCCCCGTTGCCTCAGGTCTTGCCCCCGCGCTTGGCGCCTATGTCATCTGGGGCTTCCTGCCGCTGTACCTGCTGCTGGTGCAAAGCGTGCCGCCGTTCGAATTCGTCGGCTGGCGGATCATCTGGACGTTGCCGCTGTGCCTGTTGATCGTGGCTTGGCGCCGCCAGTCTGCGGAACTTGTCGCAGTGCTGAAAAGCCCGCGCACCCTGCTGGCGCTGCTGGCCAGCGCGGTGCTGATCGCGATCAACTGGTTCGTGTACATCTGGGCGATCATGGCGGGCGAGGTCTATGCGACCAGCATCGGCTATTATCTCAACCCGCTGTTGAACGTGCTGCTGGGCACGCTGGTGCTGGGCGAAAAGCTGTCGCGGCGCCAATGGCTGGCGGTCGCCATCGCGGCCGTGGCCGTGGCGCTTTTGGCAGCGGGCGCGGTGACCAGCCTGTGGATCAGCCTGTCACTGGGCCTGAGCTTCAGCCTTTATGGCCTTGTTCGCAAACAGGTTACCGTGGGTTCACTGCCCGGCCTGACGATCGAAAGTGCAATCCTGCTGCCGGTCGCCATGGCCATCGCGGGTTGGTACGCGATGAGCCCGCAAGGGTCTGCGTTCGGTCAGGATGCAGCGATGACCGGCCTGATCATCTTTTCAGGCGTGGTTACCGCCGTGCCGTTGCTTTTGTTCGCAATCGCCGCGCGGCGGATGGATTATTCGACACTGGGGTTCCTCCAGTATATCGCGCCGACCATCGTGTTTTTCCTTGGCCTGTTCGTGTTCGAACAGCCGCTGGCGCCGGTCAAACTGGTCAGCTTTGTGCTGATCTGGATCGCGGTGGCGATCTTCGCATCGGACCTTTGGGCCAAGCGTAAAGCGGCCTGAATTGCGATCGCGCTTGCCGCGATACAGCCACCCATAGGTCGCCAAAAAAGCTCAGCCTAGAAACTTCCATCCCAGCGTCTGTCCGCCGTGCCACGGCACGATTTCCTCACCCGTCACGTGCAGGCAAGCAGGCACCGGCACCTCGCCGCGCTCCAGCGTGACGCTGTCTTCGTTCACCGGCAGCTTGTAGAACGCCGGGCCGTGGAGCGAGGCGAAGCCTTCGAAATGCTCCAGCGCGCCTTCTTCGTCGAACACGGTGATGTAGCTTTCCAGCGCATAAGGCGCGCCGAAGATGCCCGCGCAGCCGCAGGAGCTTTCCTTGGCGCTGCGCAGGTGCGGGGCAGAATCGGTGCCAAGGAAGAATTTCGGGCTGCCACCGGTCGCCGCGCTGCGCAGCGCCAGCCGGTGCGATTCGCGCTTGGCAACGGGCAGACAGTAATTGTGCGGCTGGATACCGCCGACCAGCATGGCGTTGCGGTTGATGTGAAGGTGCTGGGGCGTGATGGTCGCGGCGACCTGCGGGCCGGCGGCCATCACGAAATCGACCGCGTCAGACGTGGTGATATGTTCGAACACCACCCGCAGCTTCGGGAAGTTCGCAACAATGCTGCGCAAATGCCTGTCAATGAACTCTTTTTCGCGGTCGAACACGTCGATGTTGTGATCCGTCACCTCGCCATGGATGCACAGCACGATGTCCTCTGCCTCCATCCGGGCGAGGACCGGGTAAAGCTTTTCGACGTTGGTGACGCCGGCGGCCGAATTGGTGGTGGCGTTGGCAGGATACATCTTGGCCGCGGTGAACACGCCTTCCGCCGCCCCGCGCGCCAGATCATCAGCGTCGGTATTGTCGGTGAGATAGCAGGTCATCAGCGGCGTGAAGGTCACACCCTGTGGCACCGCCGCCATGATCCGGTCACGGTAAGCTGCCCCCAGCGCGGTTGTCGTCACGGGGGGCGATAGGTTGGGCATCACGATCGCGCGGGCAAACTGGCGCGCAGTATAGGGCACCACTTCGCGCATCACATCGCCATCGCGGAAATGCAGGTGCCAGTCATCGGGGCGGCGGATCGTCAGGCTGTCGGTCATGGCTTCCCCTTAGCCAGCCCCATGCCTATCTGTCACGCATGATGGCAACACACCTGACCGCCCGCGCGCTGATCCGCCTCTCGCCGCAGGAGGATAGCGAGGATGTGGCTGCCTTCCTGCAAGGCCTCGTCACCAATGACGTGACCGGACCTCTGCCCTGTTACGCTGCGCTGCTTTCCGCGCAGGGCAAGCATCTGTTCGATTTTCTGGTGTGGGGCGATGGGGCTGACCTGATCCTCGATTGCGAGGCCGCGCTGGCCGATGATCTGGTCAAGCGCCTGTCGATGTACCGGCTGCGCAGAAAGATCGGCATCGCGCGCGATGATTCGCTGGCTGTGCACTGGAGCGCCTCGCCCCGCGAAGGCACTGCCCCCGATCCGCGCCTCGCAGACCTCGGCCATCGCTGGCTTGCCGCGCCGGAGGGGGAAAGCGCGGACGCCGCATGGCTTGCCCACCGTCTGTCACTGGGTGTGCCGGAAGGCCGCGCCGAACTGGGCGACATCCTGTGGCTGGAAACCAACGCGGTGGAACTGAACGGGGTGAGCTTCACCAAGGGCTGCTATGTCGGGCAGGAAAACACCGCGCGGATGAACTGGCGGCAGAAGGTCAACCGGCGGCTGGTGGTGGTGCCGCTGGACGGATCGGACGAGGCGCGGCGCGTGGCGGCCTATCCCGAACTGGGGCTGGCGGTCGATCATCTGCGGGTGGAAAGCCTTGATCCAGCCGCCCTGCCTGTTTGGCAACGCACGGGCGTGGCAGGCGAAGCCTAGGCCGTCTGATGCTCCGCCAGGCTGGCTTCCAGCATTGCCGTCGCCCGGTCGCGTGCGGCATCGCGCGGCAGGCCCAGCGACTTGGCCAGCGCCCCGCCGATCAGCGCATCCCCCAGCGCCATCAACACCAGTGACAGCGTATCGCGGTGGATGTTCTGCGCCCCGCCTTCATGGCTCGCCTCGCCCGGGGCCAATTCGTCGACCAGATCGTGGATCGTCGAGATGATCGGATCGAGCGCGTCTTCGTTACCGGTCAACAGCATCCAGCTGGTCAGCGCGCCCGCCCCTTCGCGGTCGAAGGCATCAAAGGCGAGATCCACCACCTCGCGCGCTGAACCAAGGCCGGCGCGGCTGGCGTGGACCGCCTGGAGGATTGTTTCGCAAACGGTACGCGCCAGGTGTTCCGCCAGCGCCTTCTGCAAACCCGAAGCCGAACCGAAGTGGTGCAGCAGATTGGCATGGGTGCGCCCGATCCGGCCCGATACCGCCTTCAGCGTCACCGATTGCGGCCCGGTTTCAATCAACAGCGCGCGCGCGGCTTCAAGCGCAGAACTGCGCGATTCCTCGGGCGTTAACCTTTTGCGACTGGCCATAGGGCCTGCCACTAATCGGTTTTGCAGGTGCGAACAAGGCGCGGGCCCGTTTTGGTCTGCCCCGGCCCGTCACGCCGCCCGGGCGATGGGGAGAATTGGCGCACCCGCATCCCAATCAAGCGCATATTCCACCGTATCGACCAGCATCCCGCGCGCGCGGCAGGCCCGCTGGGCAATCCGGCCGGTGGGCACAAAGCCGAGCTTCCTCAGCACCCGTCCGGACGCGGGATTGTCGGTGAAATGACCGGCCATCAGGCGGCTATGCCCAAGCGTGCGGGCAATCCGCAGCACCGCGGCAGCCGCTTCGGTGGCATAACCCTGCCCCCAGTGATCCTGCGCGATCCAGTAGCCAAGCTCAGGCTCACCATCCTGTTCGCCCAATCCAGCAGCGCCGATCACGCCCTGTCCGGGCAACGTCACAAGGAAATGCGGCAAACGCGGGTCCTGTGGCAGCGCGGCAAAGGTGCGCGCGTCCTCCTTGGTATAGGGCCACGGCGCGCGGGCCAGATTGCGCACCACGGCTTCATCACCGATGCCTGCCAGAACAGCCGCGCTATCCTCCGGGAAAGCGGGTCTCAGGAACAGTCTTTCGCTGCGATGGAACACCAGAGTTCTCCCTTCCTCGCCCCGCGCCGTCATTAAAGCCAGCGCATGACAAATTTAAGGCCGCGAAACTTTATGATTCCGCAGCTTTCCGAGGGAGAATGCAAAAAGGGAGACGGACTCCCTCAAGAAGAGGATGGTCCTGTCTCCCTCATATGGCGGGTTACCTTTGTGCCCTTTCGCATCGCTGCTGGTGGGCGGGGTACCTGCCGGGACCATCCTTGCGGACGATCCCTTTATCGAATCGTCCGCTTATTCTGCGGCTTCGGCCATTACGTCTACCGAGACGTATTTGCGGCCGAGTTTGCCTGCATGGAATCGCACCACGCCTTCGGCGAGCGAATACAGGGTGTGATCCTTGCCGATGCCGACATTCACGCCCGGGTATACGCGGGTGCCGCGCTGACGGATGATAATGTTGCCGCCGATCACTTCCTGACCGCCGAACTTCTTCACGCCGAGGCGACGACCGGCCGAATCACGACCGTTACGCGACGAACCGCCTGCTTTTTTATGTGCCATGGTTCAGTCGCTCCTTATTCTGCAGCGGGCGCGGCTTCAGCCGGCGCTTCGCTCTTGGTCTTCTTGGCGGCGGCCTTCTTGGCCGGAGCCTTTGCTTCGCCTGCACCAACGGCAGTAATGCGCAGCAGGGTCATCTGCTGGCGGTGACCGTTCTTGCGGCGATAGTTGTGACGGCGACGCTTCTTGAAGACGATCACCTTTTCGCTCTTGGCTTGGGCGATGATCTCTGCAGAGACGGTCACTGCAGCGGCATCGGCGAGGCTATCGCCTTCACCGGCCAGCAGGATATCACTCAGCGTGATCGTGTCGCCGGCTTCGCCTGCGAGCTTCTCAACGGCAATCTTGTCTCCGGCGGCAACCCGATATTGCTTGCCGCCCGTGCGCACTACAGCGAACATGGCTCTAAACTCTCTTATCTGTGCGATGTCCGGATCGGCAGCCAAAGCCACGTCAACCGGACGGCAATGCGGGGCTTGCGCAAATGCAGCTCCGTAAAGGATGCGTGCCGTTAGGGGAAAGGCTGGACCAAGTCAACGCCCGTGCGCCCCTGACTTCGGCAAAAAGTCTCATGCCGGGATGTGTTAGGACGCTTTGCCATCGGCCTGTGTCATGGTATCAGGACATGGGATAATTATGCGTTCAAAACTTGTCAAAATCGCCGCCATGGTGCCGCTTGTCGCGGCATTGACCGCCTGTGCCGCAGGGGAAAGCGAATATCCTTCGCTGGCGATACGTCCGTTTGAAAGCGGCGTTGTTGCCGAGGTGCCGGTTCCGCCCGCACCCGTTCGTCCGGCCACGTCGCCTGCCAGAATCGCCGAACTGCGCAGCGCCGCAGCTGCGGCCGACGCAGCTTTCACGGCGCGCGAATCCGAAGCTGCGCGACTCGCCCGCGCCGCTGCCGGCCAGCCGTTCGAAAGCAATGCACGGGCTGCAGCGATCGTCGCGTTGGCTGATCTGGATGCGCAACGCGGCAAGACGGCCGGCGTCCTTGCGACGCTTGATGCGCTTGCGGCCGAGGCTTCGGGCGCGCTCAGCCCCGATCCGGCGGTCGTTGGGGCGCAAGATGCACTTGCCGCCCAGCTCGCCCGCGAAGATGCGGCGATCGCCCGGCTTTGGAGAGTGATGGGATCATGAACCTTGCGTGCAGCACCTGCCCGGTCAACGAAACCGCCGCCTGCGCCGTCCTGACAACCGAAGAACGTGATGCGATGGCCGCAGCCGGGCGGACCCGCATCCTGAAACGCGGCGAGATGCTGTTTGCCGCCGGTGACGAGCAAGCCGCCTGCGCCACGTTGCTGTCCGGCGCGCTCAAGGTGTCGGCGGTGGATGTGGACGGGAACGAACAGATTCTCGCGCTCGTCCATCCGGCGGGCTTCATCGGCGAACTGTTCGCGCCGTTCGCTCATCATGACGTGGTGGCCCTGACCGAAAGCCGCCTGTGCACCTTTGCCAAAGTCGATATCGAACGCGCAATCGAGGATTACCCGGCGCTGGCCCGCGCGCTGCTGCGCCGCAGCCAGGCTGACCTGCTGGCAACGCGCAATCTGCTGGAGCTGACCGGCCATGCCAGCGCCGAAGCACGGCTGGCCGCGCTGCTCCACGATTTCGCCGCCGCCGCGAGCGACAGTTCGTGCCATGTCGCAAAGTTTTTCGAACTCCCGCTGACCCGCGGAGAGATCGGCAATATGCTCGGCCTGACCATTGAAACGGTCAGCCGCAAACTGGGCGAGCTGGAAGACATGGGTGCTATTCTGCGCGAGGGAAAGCGCGGCATCACCCTGCGCAACGCGGAATTGCTGCACGAGATTTCGGGAAGATAGGGCGCCGTTGTTTTGGGTCGTGCTGGCGCACGACGCAGACCACCCGCCCCGCCTCCCCACCCGGCCACCAATAGTACCACTATGGTATGGTGGCCGGGTGGGGAGGCGGGCGGGAGGTCTGCGCCACCGAAGGTGGCACGCAAACAAAGGTTTCAGGGCAGCGGCCTTGGAAGAGTGTGCCGCCGCCCCGGGGAGCTTTCAAATCAGGCAACCACAGCGGCGATGACGGCCACAGCAAGGCCCCAGACCACCAGCAGCACCGGCAGGATCAGCACCTGAATGGTCGCATCGCGCGGGGCCAGCCGGCCCGTGTTGGTCATCACGCCGCGTGTTTCGAATTCGCCCATGGTCTGCGGTTCTGTGGCGTTACCGGCCAGCCGCGTCCAAATCGCAGGCACCGCAAAGAATGCCGCGATCAGCAGCACGATGATGGCCATCGGGATCGCCAGCACCGGATTGGCAAAGGCACTGCCGACGATCACCAGAAAGCCGAGATAGCAGGCCACGGTCGCGCCATACAGCGCGGTGGGCAAGCCGAAATTGCGGTCAGCCTCGACCTGATGACGCACTGGCGCATCGGCGGGCAAGTCAACAACGCGGGCTTCACCGCGGGCGATAAGGTCGTGGACGATGTGGCTCATGGGTGATCCTCCGTGATGTTGGAAGGAGGATTAACGGGCGGCATGCAGCCCTGCTTTGACGGGGATCAAATCAGCCTTGCCAGCGGACAAGATCAGCATGGTCCTGCGGGCGCGGTTCGATCCAGTGCCAATCGCCGGAACGTTTTTCGCGCTTCCAGAACCATGCGGCGCTTTTGAGGTGATCCATGCAAAAGTCGACCGCGCCAATCGCGTCGCGGCGATGGCGCGCGGCGGCCGATACGCAGACAATCGGCTCGCCCGGGCGCATCAACCCGACGCGGTGCACCATCAGCAGGCCCATCAGATCGAAACGGGCAAAGGCACGGTCAGCCAGTTCATGCATCCCCGGCAGGGTCAGCGGTTCATAATGGGTGAGTTCCAGCGCCTCGACACCGTCATCGAAGCGCACCTCGCCCACGAAGGTGCACACCCCGCCCAGTCCGGGATTGGCCTGCGTAAAGGGGCCGATCAGCGTGCCGGGATTGAAGGGAAGGTCGAGGATGCGGATATCGCGCATCAGCCCCCTGACACGGGCGGGAGCAAAGCGATCTCGTCACCCTCACCCGCCTGCAATGCCGCCTTGTCCGTCAAAAGCGCGCCGTTGATCGCCACACGGTTGCGCGGATCGTCAATCGCCTTGGCCAGCGCATCGGGCAGTGCCGCCTTCAGCCCCGCCCAATCGAGCGGCGCAGCCAGTTGCAGCAACGGTGCGCCCGCAAAATCGGCGAGCTTGCCGAGGAAGACGATGGTGACCACGCCCCTCAGCCCCCAGTCATCGACATATGCCGCGCCAGCGCGGGCGCCGCGCCGCGGGCGTCCATGCGGAAATGGTGTTTTTCAGGCTTGATCCGCAGCGCCTCGTCCAGCGCCGCGGCGAGGTTTGCTTCCGGCGCATCCGATCGCAGCGCGCTGCGCAGATCGACCTGCTCGCCCCCGCCAAGGCAAGGGTAAAGCTGGCCGGTGGCCGTCACCCGCAACCGGTTGCAGCCGGAACAGAAATTGCTGGTGTGGGGCGTGATGAAGCCCAGCCGCCCGCCCGTTTCGGCAATATCGACATAGCGCGATGGGCCGCCGGTTTTGTAGTGGCTGTCCGTCAGCGTCCAGCGTGCTTCCAATCCTGCGCGCACATCATCAAGCGGCAGATACTGGTCGAGCCGTTCTTCCTCGACATCGCCCAGCGGCATGACTTCGATCAGGGTCACGTCGTGGCCTTGCGAATGCCCCCAGGCGATCAGGTCAGGCAATTCCGCATCGTTCACACCCTTTAGCGCCACGGCGTTCAGTTTGACCTTGAGCCCCGCCGCCTTGGCTGCGGCGATTCCTTCGATGACCTGCGGCAGGGAATCGCGCCGGGTCAGTTCGGCAAATTTGCCGCGGTCCAGCGTGTCGAGCGAGACATTCACCCGCCGCACCCCGGCGCGGGCCAGCGCATCGGCATGCTGCGCCAGCCGTGTCCCGTTGGTGGTCAGCGTCAATTCGGCCAGATCATGCCCCAGCCTGCGGCCCAGCGCGGTGAACAGATCAATGATGTCGCGCCGCACCAGCGGTTCGCCGCCGGTGATGCGGATCTTTGTCACCCCCCGCGCGATAAATCCGGTGGCAAGATCGTACAGCTCTTCAAGGCTGAGGACGTCTTTCTTGGGCAGGAAGGTCATGCGTTCGGGCATGCAATAGGCGCAGCGCAGATCGCAGCGATCCGTGACCGACAGCCGCAGATAGGTGATGCGGCGCTGGAAGCTGTCGACCAGCGGCGGCGCGCTGTCCGCGGCATCGCGCAACAGGATCAGGTCAGGTTTGCGGGGCGTTTGCGTCGGCACGGATGTCATCATGACACACCAGATACTGCCCTGTCACGCCGGGCGCATCTGACAAAAAGCGCAGCGTTTCGTCGCGCGCATCTCCGGGCGTTCCGGCGATGACATTGACCCGCTTGGGCGCGGCCTCCCGTGCAAGATCGCGGGCGAGCGCCAGCCGCCAGTCGCGGTGATCATTTCCGGCAGGCGGCAGGATGATGGCAAGCGCGGTGGTCTGGGCATCCGCCAGCACGGCCCGCGCCGTTTCCAGATGAAAGGCCATGAAGGCGTTGGCGGCATCAAGCGCGCCCGTTGGCAGCAGGCCGACTTCGTGCCGCCGCATCATCGCTTCAGCCCCCGTGAGACGCGCGGCGCATGCGGTGCAGCGTGATGCCGATCTGTTCGTCCGCTTCGGCGATGGCGAGCTTCACGATCTTGACCGTCACCGCATGGACGCGGGCATCCTGCACGAACAGCGTTTCGCAGATGTGATCCGCCACCGCCTCGATCAGCTTGAAGTGCACGCCCTGCGGCAGCCCGCCTGATGCCGCAAATTTGAGGTCCATGTAATTTTTGGACGCCTCCAGCGGCGTGTCAGGCTCGTACTGGTCAGCCACGGCATAATGCGCCGCAATCGAGATGCGCAGCGGCTGCGGCTTGCCCGTCTCCTCGGAATAGATGCCGGTCAGGACATCGACGACGAGATCGTTGACTTCAAGGATAAGCGAATCACTCATGACCCGGGCCTTTAGCGGGGATTTGACCAGCGCGCGAAGATTGCCGTCGGCAATAAACGCCCGCGCTCATTGTCTTCCCGCACGGCAAGGTCGCCGTGTTCGATGATGCCGGGCAAAGCCCCCAGCGCCTCCTCCAGCAATCCGGCGATGGCAAGGCTGCTCATCCGCACGGCATAGACGGTGAGGAACAGGAAGCGACTGTCGCCATCCAGCAGCTTGGCGCAATCGGCGATCAGGCCGGGGAGGTGTTCTTCCAGACGCCAGATCTCGCCATCGGGGCCGCGGCCGAATTTGGGCGGGTCGAGGATGATCCCGTCATACCGCCGTTCGCGCCGCACTTCGCGCGCGGCAAACTTGCCTGCGTCATCGGTCAGCCAGCGGATCGGGCGTTCCGCCATGCCGGACAGTTCGGCATTCTCGCGCGCCTGGGCGACGGATTTCTTCGACGCATCAACATGGGTGACCTTGCCGTGGCGTGACAGGGCAAGGCTGCCGAGGCCGGTGTAGCCGAACAGATTCAGCGTTTCAGCATCGCTCATCCCGTCCAATTGCGCGCGCATCCAGTCCCACACCGGGGCCATGTCGGGGAAGAATTGCAGATGGCGAAACGGCGTCGGGCGGGCGGTGAAGCGCACCTCGTTCCAATCCAGCTGCCACCCTTCATCGGGCAGGCGATCGCCGAATTGCCCCGAAAATTGCCAGCGGCCGCCGCCATCCTCGTCCGAACCGGGGATGAATTCGCCCGCCGCCGTCCAATCTGGAATGCGCGGTTGCCACATCGCCTGCGGTTCGGGCCGGATGAAGCTGTAGGGGCCAAACGCCTCCCATTTGCGCCCTGCCCCGCTGTCCAGCAGGCGATAGGAATCCCACCCCGCGCATTCCATCACCAGCGGCTGCTGGATGAGGCTGGCCATTACCGCGCGCCCGCGCCTGCTGCGTGGGTCAGCACATGATCGCGGGAGGCGGCGTAATCGCCGGCCAGCTCGACAAAGCTTTCTGCGCGGCCGAACAGATCGCCCACCCGCGCGGGCAGCGCCGGGCGCAGGCCGATGGCGCGTTCGACGGCATCGGGGAACTTGGCGGGGTGTGCAGTGGCAAGGGTGACGATCGGGACATCGGCAGGCAGGCTTGCCGCCGCGGCCTTGGCGCCGTGCAGGCCGACGCCGGTGTGCGGGTCGATCACCTGTCCCGCCGCGCGGTAAGCCCATTGCAGCGCCTGCGCGGTTTCAACCTGATCGGCGCGCGCGCTGGTGAACAGGGCGGCGGCACCTTGCGCCTGCGCATTGGTAAGCTGCATCGCCTTGGTCGCTTCGAAGGCGCGCATCTGGGCAGCCATCGCCATCCCATCGCGCCCGCCCGCATCGAACAGCAGCCGTTCGAAATTGGACGACACCTGAATATCCATCGACGGCGTGATTGTCGCCGTCACTCCGCCCGCCGAATAATCGCCGCTGGAAATCGCCCGGTGCAGAATGTCGTTGATGTTGGTGGCGACGATCAGCTTTTCGATGGGCAGGCCCATCTTGGCCGCGACGTAACCTGCAAACACATCGCCGAAATTGCCCGTCGGCACGGAGTAAGCCACCGTCCGGTCTGGCGCGCCGAGTTGCAGCGCGGATGCGAAGTAGTAAACCACCTGCGCCATCAGCCGCGCCCAGTTGATCGAATTGACCGCGCCGATGTTGATGCGCGTTGTCACATCGCGATCGGTGAACATCCGCTTCACATGGGCCTGCGCGTCATCGAAGCTGCCTTCGATGGCGAGGTTGTGGACGTTAGGCGCACGCACCGTGGTCATCTGGCGGCGCTGCACATCGCTGACCCGGCCTTTGGGGTGGAGCATGAAAATCTCGACCCGCTCAAGACCTGCAACTGCCTGGATTGCAGCAGAGCCGGTATCCCCGCTGGTCGCGCCGACGATGGTCAGCTTCTCGCCGCGGCGTTCCAGAAACGTCTCGAACAGGCGGCCCAGCAATTGCAGCGCGACGTCCTTGAAGGCCAGCGTCGGCCCGTGGAACAGTTCGAGCAGCCAGTGCTGCTGATCCATCTGCACCAGCGGAGCAACGGCAGCATGGCCGAAATCGCCATAGACGCCGTGACACAGGGCGAGCAGTTCATCCTCGGTCAGGCTGCCCGCCACGAACGGTGCCATGACCCGCGCAGCCAGATCGGGATAGGCGAGCCCGCGCATGGCGCGAATCTCCGCCTCGCTGAAGCGTGGCCATTGGGATGGCAGGTAAAGGCCGCCGTCGCCGGCGAGGCCTGCCAGCGTCACCCCTTCGAAATCGAGCGCCGGTGCGCTGCCGCGTGTCGAGACGTATTGCATGGGTTTGCCGCCTAGCCTCGGCGGCGGCGCAATGCCAGCACGTAGATGACCAGCGCGGTCAGGGCGAAGAAGAACCACTGCCCGGCATAGGCAAGGTGATTGTTGGGCAGATCGCCGGGATCGGGCTTGGCCATCGGTTCGAGCCCCGCGACCGGTGGATCAGCAACAAGGCGCGGACCCGGAGCAATCACGCCGGCGACAAGACCACCGGTGAACGCAGGCTTTGCCAGATCGCGGCTGAAGCCGAGGTCGACGGGGATGGTTGCTTTCGCGCTCCCTGCGCATTGCGCGCGCTGCACCCAGCCCTTCTGGCCGCGCGCCGAGGTGCCGGACACCGGCTCGATCTTCACGACCTGCGTGCATTCGATCTGGCTGCGGCGGAACAATACGCCCTCACCCTTGCCGTCCAGCGGGAAGGCCACGATCGCGCCCGCCCCCGACGACGCCTCATAACGAGCAATCAAGGCTTCCTTTTCAGCGCGGCGCCCCAATTGCCACACGCCCAGCGCGATCATCGTCGCGACCGCCGCCAACACGATGATCGTCGCAAATACCGGCACTCGGCGGGGGGATGTCATGGCTGCTGGCGTTCCTCGTATTGGTGATAGACCCACATGGTCTTGTAGAACCTCAGGCCCCCGATCACCGCCCCGACCGTCACCGGTCCCCAGAACAGGAACGACGCCCACAGCGGCGGCTGCAGCCATTCATCCACGCCAAGCGCGGCGAGAATCAGCGCCAGCGCCAGCAGCATCGTGACCACACCGACAAACCGCCCGCCGCGTTCCAGCTTGGTGAAATCCAGATCGCACTCCGCGCACTCGCCTGCCAGCCCCGCAGGCGCGGCGAACAAGGTCTTCGCGCCGCAGCGAGGGCACAAACCGGAAAGGGCAGCCGAGAGTAATCCCGGCTGCCCTTTCTGTTCATTCGGACCGGATGGGTCCGCGCGCATTAGTGGAATTCAGCGCCCCAACCGCCCCACACATAGATGGAAACGAACAGGAACAGCCACACCACGTCGACGAAGTGCCAGTACCATGCCGCCGCTTCAAAGCCGAAGTGCTGGCGCGGGGTGAAGTGGCCAAGATAAGCGCGATAGAGGCAGACCGCGAGGAAGATCGTCCCGATCAGAACGTGGAAGCCGTGGAAGCCGGTCGCCATGTAGAAGGCGGAGGAATAGGTGTTCCCGCCGAAAGCAAACGGCGCGACAGCATATTCGTAGGCCTGAATGCAGCTGAACAGCGCACCCAGCGCGATCGTCGCCCACAGGCCCTGCTTCAGGCCCTGACGGTCACCGTGGATCAGCGAATGGTGTGCCCAGGTCACCGTGGTCCCCGAACATAGCAGGATCAGCGTATTGAGCAGCGGCAGCGCGAAGGGATCGAGCACTTCCATGCCTTCGGGGATGAACGCAGCCGCAGCCGCGCCTTCCTGACCGAACAGGCTGGTGGTGGTGCCCGCCGCCGCATCATATGTCAGCGCAGTCGGGAACAGCGCGAAGTCGAAGAAGCTCCAGAACCAGCCGACAAAGAACATCACTTCCGAAGCGATGAACAGGATCATGCCGTAACGCATGTGGAGCTGCACCACCGGCGTGTGATCGCCGCGCTGGGCTTCGATCACGATGTTCTTGAACCACATGAAGAAGGTTGCGATCAGGCCTGCAAGCCCTGCCCACATCACGAAGCTGGCCGCCGTCCCGAACAGATCGGGGTGGAAGCTCAGAACCATCCCGCTGGTGAAAGTCAGCGCCGAGAACGAGCCGACCAGCGGCCAGATATCGGGTTCAAGGATGTGGTAGTCGTGGTTTACTTTGCCAGCCATTGGTCGTTCCCGTCCCTGGGGTTGTGCGTCAAAGGTTCAATTGGTGCGCGGGGCGTCCGGGTTTACCGGGTCCTTCGCGCGGTGGAAAGTGTAGCTGAGCGTGATCTGCTCGACGCCCTTCATGTTCGGATCATCCAGCATCGCCGGATCGACATAGTAGAGCACCGGCATGGTGACTTCCTGCCCCGGCTGCAACGTCTGCTCGGTAAAGCAGAAGCACTGGATCTTGTTGAAATATTTGCCCGCCTGTTCCGGCTCGACATTGAAGGTCGCCATGCCGGTGATCGGCTGGGCGCTGTCGTTACGGGCGACATAGGTGGCAATATCGCGCTCACCGATGGTGACGGTGTCCGTCGCCTGCGACGGACGGAAGGTCCACGGCATCCCCATCGCGGCGGTCGCATCGAAACGGATCGATATCTTCTGCCCGGTCGCCGCCGCAGCAGCGCTGGCGGCCTGACTTTCGCTGGCGACCATGGTCGTGCCGCCGAAGCCGGTGACCTGACAGAACAGGCGGTACAGCGGTACCGAGGCATAGCCCAGCCCCAGCATTGCCAACGCGCCTGCGAACGCCATCGATCCGACGCGCACATTGCTGCGAGCAGTATCATGACCCTGCGGCGCGAGACTCGCCATCAGCCCTGCCCTCCGATGCGAACCATGGTGATGGCATAGAACAGCACCACGAAGAACAGCAGCGTGCCGGCCACAACCCAGTTGCGCGCCTTGCGGCGCCGGGTGAATTCGCGTTCTTCCTCGGGCGTCATGCGATCCATCCCTGATAGGCGGCAACGCGGTCCGCCACCAGCGCGGCGAACAGCACGAACAGATAAACGATCGAGAATTTGAACAGCGCCTTTTCAGGCGTCATCGCGTCATCTTCGGCGCGCATCCGCGTGAACACCGGCATGGCCAGCACTACAAACAGTCCCGAAAGCACCACGGCACAGGAACCATAAATCCAGCTTGTGCCGCCAATCGCCCATGGCGCAACCGCAATGGGAGCCAGCAGCAGGGTGTAGATCATGATCTGGCGGCGCGTCACCTTTTCGCCCGCGACCACCGGCAGCATCGGAATGCCGACCTTGGCGTAATCGGTCTGCACAAACAGCGCGAGCGCCCAGAAGTGCGGCGGGGTCCAGAAGAAGATGATCGCAAACAGCAGCAGCGGCATGGCGGTAATTTCGCCCGTGACCGCCACCCAGCCGATCAGCGGCGGAAACGCGCCCGCGCCGCCACCGATGACGATGTTCTGCGGGGTGCGCGGCTTCAGCCACATGGTGTAGATCACGGCGTAATAGATGATCGCGCCCAGCAGCAGCGCCGCTGCCAGCCAGCCGATCGCCACGCCCATCAGGCCGACCGAAACAGCCGACAGGAAAATCCCGAAGTCGCGCGCATCCTCGCGCCGCATCCGGCCACCGGGAAGCGGGCGGTGCATCGTCCGCTTCATGCCAGCGTCGATATCGGCTTCCCACCAGTGGTTGAGCGCGGCTGACCCGCCGGCTCCCATGGAAATGGCGAGAATCGCGGTGAAGCCCAGCACCGGATGGATCGACCCGGGTGCGGCAAGCACGCCGCAAATCGCGGTGAAGATCACCAGCGTCATCACCCGCGGTTTGGTCAGCGTGAAGAAATCACGCCATTCCGTCGGGAGCGTTGCGGTGCTCTGGGATGCGGTCGATGCCATGTTCTGTATCGGTTCCATTGCGAAGGAGCGCAGGCTTCTGCCCGCGCTCCCCCGGTTTGCCTATGCTCCGGCGAGGGAGCCGATCACGCCCCAGCCCCTTAAGCGGTTGCCGGACGGTGATCGTGGTAGTCGTGCGCGTCGGTGATCACCGGCAGCGTTTCGAACTGGTGGTAAGGCGGCGGGCTCGGGAGGGTCCATTCCAGTGTTGTCGCGCCTTCGCCCCACGGATTGGCAGCCGCCTTCTTCCCGGCCAGCAGCGCGTAAGCGATGTTGACGAAGAAGAACACCATCGAACCCGCCATGATGTAGTACCCGTAGGTGCTGATTTCATGCCAGAAATGGTAGGCTTCCGGATAGTCGGGGTAACGACGCGGCATCCCCTGCATCCCCAGGAAGTGCTGCGGGAAGAAGATCACGTTCACGCCGACGAAGAACGTCCAGAAGTGAATGTGGCTGAGCAGTTCGGAATGCATCCGGCCGCTCATCTTCGGGAACCAGTAGTAGAAGCCGGCGAACATCGAGAACACAGCGCCCATCGACAGCACGTAGTGGAAGTGTGCCACAACATAGTAGGTGTCGTGCAGGTTGTCGTCGATGCCGCCGTTGGCCAGCACCACGCCGGTTACGCCGCCCACGGTGAACAGGAAGATGAAGCCCATCGACCACACCATCGGCGACTTGAAGCTGATGCTTCCGCCCCACATCGTTGCGATCCACGAGAAGATCTTCACGCCGGTCGGAACCGCAATCACCATCGTCGCCGCGGTGAAATACATCTTCGTGTTCACGTCGAGGCCCACGGTATACATGTGGTGTGCCCAGACGATGAAGCC
>JBEQBX010000002.1:0-94747 GCA_041639595.1 Porphyrobacter sp.
ATCCCGCCGCGATAGCGGTTCGCCATGCTCCGTGTTTCGCGGCGACGGCAGAAAAAGAAAAGCCAAGCCCCGTGTCAGGCACGGGGCGACGGATCTTGGAGCGGTAGGAAACCACCCACTTGCAGTCATCCCCGGCCACTCATCGCGTGCCCAAAACCTGCCGGGCAGCTTCCAAAGTCTTATCGCCAAAAGCTGTCTGACAGGACACGATCCTCCAAACGGCCTCTGGGCAAACTTATGGCAAACCCGAAAAGCGGACATGCAAGGTGATCGCGAGCGAAAAGCGCGGGCAGTTCGTCTAGCACCGACTGACCTGCGAAAACCTCGTCAACATTTGGCGCAAGTGCCGGGAAACCGATCAACCTCTCGTCCGGTGTTGACTTCATATGCCTTGATGGCGACCATTCCTCAGAACCGTCTCGCTTCAGGCATGGGCAGGTTCACATTCCTTGGAGCGTGAAACCTGGTGTCACACCAGAAGCATCAGGTCAGCAAGGCACCCACTTCAGATCACAGGAGTGAAAATGGACAGAAGCAAACGTGACGAACTCTTGACCGTGATCGGCGATGTCAATGACAGGGAAGAAGGGCATGTGCTCGTCACGCTGGAGCAGTTTTTTGAGGGGAACGACGATCCCGGCTCAATCTGGTGCAATCTTGAGACGGCGCCTGAACCCCGTGAGGTCTATCAGAAGTTGAAGGCAATCCGTGAACGCGAGGATTGTGGAGACGTCAGAATAATGGTCACACAGTTTGACGGTGGGGATGACGAATGGCCATTTTCGGACAGAGTGTTCTTCATCACCTCAGCGGCACCCGAAGATGTTCAATCATGGCTCGGCGAAGAATTCGCGCCCGACGAAATCGACTTTGATGACCTGTCGCAGGTCGACAATCTTTCAGTCCCCAGCGGCATGAACGCCATCGCGGCTTGGTGGGACTGAGGCTGCCGCAGTGGCTGGATGCCCTCCGGGGGCCAGCTTGGCATGATTTTCGGGAGGCGTGGGATTAGCATGCAAAGAACTGCGGTCGATGGCTACGACTGGTTTCAGCGAGAGCTAAAAGGCATTGAGGCTGGCGACATATTCGCAATCCCGTTGCGCATCGGTGGCTATGGGTTCGGCCGGGTCGTCAACGCTCACCCGGGGGCTTCGCTGGCCGAGTTTTTTCGCTTCTGGGCTGACGCTCCAGCATACGCCAAGGAAATCGCCGACTCAGGCCGCCTTTTCCCGCCAACCGGCTTTTCTGTTTCCGACATCGCACATCGAAACCGGAAACGGCCTTGGCGAGTAATCCACAAGGATCCCCATTACTACCCTGCCGACCTGTATGATCTGAAGTTCTCGCAATCGCATGATGGGCAGAATTGGACCTACTACACGCTCAATGATCATTGGCAGACCTTGGGGCGGATATCTGTAAATGACGTTGACGAATGGGAGGTGCCATCTAGGCTACCTGAACACCCTGATCAGATAATGTCTGTCGTCGAATATAAACTCAAGAATTTTCGGATTTTTCCCAGTGAGGCTTCATGAATGCGTGATGAGGCCCAATATTCGTGCAGGAACATCAACAGAAATCACGGGCGGTGTTTTTAAGGATTGGATTATGAGCGGATCTGGGCAGTTCCTTGACACGGTCAATGACGGACTTCGATGAAGATGGATGTCTTTTTCACGTGTGTCGGCCAAGGTTCGCTCGGCAGCAAGGCGGACAAAATCTACTATCCGATCCAGCAAGTTCTCAAAAGCAGACTCGGCGACTACGGTGATGGCCTGTCCCAATGGTTCTTGCTGTTTTCAATTCTCGGCCCCGGCGTGCCTGGCCACGATGCGCCCGAGCGGGTCTTGTGGAAGAAGAAAACCCGCGATCTGGATATGCGCCTGGTGATGGATTTCAACATGTCCAAACGCGGCTCTGAGGCAGAGCGCCGCAACATGCTCATTGCTTGCATGCGCCGATCACTTGAACTGATCGAGGCAAAGAAAATTGCCAACTTCAATATACTAGCTCTGAAAAATGACTTCGAGCAAATTGTCGCAGATGAAGGTTGGGAAGAAACCTCATCGGGCGGCTCGATGGAAACCGGGTCCGCAGTTGTTACTCGCGGTGGCAATTCAGATTGATGATCAGCAACAGGAGTCATTGAGACAAAGCCGCCATTCCCCTAACCACCCATGACCGGCCATGCGCGGGCTGAACCGCGATCCCGAAAGCGGTAGGGCGGCTTTCCGTGGCTGCTGGAAAATTCCCGCCATTCCGAAAGCGACCCCATGTCGGTAATAGGACCAAACGCTGGGCTCGCCGGAAGCGGACGTTCAGACGATAGAATTTCGCGTCGACTTTGCGCGTTGATGCCGCACATAATCATCGAAGTCTTCAGCCAGAAATCCCGAACATGCGTTGACCACGGCTGGGCTGGATGAGGATGAGATGATCTAGTCGCTCTTGCCGGTGATCAGACGAAACACACGCTTCCAGAAACGGGCTTCCAAGAGTAGGAGCTTGACCACTAGCGGCGGAATACCCTGATTTGCGAGTTCTTCTTCTTTAGGCTCAGAACCATAGAGATAGCGCATGAGCGCAACGAACGCGACAAGTTCGATTGCGATGATAAGCGGTAATGCCGTCCAGCGCAGCCAACTCAGGAAGGGCAACACCTGCCCCGTCCCCTCTGGCATCAACCACGCGGCATAGCTCAAAGCAGCAGCGCCAAGCGCTAAAGACCGGAAGACTGCTGCTTTGAGCGTGGCACGCGAGCGGAGATAAAGAAAATACAGGATTGGGAGCAGCAAGGCGCAGTCAATCAGATAGACGCGCTCCAAGGTCAACGGATCAGCGAGGGCTTCGGGCGTCAGCGACAATTGCCACGCGGCGAGCAGGCAGGGAACGAGCAGCCAATAAAACCAATAACCTCTAAAGATCTTCGACATTGCCTGTCTCCTCTTGACCTCAATATCTACCATAAACGTCAGGTGCTTGGTTCGTCAAAAGCAGACAGCCGCAAAACCACCCACTTCCGGCCATAAACCCCGCTGCCGCACGCGCCCGAAAAACGCCGCCCCCCGCTCTCACCCCTTCGCCAGCAGTTCCTCGATCTGGCCCAGACGTTCCTTGCCGAAGAACATCTCGCCTTCCCCGCGCGGCCCGACAAACATGGTCGGGATACCGAACGCCCCGCACGCGACCACCGCGTCGGTGCTGGCGACAAGGCCTTGCTTGACCGCGTCGGTCTGCGCGCGGGCGAAGAGATCGGCGGCGTCGAACCCGGCGGCGGTCAGCACCGCGCCGATCGCTTCGGGCGAGGTGATATCAAGTCCATCCTCCCAGATCGGGCGCAGCAGGGTTTCGGCAAACTGCACTCCGCGCCCGTCCTGATCGGCGGCGTAAAGCATCCGCTGGAGCAGGATCGAATTGAACGGGAACTGCGGGTGAAGGCGGTATTTGCCGAGGCCGTGCTTCGCGATGAAGCGCTGCATTTCCAGCATTGCGTAGTCGTTCTTGCCCTTCACCTCGGCGTCGCGGATCATCGGCGGGGCATTGCCGGTCAGTTTGTGCATCCCGCCGAGGAACACCGGCACCACGTCCAGTTCCGCCTCGTAACGGTTGATCAGCTCGCGCAGCGGCCACCAGATCAGGTAGGCGTTGGGGCTGACGAAATCGAAGACGAGTTCAACGCGGGTGGCCATTGCTCCGTTTCCTTAAATGCCCGCCGCGGCGAGCGCCTGATCCATGTCTTCGGTGAGGTCGGCGATATCCTCAAGCCCCACGTTGATGCGCAGCAGGCCCTCGGTCACGCCCATGGCGGCGCGGGCTTCTTCGGTCATGCCGGCGTGGGTGCTGGAGGCGGGGTGGCACATCAGGCTGCGGGCATCGCCGATATTGTTGGAGATATCGACCAGCTTCAGCGCATCCAGCAGCGCAAAGGCGCGGGCACGGCTGCCGACATCCAGCGCGAAGATCGGGCCGGTCGCGTCCATCTGGGCAGTGGCCAGCGCGTGGCGCGGGTGGCTCGGCAGGCCGGGGTGGAGCAGATGCCCGCCCACTTTGGTGACCCTCGGTTCGAGGAACTGGCCCAGCGCCACGGCCTGTTCGGACTGCTTGAAGGCGCGCAGGGGCAGCGTCTCCAGCCCCTTCAGCACCACCCAGGCGTTGAAGGCAGAAAGCGTCGGCCCGGTGTTGCGCTGGAACGGCATCAGCACTTCATCGATCCACTGTTTCGATCCGCACACCGCTCCGGCCAGCACGCGGCCCTGCCCGTCCATCAGCTTGGTCGCGGAATAGGCGACCACATCGGCGCCGAATTCCATGGGCCGCTGCAACACGGGTGACGCAAAGGCGTTGTCGACCACGGTGGTGATCCCGTGCGCTTTTGCCACGCCGCAGACATGGGCAAGATCGACGATATCGAGCGTCGGGTTGGCGGGCGTTTCAAAGAAGAACACCTTGGTATTGGGCCGGATCGCAGGCTCCCACGCGGCGTTATCGGCGCTATCGATGATTGTGACGTCGATGCCGAATTTGGGCAGCAGTGTATCGCACAGCCAGCGGCAGCTGCCAAAAGCGGCGCGCGCGGCCACGACGTGGTCACCTGCGGAAAGCTGGCACAGCAACGCCGCGGTCATCGCCGCCATCCCGCTCGCCTGGGTGCGGCACGCCTCGGCCCCTTCCATCAAGGCGATGCGTTCTTCCAGCATCGCCACGGTGGGGTTTTGCAGGCGCGAATAGGTCATGCCCTGCGCGGTGCCTGCAAACCGGTCGGCGACGGTCTGGGCATCGTCATAGGTATAGCCTGACGAGAGGAACAGCGCCTCGCTCGTCTCCCCATGCTCACTGCGCCAGGTGCCGCCGCGCAGCGCGCGGGTTGCGGGGCGCCAATTGGCGGTGGTGGCGCGGTCCATGCCGGTGGTCTTCTTCATGGCGCGCTGCTTAGGACGGCAAAAGCCTGCCCGCAAGGCTGCCCAAATCAAACAGACGCTTGCCCAAGCGGCCTGCCCTCCCTAAGCGCCAGCCCCGACATGGCCGAGGCGCAGACGTCCCCCACCCACGCATCCCACACGCCGCCGCACCCGCGCGATCCGCTGGCGTGGTGTCTGGCGCTGACCGGATTGTTCGCGCTGCTGGCCGGCTGGCGGCTGGGCATCCCGTCCCAGCCTTATTTCGATGAAGTGCATTACCTCCCCGCCGCGCGCGAGATCCTGTCGCTGTTTGCTGACGGGCAAGGCACTTATCGCAACCGTGAACACCCGCTGCTGGCCAAGGAACTGATCGCGCTGGGCATGGGTCTGTTTGGCGATAACCCGCTGGGCTGGCGGATAACGTCGTGGTTGTGCGCGGTTCTGGCCTATTTCGCTGCCTTGCGCGCGCTGTGGCATGTCAGTCAGGATCGTTTTGCCACCCTGGTCTTTGCGGTGCTGCTGGCGACTGGTTTTCACCTGTTCATCCATGCGCGCATCGCGATGCTGGATATTGTAATGGTGGCAGCCTTGTGCGTGGCGGCATGGCAGTTTGCCGCTGCCTGCGCGCAGCCCGAACAGGGCCGGTGGAGGCTGGCACTGACCGGTTTGGCCATCGGCGCGGCATTGGGGGCAAAATGGAACGCGATCCCGCTGGCCATGGTGCCGGGGATCACCTTCTTCATCGCCCGCGCCTTTGCCGGACGCCGCCGCCTGTTCTTCAGCCGCCGCGGCGCGCCGGTGCCGGGGGTGACGCTGGTGGAGGCTTTCGTGTGGCTCGGCATCGTGCCGCTGCTGGTTTACGCGGCGACATTCATCCCCGGCTATTGGCTGGCCGAACCGCTCCACCCCTCACCGCTGGCCGAACAAGGCTTCATCGGGCTGCATCAGGAGATATTCTCGCTGCAAAGCCAGCTGAAGACCACGCACCGGTATATGAGCAATTGGCCCGATTGGGTGCTGAACACGCGCGGGATCTGGTATCTTTATGAACCTGTCGACGGCGCGCAGCGGGGCGTGCTGCTGATCGGCAATCCGCTGACCATGCTGATCGGACTGCCCGCGTTGGTGTGGTGCCTGATCGCGGGCGCGTGGCGGCGCGATCCTGCGCGGCTGGCAGCGGCGCTGGGATATGGCGCCAGCCTCGGCCTGTGGCTGATCGCGCCCAAGCCAGTGCAATTCTATTACCACTATTTCGTGCCGAGCTTCTTCCTGCTCGCCGCGCTGGCGCTGACCTGCAGCGATTTGCGGCGCCTGCCTTATGGGCGATGGCTGGCATGGGGCATTCCGGCCGGATCGGCGGCGATCTTCGCTTGGTTCTTCCCGATCATCGCCGCCCTCCCTTTAGAGGGGCAGCGCAGCTTCCTTGCGTGGATGTGGGTCAGCGGGTGGATGTGATCGGGGCAACCGATCGCATTGCGCTCCTCGGCGGCATAGCCGCCGCAAGGGCGACCGCCCTCCCGCAGCGACGCGGCCGCCAGGCCGCGTGAGCGAGGAAATCGCACGCCGGATGGCGTGAGGCCTTAAAACCTGCCCCACACGAACCGGCTGGACAGCGCGTAATTCCACACCGAACCCACCACGATCCCGGCGAGCGCCGCGATCACCCAATGGATGCCGCTGCCTTCCATGAAGGTCGCGATCGCCACATTGGCAAAGGCGCCGACCGCACAGGTCGCGATGAACCCCAGCCAGCCGCGCAGCAGCGCGCCCGCCCCCACCAACCGTTTATCACGGTAGGTCAGCCAGTTGTTGAGCCAGAAGTTGAAGCTCATCGCCACCAGCACAGCCCCCGTCTGCGCCATCGCAAACCCTTCGCCAAATGCGAACAGCAGCACGCTCAAGACAGCGAAATGCACCACCACGCCCAGCGCGCCGACAGTGCCGAACAGGGCAAAGCGGGTCGGGATCACCTTGCCCAGCGTCTTGTCGTATAGCCCGGCAAGGAAATCGAACAGAATGGCGCGGTCCAGCTTGCTTTCTCCTTCGCGGCGGGCCGCGAAATTGAGGGGGAATTCCTTGACCTGCATCGGCGCATCAGCCGTCGCCAGCAGATCGAGCAGGATCTTGAAACCGATGCCCGACAGGCGCGGCACCAGCAGCCGCGCGGTGGCGGCGGACAGCATGAAGTAACCGCTCATCGGATCGGTAAGTTCGACGCCGGTGATCCGCCGTGCGAGCGCGTTAGCATAGGTCGACAGCTTCTCGCGTTCGGGCGCAGCCCAGTCGGCAGTGCTGGCGCCCTCGGCAAAACGGCTGGCGACGCAGATTTCCGCTTCACCCGATTTCAGCGCGATCAGCATTCCGGGCAGCAGCGCCGGATCGTGCTGGTGGTCGGCATCCATCACCGCGACAAACGGCGCAGCGGTGGCGCAGAAACCTTCGATCGCCGCGCTTGCCAACCCGCGCCGTCCGATGCGCTGGATCACCCGGACGCGGGGATCGGTCAGGGCAAGACTGCGCGCCTCGTCCGCGGTGCCGTCCTTGCTGTCATCATCGACAATAATCACTTCCCACACCGCCGCTGCCCCGATGGCGCGGTCGATGCGTTCGACCAGCGGGCCGAGATTGCCGCGCTCGTTCAGCGTCGGCAGGATGATCGCAAGGTCAAGGCTCATCGGATCACAAACGCGACCGCACTGCTTCGCCAATCGCCGCCGTGCCATGACTGCCGCCCAGATCACCGCCGAGGAACCCGTCAGCCAGCGCCGCCGAAACCGCCGTCTCGATCCGCGCAGCCTCAGCATCGCGCCCGAAGGAATGGCGCAGCATCATGGCCGCAGACAGGATCGTCGCCATCGGATTGGCCTTGCCCTGCCCGGCAATGTCGGGCGCGCTGCCGTGGATCGGTTCATACAGGCCAAAGGTGCCGTGCGCGGTCTGGCGTTCGCCCAGCGAGGCGGATGGCAGCAGGCCGATGGATCCGACCGCAGCGCTGGCCAGATCGGACAGGATATCGCCGAACAGATTGCCGGTCAGCACCACGCCGAAGCGTTCGGGGTGGCTTACCACCTGCATCGCGGCATTATCGACATACATGTGGTCCAGCGTGACGTCCGCGTATTGTGCTGCCACCTCCACCACCACATCGCGCCACAATTGGCTGGTTTCCAGCACATTGGCCTTGTCCACGCTGGTCAGCGGCAGGCCCGCCGCCTGCGCCGCGCGGAACGCGACATGGGCGATGCGGCGCACCTCGCTGTCGGCATAGGACATGGCGTCCCAGCCTTCACGTTCGCCCGCATCATTGATGCGTTGGCCCTTGGCGCCGAAATAGACATCGCCGGTCAGCTCGCGCACGATCAGCATATCGAGGCCCGCGGCAACATCTGCGCGCAGCGGCGAGAGGCGCTCCAGCCCCGCAAACACCCGCGCCGGACGCAGGTTGGCAAACAGGCCGAGATGCTTGCGAAGACCAAGGATCGCCTGTTCCGGCCGCAGGTGGCGTTCAAGCGCGTCACATGACGGATCGCCCACCGCGCCGAACAGGATCGCATCCGCCTGCCCTGCCATGTGCAGCGTTTCTTCGGGCAACGGATGCCCGTGACGGTGATAGGCGATACCGCCAACATCGCCTTCGAACAGCGTCAGGCCGGGCAGCGCAAGGCATTCCAGCACGCGCACAGCCTCAGCCGTGACCTCCGGGCCGATCCCGTCACCGGGCAGGACTGCGATCTTCATGTGCCTATCTTTCACCCCATGCGCGCCAACCGCCCGGTCAGCAGCGTTCGCGCGCCCATAACATCGCCCTTGTGGCCTGCAAGCAGGTAGTGCGAGAGGCGGCGTTCAAGTATCCCCAGCATCGCCATCTGCGCGTCCCAATCGCTGCCCGGCGGCGGGGCGATCCCGCCATAGCCCAATTCGCACAACAACAGGGTTTCATAGGCGATCAGCCCGCTCACCCACCCCCGCGCCGACGGGGCGACGGCGATGGCTTCGAGCAGGGCTTCGAGGCCTTCGTGGAGCGAGGGGTAGGGCTGGCGTTCGGGCAAGGCGGCGGCGGTCAGCCCGCAAACCCACTGGATCGCGGCGGCCGGCAGCGGCTCGGTCATCAGCGCGCCGCGCGAATGTTCCAGCTCCAGCCGGGCGAAGGGCAGCTGGTTGGCGGCGCGGATGGTGAATTCGGCCGCGACCCGGTTCCCCGGCACCATCACCGCCCGCATCTGCCGCCCGCGCCCGCCTGCAACATAGGCGGCAACCAGCCCGGCATCCGGCGTCAGCAGGCGCGCAATCGCACCCGTCTCGCCCTGATGGCGCGACGCGAGCAAGATCGCCGAGGCGCGCGAGGTCATGCCCGCGCTGTGCCGGTTACTTGGGGGATTTCGCTTCCAGCGCCGCAAGCCGCGCTTCGAGAGCATCGGCCTGTTCGCGCGCCTTCTGCGCCATCGCCTTGACGGTTTCAAATTCCTCACGGCTGACAAAATCAATGCCGCCAAAGGCTTCGCGCATCCGCTCACGCGCGCTTTCGCGGGCTTCGCGGCTCATGCCCGCCATGGTTCCGGCGGCGCTGTTGGCGAGTTTGACAAGGTCGGCGATGATCGGGTTCTGGCTTTGCATCTTTTCTTTTTGGGGAGGCTCGCACTGAAGTGCAAGCCTATCCTCGCTCATGCGACCTGAAGGTCGCGTCGCTGCGGGGCGGAGTGCTTGTTGGCCTACCGCCCCGCTACGTGAGGCCGGTCGGCCTCGCGCACGTTTTTTGACGTCGAAATCCAGCCAGACTGACCTGCTGCCCAATCCGGCCAGTGAGCAGAATCTTTACAACTGCACCTGGATTGCTGCGCCGCTGCCGCCGCGCGTCCCGCCTTCGGGATTGCTGACGATGAACTGGTAATTCAGCACTCCGGCAAAGCACAGCCACGCCAGGTAGGGGGCCAGCAGCAGCGCCGCGGTGCGCCGGACGCGCAGCACCAGCGCCAGCGCAATCAGCAAGCTGGCGATCCCGAAGCCCAGCACCATCAGCGCAGCGATCATGTCCTGCATTCCGAAAAACACGGCGGTCCAGCTTTGCGTCACAAGAAAATGCACCGCAAAGGCGATCAAGGCGATGCCCCGTCCCGCAGCGCCCCACGCGCTCGCCACCAGTGCCATTGCCAACCCGATCAGCACGAACAGAATGCTCCAGACGATTCCGAACACCACCGGCGGCGGATAGATCGCGGGCTTTTCCAGCCCGGCAAACCACGCCGTGTCCGGCCCGCCCAACTGGCCGGCAGCAAATCCGATGAGCAGCACCAGCGGCACCATGAACAACGCCCAGCGCATGAAACTGGCGCGCAATTGGGCGGGGGAAGCAAGGACGTTCATGGACTCTCCACTGTGCCGGCAATCGGAGGCAAGGCGATACCAGAGCGGCAGGCCCGCGCCAACTTTTAGGCCATGGCGGCCCAGAATGAACCATTCGATAGCCATTTGCCGAGGGCGCGGACGAAAATGTGGTGAAATTTGGGCAGAATGTCACGAAAGGTTTTGGGGTCTGCAAAACTGTCTGCTAGAGGCTGCCACATTCCTGCCGTGATTCGAAAGCGCGTTGGCGGCGGGAAGATCAAATAACGCGCTTAAGCTCATTACCGGCTTGCCGGACCCATAGGGGAATTTATCATGAAGAAGATCGCTCTCGTCGCCGTCGCCGGTCTCGCTCTCGCCACCGCCGCTTGCTCGAAGCCGGCTGAAGAAGCTGCAACCGAAGCCGACACCACCGCCGTCACCGAAGAGCCGGCTGCTGTCGAAACCCCGGCCGCTGACGCCATGACCGCCGAAACCCCGGCCGCGACCGAAACCCCGGCCGCGACCGAAACCCCGGCTGCCTAAGCCTTACGGCTTGGCCCTTCCGGCCTAGCGCTGGAAGAGGGTTCAGAAAGACCGGTAGCAACCTTCGGGTTGCTACCGGTTTTTTCTTTTGTGCCGCCTGAAAGTGACGGGATTGACAACGCGGCGCTGAATCAGCCGCGCTGGGCGCTGATCAGGAATTCGACATTGCCCTGTGGTCCGGTGATCGGGCTTTGGGCGATGCCCTGAACCTGCCAGCCCAGCCCTTCGATCCAGCCGCGCACATCATCGCACACCCGCGCGTGCAGCGCAGGATCGCGCACCACCCCGCCCTTGCCCACTTCCTCGCGCCCCACTTCGAACTGCGGCTTGATCAGCGCGACCAGCTGGCATTGCGGGGCTGCCAGTTTCAGCGGCACGTCGAGCACTTTGGCAAGGCTGATGAAGCTCGCGTCGCACACCACCCAGTTGCAGGGCCGGTCAATCAGGTCAGCCGTCAGGATGCGCGCGCTGGTCTGTTCAAGCACCGTCACGCGCGGGTCTTCGCGCAGGCGCCACGCCAGCTGGTTGGTGCCGCTATCGACGCAGAACACATGATCCGCGCCGTGGGTCAGCAGCACATCGGTGAACCCGCCGGTGGACGATCCGATATCCATTGCCGTCGCCCCTGCCGGATCGAGCCCGAATTGGTCGATCGCATGCGCCAGCTTGATCCCGCCGCGGCTGACCCACGGATGATCGCGCCCGCGAACGTCCAGCGCCGCATCCTCCGCGACCTGATGGCCCGGCTTGTCGATCTTCATTTCGCCCACGAACACCAGCCCCGCCATTACCAGCGCCTGCGCCCGCGCCCGGCTTTCGGCGAGCCCGCGATCGACCAGCAATTGATCGATCCGGCGCTTTTGCGCCTTGGCGGGACGGGCCGAGGGGGAAGAAGATTGATCGGGCATGGACAATTGCGGCCTCTAGCGCGCAGAATGCCGGGATGAAAGCTGGACTTCCCCTTCTCGCCCTGATGATGGCGCTGGCAGCCTGCGTGCCGGCCACCAAGGCACCGCGCCCGGCGGCGCCTTACCCGACCCAGAACGTCAACACCGTCCCTGCCCCGGCAGCGCCGCGCCCGTTGCCGGCCCGCATCGATGACCGCTGGATGGACCTTCCTGCCACGCCAGGCGACTGGCGCCACCAGATGGCGCAGGGTTTCTCGATGGCGGTCTTTGCTGGTCCCGGGCAGCCGGACGCGTTCATCCTGTCATGCAATCTCCAAACCCGCGATTTCAGCCTTCAGCGCGCTACGACGGTGCGTGTACCAGCGGCCATGACCATCCGTACCGAGACCCTTACACGGACCCTCGACCCCGCCCCGGCCATGGCCAGGAACCCACATCTGACCGTCAGCATCCCCGCTGCCGACCCGCTGCTCGATGCCATGGCGCTTTCCAAGGGGCGCTTCGCCATCGAAGTGGAAGGTGTTCCGCCGCTGATCCTCCCCAGCTGGGCCGAGGTCAGCAGGGTGATCGAAGACTGCAGGTAGCCATCATCGCGGAACGCCCGTGATGTCGCGGGCTGCGGCTCGCAATCCGAACGCCGGGTGCGGCGATTCTCCCGCACTTATCCACAGACTTACCCTCAGCCTGTCCCCATCGCCCGCCCCAAAAATAAACGCCCCGGATTTCCCCGAGGCGCGGCGGGCCGCTGAGTTCTGCGGCGGGCTGAGATAATGACGCGGGAAAAGATTAATTCAAGACTTGAAGAACCCCCCTGCATGATTCACATTGATCCTTGAGGCCAGCGGCGCGCGCGGCTCTCGGCCCCCGGTGAAACGGCGGGGTCTGCTCACAAGCTTGAAAGGAGGTGATCCGATGTCTCATGGTTCAGTAGCGAGGTCGGTGAAGATCCCTACGGAGCATACTCGGTAATCCTCTTGCCAAGTAAGGCTTCGTGAGCGGCACTTCCGGCCGCTGACCATGAAAGGGCGTTTCCACCGACGGGCTGGAGACGCCCTTTTCATTTGTGCTTTTGTGTTGCGAGCGGGCCTCCGCCCGCTCGTCCTCGGCGCTATTCCCTTCGGCGCCTGCGGCTCGGCCGCGTGGCCTCGCGGTCGCTGCGCGACCGAGCCAGCGCGATCCTCCCGTTGACCCTGCGGGTCAGCTTCGCTTCCAGGGGAGGGCGACCATGCGCAGCATGGTGGAGGGGCAGGCGACATTGATCCCTCAACACTCGTCTTGCTCTCTGACCCGCGCAGGATTAGGCGAAAAAGATGCAATTCACCCGCCTTCCCCACCCCTCGCCCACGCCCGATGCCGCCCGCGATGCACTGATCGCCGATCCGGGATTTGGCACCGTGTTCACCGATCACATGGTGGTGATCGATTATGACGAGGCGCTTGGTGGCTGGCAGACCCCGACCATCGGCCCGCGCCAGCCGATCCCGCTCGATCCGGCGGCGAGCGTGCTGCACTACGCACAGGAAATCTTCGAAGGGATGAAGGCCTATGCCCATCCCGAAGGCGGCTTGTCGCTGTTCCGGCCCGATGCCAACGCCCGCCGCTTCAACGCCAGCGCGCGGCGCATGGCGATGCCGGAAATCCCCGAAGACCTGTTCATCGCCGCAGTGCGCGAAGCTGTGCTGGCGGACGCCGCATGGCTCCCCCCGATCGAAGGCGGATCGCTCTATATCCGGCCCTTCATGTTCGCATCGGAAGCCTTCCTCGGCGTGCGGCCGGCGCGGCAGTACAAGTTCATCGTGATTATCAGCGCGGCCGGCAACTACTTCAAAAAAGGCGTGAACCCGGTGAAAATCTGGGTGGCGCAAGGCTACACCCGCGCAGCGCCCGGCGGTACCGGCGCGGCCAAGACCGGTGGCAATTACGCCGCCAGCCTTGTCCCCCAAGCCGAAGCGATTGCGCAAGGCTGCGATCAGGTCGTGTTCCTCGACGCGGTCGAGCACAAGTGGGTGGAGGAACTGGGCGGGATGAACCTGTTCTTCGTCCGCGCTGACGGTTCTGTCATCACCCCGCCGCTGACCGGCACGATCCTGCCCGGCATCACCCGCGACAGCCTGATCGCCATGCTGCGCGAAGAAGGGCTGACCGTGCGCGAGGAACCTTACTCCATCGATCAATGGCGGGCAGAAGCCGCCGACGGCACCCTGCTGGAAACGATGGCCTGCGGCACCGCGGCGGTCGTGACCCCCGTTGGCACGGTTGCTTCCCCCGATGGCGAATTTCACATCGGGGCAGGCGGCATCGGGCAAATCACCGCCAAAATGCGTGAGCGGCTGGTCGGCATGCAAAACGGCCGGATTGCTGAGGCGCATGGCTGGGTGATGCGGATTTGATCCAGGTCGCTGCGCTTTACCAGTTCACGAAGTTTCCGGACCCCCAGGCCTTGCGCGCGCCCTTGCTGGCCGCCTGCGAGACTGCGGGGGTCAAGGGCACGCTGCTACTGGCCCGTGAAGGGATCAACGGCACGATTGCTGGCACCGACAATGCGTTGGCAAGCGTCCTTGCCCATATCCGCGCCCTGCCGGGCTGCGCGGCCCTCGACGTGAAATTCTCGGCGGCGCCGGAGATGCCGTTCCACCGCATGAAGGTGCGCGTGAAGCGCGAGATCGTCACCATGAGCGAGCCGGACATCGACCCCACGCTCGCCGTTGGCCACTATGTCGATCCGCATGACTGGAACGCGCTGATCGCCGATCCTGACACGCTGGTGATCGACACCCGCAATGATTACGAAGTCGCGGTCGGGACATTTGCCGGGGCGGTGGACCCCGCAACGCCATCCTTCCGCGATTTCCCCGCGTGGTTCCGCACCCACCGTGAGGCGTTGCTGGAAGGCAAGACAAAGGTCGCGATGTTCTGCACCGGGGGCATCCGCTGCGAGAAATCGACCAGCTTCCTGCGCGCCGAAGGGGTGGAGGAGGTCTATCACCTCAAAGGCGGTATTCTGAAGTATCTGGAACAGGTGGCTGAAGAACAAAGCCTGTGGCAGGGCGAATGCTTCGTATTCGATGAACGCGTGACCGTGCGCCACGGGCTTGAACAAGGCACCTTCCAGCTATGCCGCGCCTGCCGCCGCCCGCTCGATGCCGCGGCGCTGGCCCATCCCGATTTCGAGGACGGGGTGAGCTGCCCCGCCTGCATCACAGAACGCACAGCCGAGCAACGCGCCGGTTACGCCGAGCGTCAGCGGCAGGAGGCGCTGGCCAAGGCGCGCGGGGAATTGCACGTTGGCGCGGTGCGCCCGCCCAAGGAATGACCGCGCCCGTCCTCTATTCCTTCCGCCGCTGCCCCTATGCGATGCGGGCACGGATGGCGCTGTGGGCGGCGGGGGTCACGGTGGAATTGCGCGAGGTCAAGCTGGCCGCCAAACCGCCCGCACTGATCGCCGCCAGCCCCAAGGGGACCGTGCCGGTGCTGGCGCTGCCCGATGGAACGGTGATCGATCAGAGCATCGACATCATGCGCTGGGCGCTGGAGCAGAGTGACCCCGAGGGGTGGTTGGCTGGCGACGATCCGGCGCTGATCGCGGCGAATGACGGGGTGTTCAAGCATCATCTCGACCGGGCGAAATATCCGGGGCGCTATGACGAGGACGGCGTGACCGATCACCGCGCCGCCGCGCTGGGGCTGCTCGCGCCGCTGGAGGCGCAGTTACAGGCCGCGCCTTGGTTGTTCGGACCAAGCCGCACCCTCACCGACATCGCCCTGTTCCCCTTCATCCGCCAGTTCGCCGCGATTGATCCCGCATGGTTCGCCGCCCGGCCCCTGCCGCGCTTGCAGGGGTGGCTGGAGGCGCTCTGCGGATCGGATCTCTTCGCTGCTGTCATGCCGAAATTTGCGCCGTGGGCGGATGGCGACGCGCCGGTGCTGTTCGGGCCTTAAATCCTGTCGTCATCGAGGGTGGAAGACATCAAACCCCCAACCCCGCCCGAAACGCATCCACCAGCCAGCTTGCCGCCGGGCCAAGCCGCGTGTCGCGCCGCCACATGGCCGAAAGGCGATAATGCGCGCCGGGCTTTTCCGGCAGATCCAGCTCCACCAGCGCGCCGCTCGCCAGATCATCGGCCACCATCGCGCGCGGCATATTGCCCCAGCCCAGCCCTTCTTTCAGCAGCGAATGCTTTGCCCCCAGATCGCCCAGCCGCCATGTGAGCGGGGACAGCACCGAAAATTCGCGGCCCTCGGTCAAGGGTGAACGGTCGGTCAGGACCAGTTGCAGGTGGCGGCGGCTTTCCCCCGGTGCAACGCGCCCGTGATCTTTGGCCCGCGCCAAAGGATGGTGCGGCGCGGCGACCGGGATCAAGTCGATTTCGCCGATCGCCTGCCGTTCCAGCGCGGGCTGATCGCCGATGACCGGACCGCCGATGGCAAGGTCCGCCCCGCCATCGATCACGCAGGCCGCGACCGCGCCCAGACCTTCGATCCGCAAGGTCAGCGCGCAGGTCGGGAACATCCGCCGGAATTCGCCCAGCACATGGGCGGTCACCTCGCCTGATACCATCACATCCACCACCAGCGTCAGCGATGGCTCCTGCCCCGCGTGCAGCGATCGCGCCTTGGCGAGCAGCGCGTCCGCCCCGTCGGCAATGCCGCGCGCTTCGGCCAGCAGCCCCTCGCCGGCAGCGGTCAGCACCGGACGGCGCGAACCTTCGCGGTCGAACAGGCTGAGGCCAAGCTGCGCTTCGAGCTGCGCGATGCCGTAAGACACCGCAGACACCGCGCGCCCCATCGCTTTGGCCGCGCCGCCAAAGCTGCCGTGTTCAGCCACCGCGATAAAGATACGCAATTGATCGAGTGTCGGTTCACCAAGCTTCATGTGCCATTTGTTCTGATTATCAGAACATCTTGGCAAGTTTTATCGCACTTATCTGCACAGCATCGATGGCCTATCTCCGCTCCATCAAGACAGGAGACACGACATGATCGAACTTCGTCCCTTCAACACCCTCGGCGCTGCCAACCACGGCTGGCTCGATGCGCGTCACCACTTTTCCTTCGCCAGCTATCATGATCCGGCCCGCGTCCACTGGGGTGCGTTGCGCGTCTGGAACGATGACAGGATCGCGGCGGGCACGGGCTTTCCCACCCACGGTCACAGCGACATGGAAATCATCACCTATGTCCGCACCGGCGCGATCACGCACCGCGACTCCATGGGCAACGAAGGCCGCACCGAAGCGGGCGACGTGCAGGTGATGAGCGCGGGCAGCGGCGTCCAGCATTCGGAATATAACCGCGAAAGCGAGGAGACGACGCTGTTCCAGATCTGGATCATCCCCGATGAACGCGGCGGTGAGCCGGACTGGGGTGCGCGCCAGTTCCCCAAGGATGGCCGCGACGGTGCCTTTGTCCCGCTCGCCAGCGGGGTGGCGAACGACAATGACGCGCTGAAAATCCGCGCCGATGCCCGCGTGCTGGGGGCAACGATCAAGGCGGGTGAAAGCGTCACCTACACGCCCCGCAGCGTGGATCGCCACCTCTACCTCGTCCCCGCCACCGGCAAGATCCGCATCAACGATGTCGAGGCGAATGCACGCGACGGCGTGGCGATCACAGCGTTGGAAAGCGTCACAATTACCGCGCTGGAAGACAGCGAAGTGGTGCTGGTCGACGCGGCGTAACAGTCCCCCCCCGGAGCCGGCTGGCACCCCCCTGCCGGCCGGCTCCACCCTCCCATTGCACGGAGCATTTCCCATGAACGACATTCTCTACATCACCGCCAGCATCCGTTCCGACGCAGAGAGCGTGTCACGCGGGCTTGGGCAGCGCATCGTTGATGGCCTTGCGGCTAAGACCGATGCCAGCGTCACCACCCGCGATCTGGCCGCCGAACCCCTGCCCTATGTCAGCGCAGAGCGTTTCGCCGCCAACCTCACCCCCGCCGCCGATCGCACGCCGGAGCAGGCGGAACTCGCCGCCATTGCCGACACGCTGATCGCCGAATTGCAGGCGGCCGATACCATCGTGATCGCCAGCCCGGTGTACAATTTCGCCGCGCCTGCAAGTCTGAAGGCATGGGCCGATCTGGTCGCACGCAACGGCACCACCTTCCGCTACACCGCGACCGGCCCGGAAGGGCTGCTGACCGGCAAGAAGGCCTACCTCGCCATCGCCAGCGGCGGCACGCCAATGGGCAGCGACATTGATTTCATGAGCCGCTGGCTGACCTTCTTCCTCGGCTTCCTCGGCATCACCGATGTGGAGATGGTCGCCGCCGACGGGATCATGGGCGTGGATGGCGAGGAAAAGATCGCTGCGGCGCAGGATGCGGCGGTAAAGCTGGCAGCCTGAGCTTCAACCAGCCCCAGCCCCCCCTGGACCCCGTTTAGACCCCGGTCAGACCCCCTCCAGACCCCTCCTAGGCGGGACCTGCGAGGGGGTTTCACGTGGAACAATCGCCGGGTCAGGATTCGGGCTGGGTGAGCTGCGATTTTTCGATCGTGCGGCTCGGGCGGATGACGATGATCGCAACTCCTGCCAGTGCCATGGTGCCGCCGATGATCAGCGGCCAGCCGATGGTGTCGCCAGTCAGCCATGTTCCAAAGGCAATCGTCAGCAGCGGAGTGAGCAAGGTCAGCGGCACGATCATGTTCGCATCATGCGCCTGAAACAGCCGGAAATAAGCCGAGTGCGCGCCGACCGAAACCACCACCCCTGCAAACAGCACGCAGCCTGCCACCGCCAGCGGGGCGGCGGTAACTGCCTCTATTTGCCCGCTTTCCAGCAACAATGTCCCCGGCAGCATCACCCCCAATGACGCGAGCGCCGCCCACGCCTGCAGGCTGACCGCCCCCACTTCCAACCGCTTCACAAACACCGAGGCAAAGGCACCGATAAATACGCCTGCAAAGGCAAAGCCGAGGCCCATCGGATCGCCCGCTTCCGACGGCGCACCGATCGCCAGCCCTACCCCGCCCAGCGCCAGCGCCATGCCCAACCCGCGCCGCCAGCGCACTTCCTCGCCGAGAAAAATGATCGCAAACAACACGGTAAGCGGCGCGCCAGACAGGTTGACGATGCCGACAGCCGAAGGGCTCGCCGTCTGCAAGCCGATGAACTGCAGTCCGAAACTCCCGCCGGTGATGGCAAAGCCGATGGCCAGCACCAACGGCAGGCGATCCGGCCTTTGCCGCAGCAACAGCGGAAACAGCACCGCCAGCACCACGCCCGAACGCAGCACGGTGTAAAACAGCGGCGGCAGGCCCAGCGTGCTGACCACGATCTTGCTGACCACGACATTCATGGCCCATGCGACATTGCAGAACAGCATAATGCCGAGCGCTGAGAGAGGCAGGCTTTTCGGCATCAGGTGGCAGGCGCGCCGAACACCTCGTTGGCAACGCCCTGCGGCAATCCATCGCGCAGTTCATCGCGCCACACATTTGCCACCGCATCGGACGGCGCGCGCCAGTCTCCGCGCGGGGAGAGCGCCCCTGCCGAAGACACCTTCGGCCCGTTGGGCAGGGCCGATCGTTTGAACTGCGAAAAGCCGAAGAACCGCGCGCAGAATTTGTCCAGCCAGCGGGCAATGGTGGCCAGATCATAGGCGTTGCGGCCCGCATCCGGGAAGCCCGCAGGCCACATCCCTGCGCCCGCATCCTTCCACGCGTGCCACGCCAGAAACGCGACCTTGGAAGGGCGCTGGCCGAACCGGATGATGTGGTGGAGGAAGAAGTCGTTCAATTCATAGGGGCCGACCAGACTTTCGGTCGATTGCATCTGCCCGTCCGCGCCCGGCGGCACCAATTCGGGGCTGATTTCCGTGCCCAGCACATCATCCAGCACCGCGCCGCAAGCATCGCTGAACTGCCCGGTGCGGATCACCCAGCGGATCAGATACTGGATCAGCGTCTTGGGCACGCCTGAATTGACCCCGTAATGGCTCATGTGGTCACCCACGCCGTAAGTGCACCAGCCCAGCGCCAGCTCGCTGAGGTCGCCTGTGCCGACGACGAAGCCCTTGTGCTGACCGGCCAGCCGGAACAGGTAATCGGTGCGCAGGCCCGCCTGCACGTTTTCAAAGGTCACATCATGCACCGGCTCCCCGGCGGCAAACGGGTGGCCTATATCTTCGAGCATGGTCGCCGCAGCCGGGCGAATGTCGATTTCGCCCGCGGTGATCTCCATCGCTGCCATCAACCGGTGGGCGTTGCTCTTGGTGCCTTCAGACGTGCCGAAACCGGGCATGGTGTAGCCGCGGATCGCGGTGCGCGGCAGGCCCAGCCGGTCGCAAGCCTTGGCCGCCACGATCAGCGCATGGGTGCTGTCGAGCCCGCCGGAAATGCCGATGACAAGGCTCTTGCTGCCGGTCGATTCCATCCGCCGCATCAGGCCATCGACCTGGATGTTGAAAGCTTCGTAGCAATCCTCGTCGAGCTTTGCGGGACGGTCGGGAACGAAGGGGAAGCGCGCGACGGGGCGCATCAACCCGATGTCGCCAACCGTATAGGCGTGTTCGAAGACGATACGGCGGTACGAATCCTCCGGCCTCCCAGCCCATTCCGCAGCATCGGCAAAAGTCTGGTTGCGCATCCGTTCAGCCGCCAGCCGCTCGGTATCGATGTCGACGATGGTCAACTCTCCCGCGCGGTCAAATCGTTCGCTTTGGGCGAGCAGGTCGCTCATTTCATAGATCACGCTTTGCCCGTCCCACGCGAGGTCGGTGGTGCTCTCGCCATGCCCGCTGGCTGAATAGACGTAAGCGGCAATGGCGCGGCTGGCGCTGGAGCGGCAGTGGAGATGACGATCATCCGCCCGCCCGATGGTGACGGGCGAAGCGCTGAGGTTGCACAGGATCAGCGCGCCCGCCATCGCGGCCTGCATGGCCGGCGGGACCGGGGCCCAGAAATCTTCGCAAATCTCCACCCCGAAGCGGAAACCGGGGAGGTTCGCCGCGGCAAACACAAGGTCGGTGCCGAACGGCACCTCTTCTCCCGCCACGCCGATCCACAGATCGGTGCACCCGCGTCCATGGGCGAACCAGCGTTTCTCGTAAAATTCACGGTAATTGGGCAGGAAGCTTTTGGGCACAACGCCGAGGATCTGCCCGCCCGCGATCACCACCGCGCAATTATACAGCTTGTCTCCGCGCCGCAGCGGAGCGCCGATCACCAGCACGGGGTGAAGATCGGCGGAGGCCGCCACCACTTCGGCAATCGCCTGCTCCACCCGTTCCAGCAAGGCGTGCTGCAGCAGCAGATCGTCGATCGCGTAGGATGACAGGGTCAGTTCAGGGAACACCACCAGATCAGCATGGGCAGCATGCGCCTTGTGCGCTTCGGCCAGCACGCCTGCGGTGTTGCGGGTGACATCAGCGGTGCGGCTGTCCGGCGTTGCGGTTGCCACGCGCACAAAGCCATGTTCGTGCATATCGTAGAAGGGGTGGACTTCGCTCATGGCCTTGGCGTCTCCTGCTGGCGCGGCTGTAACGCGGTGAGCGCGCGCTGCCTAGGCCGTGTCGCTCCCCAAGTAATCGCGCGCGTCTCCGCTTTCTTCCAGAAAAGCGATAAGACCACGTTCGGCGCGGGTCAGCCAGCGGGTCTGGCGGGGCAGACGCAACCCGGCGCGCCATGCCTCCTGCCCGTCGATCCGCGCGATCACCGCCGGATGAATATAGGAACTGCGCGCAATCGCCGGGGTGTTCCCGAGCCGGTCGGCCACGTGTTCCAGCATTTCGCGAAGCTTCACCTGCCCCTCGCCCATTGCCAGCTTTTCGAAAGCGAGACTGCTGGCATGGAAGGTGCGAAAATGCTTGGCCGTAAAATCCGCGCCCATCGTCTCGCGCAGATAGGCGTTCACATCCGCCGAGGTGACGGGGCGTATCTGCTCCTCGTCATCCTCGAAGCGGAACAGGTGGTCGTCATCATCATCCCCGCCGCCCAGATCCTGCATCCGCTGCACCGCCCGGGCAAGCTGGGCGTCGACCAGCGCAAGCTCATGCTCCTTGCCGCCCTTGCCGACAAATTCGAGCACGATCCGCCGCGCCCCCACCTCGGCATGATCGGCGCGCAAAGTGGTTGCGCCGTAACTGTCATTCGTGCGGGCATAATGTTCGTTGCCGATGCGAATCGCCGACAGATCAAGCAGCCGGACCACCGCCGCCAGTGCCCGTTCACGAGTGACGCGCGGGATACGCAAGTCCTCGTCCACCCGTTTGCGCATCAGCGGCAGCCGCTTGCCGAAAGCCGCGCAGGCATCATACTTTGCGCTCTCGCGCTGGCTGCGAAAATCGGGGTGATAGCGGTATTGCTTGCGCCCCGCGTCATCATAACCGGTGGCAAGAATGTGCCCGTTGGGCGCAGGACAGAACCACGCGTCGGAATAGGCCGGCGGCAAGGCGATGGCATTCAACCGCTTGCGCTCTGCGGAATTGCCGATCAGCGCACCGGACGGATCATAATAGGCCCATCCCTTGCCCGCGCGCCTGCGGGTGATGCCGGGCAAGGTATCGTCAACATAGACCAGCTTTTCCATCCCCAAGGAAATGCGGTGAACCGGCGCGATGTTCCGCCTTGCGCCGCGCGCCTGCCCGCCCCAGCACTTGTTTCACGGCAGCGCGCGCGTAGTGTGCGCCCAAAGGAGCAAGCAACATGGCAGACGCCGCCTATACCCCGCCCGCTGTGTGGAGCGCCGATACCGTTTCAGGCGGGCGCTTTGCCAGCATCAACCGGCCCACCGCTGGCGCCCGCGAGGAACGCGAATTGCCGGTCGGCGCGCATCCCTTCCAGCTTTATTCGCTGGCCACGCCCAACGGGGTGAAGGCGACCATCATGCTGGAGGAGTTGATCGAAGCCGGACACTCGGGCGCGGAATATGACGCGTGGACGATCAACATTTCCGAAGGTGAACAGTTCGGCAGCGGCTTTGTGGGCGTGAACCCCAATTCCAAGATCCCCGCCCTCCTCGACCGCAGCGGCCCTGAGGCCTTCCGCGTTTTCGAAAGCGGGGCGATCCTGGTCCATCTGGCCGAGAAATTCGGGATGTTCCTGCCCACCGATCCGCGCGCCCGCGCCGAAGTGCTGAGCTGGGTGTTCTGGCAGGTCGCCAGCGGCCCGTTCATCGGTGGCGGCTTTGGCCATTTCTATGCTTATGCGCCGGAGAAATACGAATACCCGATCAACCGCTATGCCATGGAAACCAAGCGGATCTTCGACGTGGCCGACAAGCGGTTGGCGCAAAGCCGGTTTCTGGCGGGCGACGAATACACACTTGCCGACATCGCCAATTTCCCGTGGCTGGCCCCCTTCACCACCGGGCAGATCTACAACGACGCCAAGACCTTCCTGTCGATCGACGATTACAAGCACGTCGCCCGCTGGGTAAAGGAAATCGCCGCCCGCCCCGCAGTGCAGCGCGGGCGGATCGTCAACAAGGTCTGGGGCGATGAAGACACCCAGCTACGCGAACGCCACTCGCCCGCCGACTTCGACGGCAAGCGGTTGGATTAAGGCGGCAGCGAAAAAAGGGGGCAAAGCGATGCTTTGGCCCCCTTCACAACGCCATTTATGCCGTTATAGAGCGCCGCTCTTGCTGGGGCGTAGCCAAGCGGTAAGGCACCGGTTTTTGGTACCGGCATGCGAAGGTTCGAATCCTTCCGCCCCAGCCAGCGATCTCTTCGGATCATTGCGATAGCAACCACGCTGCTTGTAATCAGCATCCTTCGGGACGCATCGTGAATGCCATCAGGACGAGCGCGCAAAAGCGCTGGCCACGAAATCCCTCCCTATCCGCAAGCCGACAGGATCGACGGTGTGCGGGACCCCGTAAGATATGTGCGTCGTGACCTCGACCCCAAGCCGTGCAAGCTCGCTTTGCGCCATATGCAGCGCGGCGATCGGCACAACCGGATCAGCCGTTCCATGCACCAGCAACACCGGAGGCTTGGCCATTGCCGAGTGCCCTAGCCCGGTCGTCGCGGTGAGCATTCCTGAATAGCCAACCACAGCGGCTACCGCTCGCGGTCGGCGCAGGCCGATGTGCAGCGCCATCATGGTGCCCTGGCTGAAACCGACCAGCGCCAGGTCTGCCTCGGTCAATTCATATTCCGCCAGCTTGCGGTCAACAAAGGCATTGATCGCCGGCGCCGCCGAAGCTGCCCCTGCTGCAAGTGCCGATGGCGCAAATCCTGACAGCCCCCACCATTGATAGCCTCCCCCCATCATCCCGCACCGCTCAGGCGCGTGGGGTGCCAGAAACAGCGTGTCGGGAAGCGCGTCTTGCCATTGCGGTGCGAGCGCGATCATGTCGGTCCCGCTAGAGCCGAAGCCGTGAAGCAGCAGCACAATCTTTCTGGGCCGCACTCCGGATCGCGGCTTGAGGCTGGCGCCGTTGACAATCTTCGACAATGGACTGGTCTCTCTCGTTTGCCGCAACTGGCTTGAACATGGCCGCGATGTTGACGTGGATCATCACCTTTCGGGCGAAGGATAGGTGGAGGCGCAAGGTGCACTTTTCTACCCACAACATCACATTCAGAAGCGATCCGGCGTTCTGCGACCAGATTGCAACGGACCTGACACGAGCGATTGGCATTCCGCGCCATCCGGCTCTAATGCGTGGGTCATGCTGCGCATCACCGAACTGACCCTGCCGCTCCACCATCCGGACGAAGCCCTGCCCGCTGCAATCTGCAAGCGACTGCGCATCACCCCGCGCGAACTGGTCCGTTTTGTCGTCGCCCGTCGCGGCCATGATGCGCGTGACAAGGCCAACATCCAGCTGGTCTATTCGGTCGATGTGAATGTGAAGAACGAGGCAGCGGTGCTCCAGCGTTTTCGCAAGGACAGCAAAGTCCAGCCCGCCCCGGACCCGCGCTACCATCTGGTTGCCACAGCGCCCCAAGGCAGCACGGCCAAGCGGCCCGTTGTCATAGGGGCCGGGCCGTGCGGGTTGTTTGCCGGCCTGATCCTTGCCCAGATGGGGTTCCGCCCGATCATCCTTGACCGGGGCAAAGTGGTTCGTGAGCGGACCAAGGACACGTGGGGGCTGTGGCGGCAGGGGGTTCTCAACCCGGACTCGAACGCGCAGTTCGGTGAAGGCGGCGCGGGCACCTTTTCCGACGGGAAGCTATACAGCCGGATCAAGGACCCGCTTAACCGCGACCGCAAGGTCCTGACCGAGTTTGTGAAAGCAGGCGCCCCCGCCGAAATCCTCACCGAGGCGCATCCGCATATCGGCACCTTCCGGCTGGTGACCATGGTCGAAAGCATGCGCAAGAGCATCGAGGCGCTGGGCGGCGAATACCGCTTTTCCAACCGCGTCGACGGCATCGACATCACCACCGATGCCAAGGGCGATCGCCGTGTTCGCGGGGTCCACTTGAGCACCGGCGAGTATCTGGAGGCGGACCACGTCGTGCTCGCCATTGGCCACAGTGCGCGCGACACCTTTGCCATGCTCCATGCCGCGGGCGTCCATGTCGAGGCCAAGCCGTTTTCGATCGGGGTCAGGATCGAACATCCGCAATCGTGGATCGACAGGTCGCGGTTTGGCATCGACGCCGGCAACAAGATTCTCGGCGCGGCCGAATATCACATCTCGCACCACTGCAAGAATGATCGCACGGTCTACAGTTTCTGCATGTGCCCCGGCGGCACCGTAGTTGCTGCAACGTCGGAGGAAGGCCGTGTCGCCACCAACGGCATGAGCCAGTATTCCCGGAATGAGCGCAACGCGAACTCCGGACTGGTCGTCGCGATCGATCCGGTGCGCGACTTCCCCGGCGATCCGCTCGCCGGGATTGCGCTGCAACGGCACTGGGAATCGCTGGCCTATGTGGCTGGCGGGTCGAGCTACAAGGCCCCGGCGCAAAGGCTGGGCGACTTCCTTGCCGGACGCCCTTCCGAAACGCTTGGTTCGGTCACGCCTTCCTATAAGCCCGGCGTGCATCTGACCGATCTGGCGCAATGCCTGCCCGACTACGCGGTAACGGCAATGCGGGAGGCCCTGCCCGTCTTCGGCCGCCAGATCCCGGGCTACGATCACCCCGATGTTTTGATGACCGGTGTGGAAACGCGCACATCATCCCCGATCCGCTTCACCCGCGGCAAGGATTTGCAAAGCCTGAATACGGCAGGGCTGTTTCCTGCTGGCGAAGGAGCGGGTTATGCCGGAGGGATCCTGTCGGCAGCAGTGGACGGGATCAAGATTGCTGAAGCGGTCGCCTTAAGCCTCGGCGCTGCCGACGCTCGCAATTGCCCCGATGGTGCCACTGTCCAGTAAGGCCCGGTATCGGCACGAACCGCCCCTCACCTGCCAGATCAACTCGCACCTGCTGGTCCCAAACCGGCTCTTCTCCGACGCGTCAGACCTTGCGTCTTTCGCGGACCAGTTCGGCCAGCCGGATGCTGGTCCCGGCCAGCCCCTTGCGAGCGTGATCCGCACCGACCGACAATGCCGTGGCGGCAGCTTCGGCGAACAGCCGGCCGCCCACCGACACGACCGTGGGATGTTCGGACGCGATGGCGCGGCTATGCTCGATCGTGGTGCGCAATTGATCGATCGCGTGGCCGCGCGGCATGGCATCCGACAGTCCGATATCCACCGCATCGGGGTGCTGGGCGTTCAGCTGATTGGTCAAAGCCTCCTCGCTTTCAGGGAAAGCCATATCGACCTGCCAGCCTGCCGCCAGAAACTGGTCCGCCAGCAGCGCAGTGCCGAGCATATGCTTTTCGCCCGGTGCCGTCGCCAGCAGGATCCGGTAACGGCTGTTGCGGATGGTCTGCGACGTCGGGCTGTAACGCACGGCGTGTCCCGCCAATTGCAACATGCTCAGAGCAATGGTGAGATCCAGTTCGCTGCATCGATCATCCAGCCAGGCATCGCCCAGCGCCCGGGCGGCCGGTTCGATCAGCAGCGACAGGATCGCATCGCTCGTCCATCCTTGATCAGCCAGACTTGCCATGATCGCATTGAGCGCAAGGTCATCGGCATTGAGCGCCAGTTCGATCAGGCGCGTCACATGTTCGGCCACAGCAGGCGGAACAGACGATGCCCGCGCCGCTTCTCGCGGCCCATCGTCAGACCGGCCATCGAGCAGCAGGTCCCAATCCGAAAACAGGCGCGCTGCGGCCATGTGTTCGCTCAGCACTTCGATGTGGTTGTGGCGGCTATCGCGCTGGATTGACGTCCACAACTCCGCCACGGCCTTGGGCGGGCCTTCAAGGGTCTGGAGAAAGCAGCCATCTTCGAACAACAGCATGCCTGTGACATCAAGACCGCGATTGCGCGCCCGTGCCCTGCCCGCCAGCAGATCAAGATCGGACGCGCGCGGCGTTGCGGTGGCGATGCTTTTGTAAGTGAGGCAGGCAACCCACTCTGCCGAGCTGTGTGGCTCCTGCGTTTCCTGGACCAGCATTTCCCTCTCCCATGCAAGGAACAAGGACAAGCGGCAATCAAGGCGCAGCGGGGCTGCGCCAAGCGGTCCGGCAGACGATCCCCATCCGCCCAAATTGTTTCGGCCCGATGCTGCAACCCCAGCATCGATGAATCCGAAGCGCGCCGACCATTAACCCTGCGGTCGATGAATCAACTAATACACAACGCTGGGGTAACTTCTGCCCGAAGGCGCGAATCGTCAAGCACGAAAGGTTCCTGTCGGCATTGGGCCATCACCAGTCCAACGCCCCGCCGTGGCCTTCACAGCCCCTCGCGCCGCATCGCCAGCCGCCCCAGTCTGTCGAGCAGCACCAGATCGGGCCGGTGCAGCAAGCCCAGATCCAGGCGTTTTGCTTTGCTCGACAATGCGCGGCGCATCGCCCATCATCAGGCCGATGGAACCCCTTCCGCACGCTGAACTCCGGGCCTCGGTCCTTGTGCCGTGGCTGGTCATTGGATTGGCGGGGGTGATGGCTCCTGCATCGGCCATCCTGCTGTTCGCCGGCACGCCAGCTTCTTCATGGACAGTGGGCGGTCCAATTCTGGCAGTCGCCCTGATGAGCGTCGGCATGATTGGCGCGGCAGCGGCCGGGCGGTTGTGGATCGGCGTGGCGCTTTCCCTTTTGACCGGTGGGGGGCTTTTGCTGCTGGCGTGGGCGACGGGTAGTGCGCCGGAGGTCCACCTGCTTTCCGGCGCCGTTGCCATCGTCATCGCCAGCCTAAGCTTCGCCGCGCGGGGCGCCCTGTTCGCCCGCAGCGCCGCCGATAAGGGCTGGTGGATCGCGATCGCCGTCGTCTCGGGAGAAGCGGCTATGCTGGCCACAGCCGCAGGAATGCCGGACAGCTTGCCGGATTGGTTGCTCGCCCTGCTGCCGGCACAATGGGCCAGCACAGCGATCCAGACGGCGCTGGCTGGCACCGGATTGCGCGCTGCGCTTCCGGAATTGCTGGCCCTTGCTGGCACGGCGATGGCAACATTGCTGGTAGCCCGGTTGTGGCCCCGCCGCTGGCCCTATCTGATCATGTTCACAGCCTGGCTCGCCCTGTCCGCTCTGGTGTTGGCCGGAGCGTAATCACGCAGCGGCGCGTAGTGCGGCCAGTTCTTCTGCCGCAAGGATCAACCGCACGCCCAGCGACCCGGTGCCGCCCAGCACCGGATGTTTGCGAAGACTGATGTCGATCGCGTCGATTGCATAATGTGCAGCGCAGGCCTGCACGATCATCGTCATCAGGTATTCCTGCGTTTCGAATGTGCGGCTCCGGGCTATCGCCGCGATTTGCGCCATCAGTGGATCGTAATCGAATACGCTGGCCATCGAATCCGATGTGATCTGCACAAGGTCAGGCGAAATCGTCAGATAGAGATCGAGGATATGGGCATCGGGCACCACATCATCCGGGCCATATGTCCCGATAGATGCAGGTAGGTGGAGATCGCGCAGTTCAATGCGGGCTTGGCGCGGCATGGCGATGGCTTTCTCTGGTCACGTAGAGGGGGAGACCAGCTACGCAGGCAATGTGCACATGGCTTCGTAACAAGCGATGCGGGTGCAGATTTGCCCACCCGCTGTTTGCCAAGCGGCACGACGGGGTAACTCTCTAAGCAAAGGCCCGCAGGATCGCGCCGAGCCCCGGCAAGTTGCCTCCGGTGACCCGCCAAACGGGGAACGAATGGCTAACACAGGCGCGATATACAAAACAATTTAGGCAGGTAGCCTTGCAGCAGCGGCATTGTGCACGGCGTGCTCCTTTCCATCCTTGCCCGTGCCGGTTATCGCGGCGCGTACACCCGGATCTGAAAGTTGCCCGATGAAGAATGTCCTGCGCCTGTCTGGCTGTGCGCTTGCCCTGTCGCTCCCCCTCCCGCTTGCCGCGCAAGAGGCAGAAGATGCGACCGCACCGCAAGCTTCCGACGCAATCATCGTCACCGGGCGCGGGCTTGATCCGGCGCTGTCGACGGGAATCTACGCCACCACCACCATTGATCGCGAGGTGATCGTTGCATCGCCATCGGGCAGGATTGAAGATGTGTTGCGCGGTGTCGCTGGCTTCCAGCAGTTTCGCCGGTCTGACAGCCGCTCGTCCAACCCCAGCGCGCAGGGCGTGACGCTGCGGGCGCTGGGCGGCAATGCCACCAGCCGGGCGCTGGTGCTGCTGGACGGGGTGCCGCTGGCCGATCCGTTCTTCGGATACATTCCGCTGTCGGCAATTGCACCCGAAACGCTGGGCACGATCAGGGTCACGCGCGGCGGCGGTTCCGGGCCGTTCGGTGCGGGCGCGCTGGCGGGCACGATCGACATGGAAAGCGCCGAGCCGGCGGCAACCGCAGGGTTCCTCGGCAGCGCAGCGATCAACGACCGCGCCGAAACCGAAGCAACCGGCGTGCTGACCCGGCGGCTGGGTGAAGGCTTTGCGATTGCCAGCGGGCGCTGGGACCGCGGACAGGGGTTCTTCACCACGCCCGCCGATCAGCGCGTCCCCGCCTCGGCCCGCGCCGCATTCGAAAGCTGGAATGCGTCTTTGCGGGCCGTCGCGCCGCTGACCAACGAGGTTGAGGTGCAGGCCCGCGTCGCCACCTTCCGCGATGACCGCACATTGCGTTTCGAGGGCGCGGATTCCTTCAGTCAGGGCGAGGATGCCTCGATCCGCTTTGTCGGGCGCGGGGCGTGGGCTTTCGACGCGCTCGCCTATGTGCAGGCGCGTGATTTCGGCAATGTGGTAATTTCCTCCACCCGTTTTACCCCGACGCTGGACCAGCGGCGCACGCCCTCTACCGGGATCGGAGGGAAGTTCGAACTGCGCCCGCCGGTGCTCGAAGGGCACGATATCCGCATCGGCGCCGATTACCGCCGTGCCGAGGGGGAATTGCAGGAAGAGGCGCTCAACGCAGTGTCGGGCGCGATCACCGAACGCCGCCGCGCCGGGGGAACGACCAGCAATCTGGGTCTCTTCATCGAGGATGACTGGCAGATCGGTCCGCTGATTCTCAACGGCGGCCTGCGCGCCGACCGCACCAGCATCGCCGATGGCTTCTACCGTGCCGTCAGCGCCAGCGGCGTGCCGGTCAGCACCCTCACCGCCGCGCCGCGTACCGATTGGGCGGTGAACTGGCGCGCGGGCGCATTGTTCTACGCCACCCGCCGGCTGGAGATTCGCGCGGCGGCCTATACCGGCCTGCGCCTGCCGACCCTGAATGAACTGTACCGCCCCTTCGTGGTGTTCCCGGTTGTGACCGAGGCCAATGCCGCGCTGGAAAACGAGCGATTGGAAGGCTTCGAGATCGGGTTTGATTGGCAGCCGGTAAACGCCGTCGTCCTGTCAGTGACCGCCTTCGATAACGAAGTCGAAAACGCCATCGCCAATGTCACCATCGGCCCGAACCTGCGCCGCCGCGCAAATCTGCCCGCCATCGAAGCACGCGGGATCGAGGCGAATGTCGCCGCGAAACTCGGCTCGGTCAGCCTTGATGGCGCGCTGGCGTGGACCGACGCCGAAGTGCGAGGGCAAGGTGCTTCGCTGGCGCTTGACGGGAACCGCCCTTCCCAGACGCCCGAATTCGCCGCCACCCTTACGCTGGGCTGGGAGCCTGCCGACGGCTGGCGTGTGGCCGGGACGCTGCGCCATGTCTCTACCCAGTTCGAGGATGATCTGGAGAGCGACGCCCTCGCGCCTGCCACCACGATCGACGCCTTCATCGCGGCGCCGCTGTGGGGGAAGCTGTCGCTGATCGCACGGGGTGAGAACCTCACGGACGAGCCGATTATCACTCGCAATCAGGGCGGCTCTATCGACCTCGGCGTGCCGCGCACCCTGTGGCTGGGGGTGCGGTACGGTTTCTGATCGGGCCTGCTCAAGGTTTGCTTGCGGCGAGGTGAAAGCGGAATCGCTGGAAAACTCCGCGCCGTGCCTTTGCGCTGGCCGCCCCTGTCCCTAATCCGTTGCGCACTATGGCACAGATCGACATCGGGCGCGACCAAGGCGGACAGGCGATCGGCATCGATCTGGCCGAATTGCTCGCCACGCGTCTGCTGGTGCAGGGCAATTCGGGATCGGGCAAATCGCACCTTTTGCGCCGCCTGCTTGAGGAATGCGCCGGGCAGGTCCAGCAGATCATCATCGATCCCGAAGGCGATTTCGTCACGCTGGCCGATGCCTTCGGTCATGTGGTGATCGATGCCGGCGCCTATTCCGCGCGCGAAATCGAGGAGCTGGCCGCCCGGGTCCGCCAGCACCGCGCTTCGGTGGTGCTGGCGCTGGATGAACTGGAGGTCGAACAGCAGATCCGCTGCGCCGCGCTGTTCCTGACCGCGCTGTTCGATGCCCCGCGGGAACATTGGTACCCTGCGCTGGTGGTGGTGGACGAAGCGCAGATGTTCGCTCCGGCTGCCGCAGGAGAGATGAGCGATGAGACCCGCCGCCTCACCCTGTCCGCGATGACCAACCTGATGTGCCGCGGGCGAAAGCGCGGTCTGGCCGGGATTGTTGCCACGCAGCGGCTGGCAAAGCTGGCCAAGAATGTCGCCGCCGAAGCCAGCAACTTCTTGATGGGGCGCACTTTTCTCGACATCGATATGCAGCGTGCTGCCGATCTGCTGGGGATGGACCGGCGGCAGGCAGAACGGATTCGCGATCTTCAACGAGGCCAGTTCCTCGGCCTTGGCCCGGCGATCAGCCGGCGGCCGGTGGCGGTTCAGGTGGGGACTGTCCGCACGGCCGGGCGCGGCGGCGGGCAGGGTCTGATCCCGCTGCCCGATTCTGCCGAAGGCGCGATGGAGGCGCTGCTGACTGACCGCCTGACCGAAGCGGCCGCCCAGCCCCAGCCCGTCCGCCGCCCTCCTCCGCCCGCCGCGCCGCGCGCCGCGCTGGAGGATGCCATCGCGCTTCCCCGCGTATTGCCGAGCGTCGGTCCTACCGCCGAGGCACCTGAAGCGCCCACGCCTCCTCCACCAGCACCGGCGCCAGCACCGGCGCCAGCACCGACCCTGCCCGGCGCCGATGTCGGGCCTCTTGTCACGCTGGAAGATGTGGTCCGTGATCTCGCGCTTGAGGACGGCGCGACCTTCCGCCCGGCCGCCGCGCTGTTCCGCGACTTCGCGATCCGCTGCCGCCAGCGCGGGATTGCCAGCGCGCATATTGACATCACCCGTTTCCGCCGGATGTTTGCCTTTGCGATCAGCGGCTTGGACCAGCTGGAGGGTGCAACCCAGACCGCCATCGCGCACAGCGCAGAGGGGGTCGAGGATGACGTGCTCGCCCCCTATCTCGCCATCCTGATCGCCGCCACACAGGGCACTCCCATGCCGGACGAGGAGGAGCTTGGCCGGCTTTACGGCAGCGCCTCTCCCAGCCGGGTGCGGCGTTTGCTCGACCATCTGGAACGGCAGGGCCGGATTGTGATGCGCGAAGAATTCGGCGGGGAGCGCAGCATCATTGTCACGATGATCCCTGCCGCGGCGTGATGTTTCACGCGAAACAACGCAAAAGGCAGGGCTAACGGGGGTCTGGCGGGGGTCAAAGCAGGGTCTGGCACCAGTTAACGCCGATCTGGCCCCGGGTGAACCTGCGCTGTCATCCGGCACGCGCCTCCCGCCCCGAATGGGTTGCATTTGACAATCAATCGCCGCTCTCGCAGTCTGCGCCGCGAGAAAGCTTCTCGAAGGGGATCATCCGAATGCAAGCGCAAATCCTTGCGCCCGCCGCCGTGCTGGTGGTGTGGTCGCTTATCATGATGTTCTGGATGGCGGGGGTACGGCTTCCGGCGCTGAAGAAGGCGGGCATCGATCTTGGCGCGCGGCCCGGCGGTCGGGGGCAGGACCTTGAAGGCCAGCTTGACCCGCGCGCCAATTGGCCTGCGCATAATTACGCGCACCTGATGGAGCAGCCGACGCTGTTTTACGCCGCCACCACGATCCTTGCGATCATGGGGGCAGGCGCTGTCGATGTGACGCTGGCGTGGGCCTATGTGGTTTTGCGCATCGTCCATTCGATTTGGCAGGCGACGGCGAACAAGGTGCCGGTGCGGTTCGCGCTGTTCATGCTGTCGAGCTTCGCCCTGGTGGGGCTGGCGATCCGCGCGGCGATGGTGACGCTGCTGGCCGACCCTTCGGCGCTTCCGGTCTAAACTGACGGTTCAAGGAGAACAATGATGATCGGAATGGATATTCTCCAGCCCGTTGTGGTGCTGCTGGCGTGGACGATGGTGATGTGGGTGTGGATGTATGCGGTCCGCCTGCCCGCGCTGACGGGGGCCGGCCTCAACCCCGACGATGCCCGCAACACCAAGGCTCTGGACGAATTGTTACCGCCCAATGCGCAGTGGAAAGCGCATAATTACAATCATCTGCACGAAGCTCCTACGATCTTCTATGCAGTGGCCATCGTGCTGGCGATCATCGGTCAGGGTGACGGGATCAACACGCTGATCGCCTGGGCTTATGTCGGTCTGCGCATTGCGCACAGCATCGTGCAGGCGACCGTCAACAAGGTGGCACTGCGGTTTGCGCTGTATGCCTTGTCATCAATTGCGCTGATGGCGCTGATCCTGCACGCCGGGCTGGCGGTTTTCTAGTTAGCGCCTGCCCATCCCCGGCACTCCCGCTGGCGGGAGTGGCCGGGTGAGACGTTCTTATTCCGCCGCTTCTGCTTCTTGCACCGCATGAGCGCGCGCAGCCAGATAACGCTCACCATCCAGCGCCGCCATGCAGCCCATGCCCGCCGCCGTGACCGCCTGCCGATAGACATGATCGGTCACATCGCCGGCTGCAAACACGCCCGGGATCGCGGTCTTGGGCGTGCCCGGTTCGGTCAGCAGATACCCGCTATCATCCATCGGCAGCTTGCCGGTGAACAGCGACGTTGCAGGCGCGTGGCCGATGGCCACGAAGGCCCCGTCCACTTCCAGCGTCGACGCCGCGCCTGTCACCGTATCAGTCAGCGCAAGGTGGTGGAGCATCCCGTTCTCACCCGCTTCGAAACTGTCCACGCCCTTGTTCCACAGCACCGTGATCTTGGGATTGGCGAACAGCCGTTCCTGCAAGATCTTCTCGGCACGCAGGCTGTCGCGGCGGTGGATCAGGGTGACGTTGTCCGAATGATTGGTGAGGTAGAGCGCCTCCTCGACAGCGGTATTCCCGCCGCCGATCACAGCGACTTTCTTGCCGCGGTAGAAGAACCCGTCGCAGGTCGCGCAGGCGGACACGCCCTTGCCGCCCAGCGCCATTTCACCCGGAACGCCCAGCCATTTCGCCTGCGCGCCGGTGCAGATGACGAGGCAATCGGCGATATATTCATCACCGCTGTCGCCAATCGCGCGGAACGGCGATCCATGTTCCAGATCGACAGAAACAATCGTGTCCCAGATCATCCGCGTGCCGACATGTTCGGCCTGGGCACGCATTTCCTCCATCAGCCACGGGCCCTGCACCACATCGCGGAAACCGGGATAGTTTTCGACATCGGTGGTGATGGTGAGTTGCCCGCCGGGTTGAAGGCCCTGCACGACGATGGGTTCCAGCATGGCACGCGCGGCATAGATGGCGGCGGAATAGCCCGCGGGGCCGGAGCCGATGATCAGCATTTTGGTGGTGTGGGTCGCCATGGTGTGCCTCGGGGATGTGCCTCGGATGAATTATGCAGACTGCGATATGGGGAATGCGGGCGCGATTGTCACGCCACCAGCTTGTCACGCAGGCGCTGTTTGCGGGCCTCGTCCACACCTAATTCGGCGGCGAGATAGGCGTCGAGCGATCCGTGACTGCGTGTCACGTGTCCAATGTAAGTATCGATATATTCAGGCAGAACACCCATCAGGTTGTGCAACGCCTCGGGATCGATCTTGCCATAATGCGCCTCCATCCGGGGAAGCGACTGGCGTTCCAGAATCGCGCGGGTGGGCGCATCATTGGTCAGCAGGAATTCCGCCACAACATCGTCGTGGTGGACCCCCAGCACATGCAGCAGCAGACTGGCTGCGATGCCGGTGCGATCCTTTCCCGCGAAGCAATGCACAAGGCTGCCCCCGTCGTTTTCATCCAGTGCATTGAAATACCGCGTGAACATGGCGATCATCGCCGGATTGACCGGCATCCGGGTGTAGACCGCCAGCATCCGTTCGCGCGCCTTTTCCGGCGTCATCACGATCTGGCCGCCGCCGCCCTCATGCGGCGGCGAATTGCTGGTTTCGCCATCATGGGCAATGACTTGCGCGGCAAAGTTTGCATGGCGTCTGCACGGAAAGCCCTCCCGCTCGCTCGTGCCGCGCAGGTCGATCACGGTGCGGATATCCAGCGCATCGATCAGCGCCAGATCATCGTCCGTTGCTTCCATATGCTGGCCCGACCGCAGCAGCACGCCGGTTTTGACCCGCCCCCCGCCAACCACCCCATAGCCGCCATAATCACGAAAATTATGAATGCCTTGGGTGACAAAAAAGGGGCCAATGCGGCCTGCGTTGGACGAGCTGTGTGGAGAATCGCTGTTCATGATGCGGCACCCTTACAGGGCTCAAGGACGGGGGCAAGGCGGGGCAAGACAGGGTCTAGGGGATGTTGCGAGGGGGCGATGCAGGCCTGCCCAAACACCTTGTGCTTAATCCGGCATTGCCAACCCCGAACCCTGAGCGACATGACCTATGGCCCGGATCCTCATTGCCGATGATGACGAATTGATTGCCGAACTGGCAAGCGACGTGTTGATGGATGCGGGCCACGCCTGCGGGTGGGTCACCACCGCCGCGGACGCATGGGCCTGTGTGAACAGGAAGCGGCCCGATGTGCTGCTGCTCGACCAGGCGATGCCCGGCGAATCCGGTATGACCCTGCTGCGCCGGTTGCGCAGTTCGGCAGAGTTTTACGATCTGCCGGTGGTGATGTTCACCGCCATGCACGGCGAACAGGATGAATGTCAGGCGATCTATGCCGGGGCGCAGGATTTCCTGTCGAAACCCTTCGATCCGGCAGATCTGGTCACGCGGATCAGCAGGATCATCACGCTGCGAAGCAACCGCCCGCGCCATATCGATTTGCGCAGCGGCGTGATGAGCCAGACAGCGCGCGCCCAGCCTTCCTACGCCGGTTTCCGCCGCCTGATTTAAGCTGCTGAAGCGCGCGCCTGACCCGCCAGCAGGCCCCGCCCGATGACCTGCGCCTGAATCTCGGCCGCGCCTTCGAAGATGTTGAGAATCCGCGCATCGCACAGCACCCGGCTGATCGGGTATTCCAGCGCATAACCATTGCCGCCGTGGATCTGCACGGCGTTATCAGCCGCGCTCCATGCCGCGCGCGCCGCCAGCAATTTTGCCATTCCCGCCTCGATATCGCAGCGGGTGGCAAGATCCTTGGCGCGGGCGGCGGCGTAAGTCAGTTCGCGCGCCATGACGATTTCCGCCGCCATCAGCGCCAGCTTGTCCGCCACGCGCGGGAACTGCGTCAGAGCCGCGCCGAATTGCTTGCGCCCCAGCGCGTAATCCAGCGCAAGGTCAAAGGCGTTCCAAGCCACGCCCACGGCGCGTGCGGCGGTCTGGATACGGGCGCCTTCGAAGGTGCGCATAAGCTGTTTGAAACCCTGTCCTTCACGCCCGCCCAGCAGACCGTCTGCCGCCACCCAAAAGCCATCAAGGCCCAGCGCATATTCCTTCATGCCCCGGTAACCGAGCACTTCGATCTCGCTCCCCTCGATCCCCGCATCGGGGAACGGCGCGGTGTCCGTGCCGCGGGTCTTTTCGGCAAGCAGCATCGACAGCCCGGCATAGCCCGGTTGCGCAGGATCGGTGCGCACCAGCATCGTCATCAGATCGGCGCGCGCGGCATGGGTGATCCACGTCTTCGCGCCGGTCACCTGCCAGCTGCCATCGGCCTGCCGCTCACCCCGCGTGCGCACGGCGGCAAGATCGCTGCCGGTATCAGGTTCGGTGAACACCGCTGTGGGCAGGCATGATCCATCGGCGATGCGGGGGAGATACTTCGCCTTCTGTTCGGGCGTGCCGTTTTCGGAAATCAGCTCGCCAGCGATCTCTGACCGCGTGCCAAGGCTGCCTGCGCAAATCCACCCGCGCGACAATTCCTCGGACACCACCGCCATCGCCAGCTTGCCCAGGCCAAGTCCGCCGTGTTGTTCAGGAATGCACACGCCGAACACGCCAAGCGCCGCCATCTGCGCGATCACATCGTCAGGGATCAGCGCATCGGCAAGGTGCCAAGCGTGGGCATGGGGCGTGATCGCTTCGGCTGTAAAGGCCCGCATCTGGTCACGCACCAGATCAAGATCGCTATCACCCAACGCTTCATCCGGGCGGATGCCGTCTGCCAGCAGCGCAGCAAAAGCGGCGCGGGTTTCGGGCGTGCTGCCTTCCGCCAGCAGCCGCGCGACCGCCGGATGGGCAGCCAGCGCGCGGGCCTCAGCCTCGGTGCCGAAGGCGGATGGGCGCACCACTTCATGCGCGCTCATGGGCAGACCATAGGCAATCTGCGCAAGATATTCACCGAACGCGATGCGCAGGCACAGCGCCTCACCCTCGCCAAAGCGGCCCGCGCCTTGCGCCCGCGCCGCCCAATCAAAGGTGGCTTCCAGCGCGGCAATGCTCGCGGCGATCCAGGCATAGCCATGGACGCGATGTTGCTCGCGCGTCAGCAGCGCGGCATCAATCGTCCCGCCCGGTGCAACGCTCCGCTCAACCGCGGCCCGCACCAGGTCCGAATATTCACGCGCCGCCCCGATACTGGCGTGCGCCGCAGCCATCCATTCGTTCATGACAGGGGTGCTAGCAGAGCGAACCGCACGAAGCGAACCCGCAAATGCGCGAAGGACCGCCGTGACAGCCGCACCTGCCGCGGGGGTATGTCAAGTACGTCAAATGACCACTTATGGTGTAGGCCCCTGAACGTAATACCGAAATGCACGCTGTCAGATCTCTGGCGCGCGCCACGTCTGGGGGCAGACAAACAGGGGCACCACAGCTCAGGCATCTGCCCTCGTGCAGGATGACCGCACAGGATGGTCCCGACGGGGCGATCAGGCAGGCGGCGCATCCGGCGAAGACGGCAAGGTTCGGCACCGCCCGCAGCGGCGCAGCGCCTTGTGCACGTCACTCCTACGCGAGGTCACATCATGCGCATTACGAAGCTCACTCTCCATTCGTCGTCGCTTCCCGCTCTTGCGGCAGCCCTGCTGATCGCAGGCCTCGCGCCAGCCACCGCCAGCGCGCAGGACAGCCTTGCCGAAGAAGATTCCGCCACCGACGAAAAGGCTGAAGCCATCGTGGTGACCGGTTCGCGCATTGCGCGCGATCCCAATGCAACCGCGCCGCTGCCGATCAGCACCCTCAACGCCGAAGATTTCAGGAATTTCGGCGGAACCGATGCCACCGCAGCCCTGCGCCAGATCCCGGCGCTGATCGCTTCGGGCACCGTGGCGGATTCGATTGAACGCGGCGGCGGCGGGGTCGGTCAGGCGACGCTCAACCTGCGCCAGCTCGGTTCCAACCGGACGCTGGTGGTGATTGACGGCTGGCGCCACGTATCCGGCGTGGCGGGCTCGCAGACGGTCGATGTATCGACCATTCCCAACGCCCTGATCGAACGTGTCGAAGTGCTGACCGGCGGGGCATCGGCGATCTATGGGGCCGACGCTGTGACCGGCGTGGTCAATTATGTTCTGAAGCGCGATTTCGAAGGGGTCCAGCTTAATGGGCAGATGGGCATTTCATCGCGCGGCGATGGCCGCAGCTACCGGCTCGAAGGGTTGGTCGGGCAGAACTTCGCCGATGGGCGCGGTAATGTGACGCTGGCGGCGGGTTATACCAAGGATGATGAAATCCTGTTCGGCGCCCGTGAATTCACGCGTGACAACGGGCGCGGCAATAATTCGGCGACCTATGCCAACCCGTTGCGGCGATTCCAGCGCGGCGATATCAGCGCGGCCAGCACGCCCAACTTCGCCAGCCGGTTCCGCCTTGGCGGCCCCGGTCCGTCGGCAACGCGCTTCCCCACCGGCCCGCTGATCCCGACTGCCGCGCAGGCAGCCACCCTGTTCCCTGGCGGCATCACCGCAGCCGAACAGGCGCTGGTTGATCGCGCCGCCAATTCGGCAGCCTTTGTCATCGGGGCTGACCCGCGCTTTGCAATCTCGTCCAACCGCGGCCTGATTTTCCGCAATGACTTCGACTTCTTCAATACCGATACCAACAGCAACGGCGTGCGGGATTGCAATGAAAGCTTCATCGGCCGCACCGGTCTGGGCGGCGGCGGCTGCCTTGTCACCAATGATGATGGCACCGTGCGCCCGTTCCAGGATGGCGTCATTTCCACCGGCGCCAACCAGTTCGGCGGCGACGGCGCGGTGGAACGCACCAATGAATCCTCGCTGATCCCGGAATCGGAGCGGATTTACGCCAACCTGCGCACCAGCTTTGAAATTTCCGATGCTGCGCGGGTCTGGGTTGATGCCAAATATGTCCGCAACATCGCCACCAGCCGCAGCAACTACAACACCTTCTACGACAGTCTGTTCATCGCGCCTGAAAACCCGTTCATTCCGCAGGTTCTGCGCGCTGACGCGGCAGAAGCGGGTGGCCTGCGGGTCAGCCGCGACTTCCTCGATCTGGGTCCGGGCATTTCGACCGCCGAACGCGAAACCTACCGCATAGTCGGCGGTCTGGAAGGGGAAATCACCCCGAACCTGCGGTACGAACTGGTCGGCAATTATGGCCGGACGGACGAGGTCAGCACCTTCAGCAACTCGGTGCGTTATGACCGGTTATTCGCAGCCATCGACGTGGTGACCGATCCGCGCACCGGGCAGGCGGCGTGCCGTTCCTCGGTTGATCCCAGCGCCGCACCGCACCCCGGTTCGGAATTCTTCCCGGTGATCGCGCCGGGCTTCTTCACCTTCCGTCCCGGCGCCAACAGCGGCTGCGTTCCGGCCAATCTGTTCCGCGGGATCAATTCGGTCAGCCCCGAAGCGACCGCATGGATCACCACCCCGACGACCGACCGGTTCCGGCTGGAACAGACCGTCATCACCGGCCTGCTGAACGGTGATACCGGGTCGTTCTTCAACCTGCCGGGCGGCGCAGTGCAGTTCTCGCTGGGCGCCGAATACCGCAAGGAAGAATCGCGTTCGCGCTTCAACGACCTGCTGCTCGGCAATCTTCCCGAAGGTTCACCGGCGGGTCCGGCGGGCACTTTCATCGGCACCGTGTCGCCCAACCAGACGCTGCTGTTTGATGCCGCCGCGCGCCAGTTCAATGCCGGCGGCCAGTTCGATGTGGTCGAGGCGTTCGGCGAAATCCTGCTGCCGCTGCTCAGCGACACGCCGTTCTTCCATGAATTGAGCGTGGGCGCAGCGGGCCGCTACGCCGATTATTCAACCGTTGGCGGCGCGTTTACCTGGAACGTCAATGGCGTCTGGGCTCCGATCGAGGATGTCCGGCTGCGCGGCACCTATGCCGTGGCAATCCGGGCGCCGAACATCGCCGAACTGTTCGATCCGCAACAGGGCGCGACTTTCCGGCCGAACGATCCGTGCAGCCAGTCGAACATCGACCGCCTGCTGGCATCCAATGATCCGACGGCGCAAAACCGGCTCAGCAATTGCCGTGCTGACGGTATCCCGGCAGGCTACGAAGACCCGCTGACTGCGCGCTTCTCCGGCACGTCGGGGGGCAACCCCAACCTGAGCGAAGAATCCGCCACCACCTTCACCGTCGGCGCGGTGATCCAGCCACGCTTCATTCGTGGCCTAACCCTTTCGGCCGATTACTATTCGATCGAAATCGAGGACGCGATCCAGGCGGTTACTTCGCAGGATATCGTCGATACCTGCTATGACCTGCCAACCTTCCCGAACGATTTCTGCGGCCTGTTCACCCGCAACCGGACGGCAGGATCGCCGACCTTCCTGGGGCTGAACTTCCTGCAGCAGACCCAGATCAACTTCGCCAAGCTGGAAACCCGCGGGGTCGACTTCCAGGCAAACTATGCCTTCGATCTGGGCAAGAACAACTTCAACCTGCAGATCGGTGCCAACTGGACAGAGCGGCTCAATCGCTTCTTCGATCCGGTCGATACCGATCTGGTGAACCCCGGCCTGCGTGAATTGGGCGCGCCGGAATGGGCGGGCTCCGGATCGGTCACCTGGAACCGCGGCGACTTCACCCTGAACTACGGGGTGCAGTATATCGGCTCGACTGCGGCCGCTTCGGTCATGCAGATTGAACGGATTCAGGCCGAATTCGGCCCCGCCGGCTTCGCGCCCGAATACTGGGTGCACAATCTGGCCTTCAACCTGGATGCCACCGACCAGATCACCTTCTACGGCGGCATCAACAATCTGACCGACGAAGAACCCTACCTCGCAAGCTCCGCCTACCCGGTGTCGGGTATCGGCCGGACGCTGTTCCTGGGCGTTACCGCGCGGTTCTGATCCTGCGGCCTGCGGTCACAAAAAAAGGGGCGGGATGGTATCGGCCATCCCGCCCCTTTCATTTTGCGCGAGTTCGATTATTCGTATGTGCCCAGCAAGGCCCGGGCGACGACCCAGTTGTGGATCTCGCTTGGCCCGTCATAGATGCGCATTGTGCGCAGCTTGTTGCTCATCAGGTACAGCGGCAATTCCCGGGTCATGCCCATCCCGCCAAACATCTGCATCGCATGATCGACGATTTCATATGCGCTTTCGGTGCAGAACGATTTGATCATGGAAATTTCGCTGCGGGTGTCGCGCCCCTCGTCAATCTTCCATGCGCAGTCATAAGTCATCAGGCGCATCGCGTGGATTTTCGTCGCGGCATCCGCGATCCAGTTCTGCACCGTCTGACGGGCGGAAAGCGGCTTGCCGAAAGTGGTGCGCTGCGGCGCGTATTCGATCATCATGTCCATCGCGCGCTGCGCCATGCCGATCGACCATGATGCCATCTCGATCCGACGCGTCCCCAGCCGCACCTGCATCGGCGCAAAGCCCTGCCCGCGCTTGCCGAGCAGTTTCCACCCCGGCACCCGGCAATCGTCCAGGGCGATTTCATAGGTCGCCGTCCCGTCGATCATCGGGATCTTGCGCAGCACGTTGAAGCCGGGGGTGTCGCGGTCCACCAAGAAGGCTGACATCCCGTTGCGGCCATTGGGGTTCTTGTCGGTGACCGCCATCAGGATCGTGAAATCGGCCTCTGCCCCCTTGGTGATCCAGATCTTGCGCCCGTTGATGATCCAGTCGTCGCCGTCCTGCACGGCGGTGGTGATCATCCCCTGCGGGTCGGCCCCTGCGCCGGGTTCCGAAATACCGATCGCGCTGATCGTTTCGCCCCGGACATAGGGTTCCAGATAGGCTTCCCGCTGGCGTTCATCAGCCGCCACCATCAGCATCCTGAGGTTGGGCGAATCCGGCGGCAGGTAATAGGGCACCACGGTCTTGCCCAGTTCCTCGGAGACGCCGACCATCGCCACCATCGGCAGGTTCATCCCGCCCACTTCCTCGGGCGCATCAAGGCCCCACAGGCCCAGTTCGCGCGACACCGCATCAACCTTCGCCGTCTCTTCGGCGTTCAGATAGGTGCCCTGCCCCTGATTTTCGCGCGCAATGACAGTCGGTTCGTACGGCATCAACTGATCGCGCACGAACTTGGCAACCAGATCCTTGAGCATCACGTGTTCGTGATCGAGCTCGAAATTCATGTGTTCTCGTCCCTGTCCTTAATGGGTCCTGCGGCGCCCCTGACACCACAGATTGCGCGGGCTGTCACCCCGCCCAAATGCGGGGGGCGGGATTTCCGACGCTCCGGTTGCACGGCCGGGGGCGCGATTGACGCAAGATACGGATTTGCATATCTGCATAGTTTCAGGCCTGCGTAGTATTGCAGGTGTTTGGTGCGGCGCACCGCATCCCGGCGCCTGACACGAAGAAGGATACTCCAATGCCCCACTTCGCCCGCGGCGTGGTCAAGTTCCAGCGCGAAGTCTTTCCCGAAAAGCGCGATCTGTTCGAACGCCTCAGCACCGGCCAAAGCCCGGAGGCGCTGTTCATCACCTGCTCCGACAGCAGGGTTGAAACCGCGATGCTGACCCAGACCGATCCGGGTGAGTTGTTCATCTGCCGCAATGCAGGCAACATCGTGCCGCCGCACACCAACCAGACGGGCGGCATGACAGCATCGATCGAATTTGCGATCGGCGCGCTGAAGATCCCCAATATCGTGATCTGCGGTCATACCGAATGCGGGGCGATGAAGGGGGCGATGAACCGCGCCGCGCTGACCACTTTGCCGCACGTGCGTGAATGGCTGGGATATTCGCAAGGCGCCGTCGATATTGTCGAAGCGATCGGCGCTGGCCTTGATGCCGAGGCGAAGATGCGGATGCTGCTGGAACAGAATGTCATTCTGCAACTGCAACACTTGAAGACCCACCCGACCGTTGCGGTCGCAATGGCGCAGAAGGCGGTGCAACTGCACGGCTGGGTCTATGATATCAAAACCGGCGAAGTATCGGCATTTGACGAAGCGACCGGCACATGGGTTCCGGTCGAAGATCATTACGCTGCCGAAACCGTGACCGCGGTGATCAGTCACCACGCCTGCTGAAGCGGCGCCTTTGTGCAGGCGCCGCAAACCGCCCGGTTCAGACTACGGGTTCTTCGGCCTCTGCCTTCCACAGCTGCTTGGCATGTTCGATATCATCGGCGCTGGCGCGGCTGAAACGGTGCGCGACGAAATTGATCCCGTCGATCAGCCACAACGCAAGGTCAGGCTGGGCAAGGCGATAGACGCGTTTTTGCCCGTGGGTTTCAGTTTCGACCAAAGCAATCGCGCGCAGCACGCCAAGGTGCTGAGACACGCGGGTCGGCGAAATTTCCAGCAGATCGCCGAGTTCATTCACCGTTTGATCGCCAGCCTGCAGTTTCAGCAGCAGGCGGATGCGGTCAGGGTGCGAAATCTGTCGCAGGACATGGGCCAGTTCGTTCGCAACAATCTTACGGCTAGGCATGTGAACGACCTTTCTAGGTGGCGGAAATCGACAGATTTGACGGTATAACGCGCAGCGCCGGCATTTGGCTCCCGCGCGGTGTATTTATCTGATTTTCAATGGCTCGCCAGCTTTTTTGCGGCCGCCGACTGGCCGCCGCATCGCGCTGTAGCATGGACAGAAACTCTGCATCCGGAACCACGCTGACATAGGGCGCATCGGCGCCGCGGCCCGCGGTTGTCACACCGCTATCGCGCAGCCGCGCCCAGGCATCATGCAGCCGCCATGCGGCGCGCGGCGCGCCCATGTGATGCAGCGTCAGGGACAGCGCGTGGATCAAACCCTGCGCATCCAGAGGCAGGCAGCCTGCCCCTGCACCCGCAGCTTCGCTGGTGACCAGTTGCAGACCCCGGCCCCTCCACACCATCGGCCATGCCTTCGGCAGGCCGCCGGCGTGGCTCAATACCGTGAAGATCGTGCCGCGCAGATCGGGCATCGCAATGATTGCGTCCCACGGCGACCGGCCCGCCATCAATGCCGGCAGCGCATCCTCGATCGTCAGGATATCTGTGCCTGCCGCTTCGTTCATGGCGGTGATCATATCCCGCTGCCGGGCGTGCACGATGATGGCGATTGTTTCGCGACCTTCGGCCCGGGCGGCATTGATCATCGCCGTCAGCAGTCCTGCGCGGGGCAGCGGGGCGCCGCGCTCCTCCTCCGGCGCGCATTGCGCCGGATGCGGGCTCAGCAACACGAAGTCGATCCCGTCATGGCGGGCCAGCGCGGCGCGCGCGTGATCGATGCAGTAGCTGGCAACATAATCGGCCATCGGCGATCCCGGCACACCACCGTGCTGGAAGGCCGCCGGGTTCCAGCCGATCCACGGGGCAAACACCGGTGCATGCAAAGGGGCAGCAGGGACGAATGTGATCTCGATCCCCAGCCATTCGGCAATCATGGCCGTGCCCGCCTGCCAGTCCTGCGGCGCCGGCTCGCCCGGCTGCGCCAATTGCAGGCCCGATGGCACCAGTGACAGAGCCTGCTCACCCGGCACGTCAAGCGGAAGCCTGGTCATCGGGCTGCGGTAATCCATGCTCCGGGATCCTCAGAAGGTTGCAGGACAAGCGAGTGAGCCTGCCTGTTAGACGCGCGATTATGATCTGAAAAATTCAATCTTTGATCGTAAACGTTCTAATTCCTGTATGAATGAAGATGACGGATACGTCGCTGATCCGGCTTGTGTCAGCGTGATGACGCGGGCATCAAAGGCACGGGAGAACAGGGGAGCACCACAATATGACCATGAACCACCTGCGCGCAGGCGCGACACTGGCGTTGTTGATCGGATCGGCCACGCACGTCGCCGCGCAGGACGCAGCGACCCAAGCGACGCAGCTGGAACAGCGCTCTGCATCCAAGGCGCTTCCACCAGAAGGCTCGCGGGATGCGGCGTTTTCGACTCGCGGATTCCTGGCCACCCGCGCGGATCCCATCATTCTCAACGCCGCTGGCAAACCGGCATGGAACCTCGCCGCCTACGCCTTTGTATCCGGCCCCGCGCCCGATACCGTGCACCCCAGCCTGTGGCGGCACATGACGCACCTCAAGCATCACGGGCTGTATCAGGTCACCAACAACGTCTGGCAGGTGCGCGGTTTCGACTTGTCGAACATGACGATCATCCGCGGCCAAACCGGCTGGATCCTGATCGACCCGCTGACCGGCATCGAAACCGCCAAGGCGGCACTGGAATTGGTCAATGCAACGTTGGGAGAGCGCCCGGTCAGCGCGGTGATTTACTCCCACAGCCATGCCGATCATTTCGGCGGCGTGCGCGGGGTGGTGGACGAAGACGCGGTCAAGGCAGGCCGCGTCGCCGTGATCGCGCCAGAAGGCTTCATGGAGGAAGCCACGTCCGAGAACATCATGGCGGGCGGCGCGATGCGGCGGCGTGCTGAATACCAGTTTGGCGCCGGCCATGCACCGGGCGCAACCGGCCAGATGGGCAGCGGCATCGGGATGGGCATTCCTGCCGCCGTCCTGTCCCTGATCGCGCCAACCGACACCGTCGCCCGTACTGGCGAAACACGGGTGGTTGACGGCGTACCGCTTGAATTCCAGATCGTGTCGGGGTCCGAGGCTCCGGCGGAATTCAACGTCTTCATCGCGCCGGAAAAGACATTTCTTGCTGCCGAAATCGCGACCTGCACGATGCACAACATCCTCACCCCGCGCGGAGCAAAGGTGCGCGATGCGCGGGCCTGGGCGCATTATCTGGATGAAGCCGCCGTCCGTTATGCGCCGCAGAGCGATGCGGTGATTTCCAGCCATTGCTGGCCGATCTTCGGCCGGGCCGAGGGCACCGCGTGGCTATCCGCGCAGCGCGACAACTACCGCTGGCTCCACGATCAGACCGTGCGCCGCATGAACCGCGGCGAGACGATGCACGAAATCGCCGAGGCGTTGGAAAAATCGTCCCCGCCGGGCAATCTGACTGAATGGTCGACGCGCGGGTACTACGGGACGATCAGCCACAACGCGAAGGCGATCTACCAGTACTATCTGGGCTGGTATGATGCCGTGCCTGCAAACCTCCACGCCCATCCACCCGCGGCCCGCGCGGCGCGGCTGGTCGAGGCGCTCGGCGGCGCAGATCGAACGCTGACGCTGGCAGAGGCCGCGTTCCGGCAGGGCGATTACCGCTGGTCGTCCGACCTGCTGCAAAACCTTGTCTTTGCCGAACCCGGCAACGCGGCAGCCAAGGCGCTGCTGGCACAATCCTACGAACAGCAGGGCTACCAGTCCGAAAGCGCGATCTGGCGCAACCAGTTCCTTGCCGCGGCCAGTGATCTGCGGCGCGGGCGCAGTCAGGCGACCGCGGCGCAAAGCAACGATGTGATCGCCGCGCTGTCGACGCAGGAGCTGCTCGATTCCGCAGCGACCCTGTTTGCGCCCGAAAAGCCGCAGGTGCGCAATTTCGCGCTCGCAATCGAACTGACCGATCGCGGCGAAAAGGCGATGCTGGAGGTCGGCGAACAGGCGATGATCGGCCGCGTCGGCGTGTTGCCGGAAAACCCGCTCGTCACCATCCGCGGCCCACGCCGGGCGCTGTTGGCGCTGCTGTTTGCCAAGATTCCGGTCAGCGCGGTGAAATCACTGCCGGGTGTCACCATCGAAGGCGATCTGGTGGCGCTGCAAGCGATGGTCGACGCGCTCGATCCGATGCCGCAGGGCTTCGATATCGTTACGCCGTAGCCGGGCTGCAAAGCCAAGGCCGTAGCCCTCCGGTCAAAGCGCGCCTTCGAGGCTGTTTAGGTAAGCGCCTTCGTGCCTTCTGGGCAGCCCCGCCCGGCATTCCAGCAGATGCCGGCGCGGTGGAGGAACGTTCAACCAGATGTCCGGCGCCGGTCGCGGCATGATCTGACGGGCCGATTCTTGACAAACAGGAACGGCGCTAGGAAGGAAGCGCTCCGCCCGCACATCCGCCCCTGCCGAGGTCCCTTCCCGCCATGAACCACGTTCCGCACGGCTGGACCGCGCTGGTGCTGGCCGGACAGCGCCCGGGGATTGATCCTGTAGCCGCCCAGTTCGGCTTGCAGGCCAAGGCGCTGGTGCCCGTGGCGGGCGAGTTGATGCTGGGCCGGGTGCTGATGGCATTGGCCGATACGCCGCAGATCACGCGGATCATCGTGCTGGCGCAGAACGCGCCGGATCTGATGGCCCACCCTGAACTGGCGTGGGCCGCTGCCGAGCCGCGCATTACCGCCCGCGTTTCAGGCCGCACGATCAGCGGATCGGTGCTGGATGCGGTGAATGACCCAGCAATCGGCTTCCCCGTGCTGGTCACCACCGCCGATAACGTGATGTTGACGCCGGAAACGGTCGCCGAATTCATTGCCGGATCGGGCGCCACCGATGTTGCCGTCGCGATGGTGGAACGCGGGCGCCTGGAAACGGCGGTCGGCCCCAACCGGCGGACCTGGCTGACGTTCAGGGGCGGCGCTTACACCGGGGCCAATCTGTTTGCCCTCAGCGCCCCTGCCGCCGCCAACGCGCTGCGGTTCTGGGAAAAGGTCGAACAGGATCGCAAATCGGTGCTGCGGCTTGCCGCCCATTTCGGCCCCGCCCTGATGGTGCGCCTGCTGCTGCGGCGCATGACGGTGCAAGAAGCGTTATACGCCGCCGGCGCAAAGCTAGGGGCGAGCGCCGCGCCGGTACTGCTGTCGGACGGGCGCATGGGCGTGGATGTCGACAAGCCGGAGGATCACGCGCTGGCTGAACGCCTGTTGGCGGCACGGGACTGACCACCGGTGCAGCGCATCGCCCTTTACGATCTGGACCGCACGGTGACCCGCGCGCCGACCTTCACGCCGTTCCTCGTCCACATGGCAGCCAGCGGCAACCCGCTGCGCCTGCTGGGCGTGCCGCTGTGGGTGCTGGCGATGATCGGTTACAAGGCGAAACTGTACGGGCGAAAGCCGCTCAAGCAGTTTGGCCTGCGCCTGCTGGCGGGGCGCGTGGTGCGCAGCACAGTGCTTGCGCCCCGCATCGATGCCTTCGTGGCGCGGCAATTGGCGCGCAATATCCAGCCGGGCGCGCTGGCACAGATCGCGGCTGATCGGGCCGCGGGAATTGTCTGTGTGCTGGTCACGGCCGCGCCTGAAATCTATGCCGAGGCGCTGGCCAGCGCGCTCGGTCTGGAGGCGTGCATTGCGACCCGGCATCGGCGCGATGCAGCGGGGAACCTGCTGTGCGACATTGACGGCGAGAACAATTACGGCAGCGAAAAGGTGATCCGGGTCGAAGCGTGGCTGGCCGCACAGGGCCATGCCCGCGCCGATTGCCACATCACCGCCTATACCGATCATGCCAGCGACGCGCCGATCCTGAACTTTGCCGATGCAGGCGTGCTGGTCGGGCGTTATGCCAAGCCGCAGAGCGGGTGGTCGCAGACCGATTGGAGCGGTGCGACGGCATGAAGCGCATCTGCTTCCTCTTCAATCACGATCAAACCCACCAGCTTGCGCACAGCCTGCCGATCGCGCTGGCTTTGGCGGCGCGGGGGGAGCACCGGATTGTGCTCGCCTTCGCGCGCGATGCGATCCGGGCCGAGATCGAGCGGCAGGCAGATCCTGCGCTTCTGGCGCGGGTGGAACTGGTGCATCTGACGCTGAAGCGCAGCGGATCGCGCATGCTGGCGGGCGCATTGGAACGGCTGGCGCCTGCAACCAAACTACTCATCTATCGGGATAATCTGGAATTCTTTCGCAGCTTCGATGCTGTGGTTGTATCGGAAAAGACCACCCTGCTGCTCAGGACCCGCTACGGGCTGGACAACCTCAAACTGATCCACACCCGCCACGGCGCGGGCGACCGGGCGATAGGGTTCAACCGGGAAAGCGCCGCCTTTGATCTGGTGCTGGTATCCGGCCCCAAGATCCGCGATCGCCTGATTGCGGATGCCGGACTTAGGCCAGACCAGATCGCGCGGGTCGGCTATCCCAAGTTTGATCTGTGCGCGCACAACCGCTTTGCCGATACTTTCCCCGCGCCCGCACGGCCGGTGGTGCTCTACAACCCTCACCCCTCGCCCAAGCTTTCAAGCTGGTTCCGGGACGGCGCGGCGGTGATCGCAGCGTTCCGCAATCAGGACCGCTACAACCTGATCTTCGCGCCGCATATGATGCTGTTCGAACGCAAGTGGGTGGTAACGATCGACCCGCCAGGCATCGGGCGCGTCACCCCGCCGGGGCCGGAATATCGCAACGATCCACGCATCCATATCGACACCGGCAGCGCAGCGAGCAGCGACATGAGCTACACCAACCGCGCCGACATCTATCTGGGCGATGTCAGCAGCCAGATTTATGAATTCCTGCGCACACCCCGCCCCTGCCTGTTCCTGAACAGCCACGGCGTGGATTGGCAGGATGATCCCAATTACCTCCATTGGCGCGCCGGACCTGTGATCGGCAGCGCCGACGGATTGATCGATGCGATTGATGCTGCGGTCGCTGCGCATCCCGACTATGCGCCCACCCAGCAGGCGCTGATCGATGCGACCTTCTCGCTGTCCGAACGCCCTTCGGCAGAGCGGGCGGCGGATGCAATCAGTGCGTTTCTCGAAGGAAAACCTCGTGGGTAGCTTTGGCGATTTCTGGCGGTACGGCGTGGTCAAAAGCTTGCGCAAGTTGAAGGCGGCGGCGCTTTCGCCGGTGCTGGCGGCGCGGGGCGAAGTTGCGGTGCGGTCCGCCTATGGCGTGCTGATGGTGCCGAACTGGCAGGACACGACGTTCCGGTACTGCATTTTCGGCACTTATGGGCGCGATCTGTCCGATCTGCTGCTGGGGCAGCGGGATGATTTCGTGTTCGTGGACATCGGCGCCAATCAGGGGCTTTATTCGCTGATTGCAGCGCAGAACCCGAAGTGCCGCACAATCATCGCCTTTGAACCCGTCCCCCAGACCCATGCACGGCTGGCGGCGAATGTGGCGCTGAATGGCGGGGCGCAGCGGACGGTGCTGCACCAGCTTGCGATTGCCGACAGCGTTGGCGAGGTGACGATCAACGTCGCTCCCGACCACACCGGCACGGCAACGCTGGCGGGCCGCGCAGAGGGGCAAACGGCAGGCGGCGGCGTGACCATCCAGACGATCAACGCCCCGCTGGTCGATCCGCTGCTGGCGGGCGACCTGCCACTGTTCATCAAGATCGATGTCGAAGGGCTGGAGGCAGTGGTAATCGCGGAACTCGCCAAAACACACGCTTTCGCGCAGGTTCAGGCGATCTTCTACGAAGTGGATGACCGCTGGGCGAGCGCTGGCGAGATAGAACAGGGCCTTCGCGCCTCAGGCTTCACCCGCTTTGCCAAATATGGCCGCGGGCATCATTACGACGTGCTGGCAAGCCGCACCTGACGCACCGCTTCAGCCAGTGCGCGGCCTGACAGCCAGGCGCCCTCCACGCGCGGAGAGTGAAGGTAATCGCCCGCGATGCCGATGCCCAGCGCCGCATCGAACCGCGCACCCCCACCCTTCAGCGCCGCCGGCAAGGCATAAAGCCAGCGGTGCGCATCAAGGTGCACGGGCGCAGCCGGAGCAATACCCGCAGCGGCAAAGAAATCGCCGAGCAGGATCTGCGCCGCTTCTTCCTTTGGGCAGTCGATCAATTCCCGGCTTCGGTCGGCCGAAGCGTGGATTACCCAGGTTTCCGCGCCTGCCCGCCCCGGCTTTGCCGAATTGCGCGCGGCCCAACTGATCGGGGCGGTTGCGGATCGGAACACATCGGCCACAAAATCAATGGGCACATCGAAGCCTGCCATCACCGCCCAGCACGGCGCGGATGTGATGCTTGCCGCCAACGCCGCCAGATCGGGCGCGGCCTCAGCCAGCAGCACTGCCGTCTGTTCGGCGGGGACAGCCACCAGCACGGTTGCAGATGAAAAGCTTTGTCCGCCCGCTTCGATCCGCCAATTGGTGGCTTCACGCGTCAAACGATCCGCACGAACGCCCCAGCGCACGTCCAGCGGAGCGGCCATCGCCTTGACGCAGGCATTCATGCCGGGCGTGCCGACGAAGGCTTCGTCTCCCGCGGCGGGCCATGGTGCGGCAACGCCTGCCGCCTCCCAACCTGCAACCACTTTGCGAAATGCCGTGTCGCGGGCGGTGAAATACTGCGCGCCGTGATCGAAGCTCACCGGCTCGCCGCCGATCTCGGCCCGCCGCGCCGCCATCCGCCCGCCCGGCCCGCGCCCCTTGTCCAGCACAATGATGCTTTGCCCGGTGGCTGCCAGCGCGGTGGCAGCGGAAAGCCCTGCCATGCCGCCGCCGATGATGAAAATGTCAGTATGTCCGTCCATCCCGCGCCAACGCATGGGAAGCGCGGTGGTTTCAGGGTGCCGAACGTGCAGGCGCGGCTTCGGCCAGCAGCAGCGAGAATTGCCGCGCTTCATCGGTCCACCGCGCGCGCGGTTCCCACCCGCCTGCGGCCAGCAAAAGCTGGCTCGACCGCTTGGTAAACTTGTGGCTGTTTTCGGTGTGAATGCTCTCGCCCGCGCGCATGGCAAAGGGCTGGCCGCTGACGGTGAAAGCCACGTCCTCACCCGCGACCAGATGCATCTCGATCCGCGCGAAGGTATCGTTCCAGCGCGCTTGGTGGGCGAAGGCGGCCTCCGGGATGTCACCATCCAGTTCTCGGTTGATCCGCGCCAGAAGGTTCAGGTTGAAGCGCGCCGTCACGCCTGCCGCATCGTCATAGGCGGACAACAGCACGCTTTCATCCTTGACCAGATCCATCCCGATCAGCAGCAGTGCGCCCTCCCCCAGCGTCTCGCGCATCGAACGCAGCAGGTCTGTTGCGGTGCGGGCGATCATGTTGCCGATGGTCGAACCGGGGAAGAACCCCAGCTTGGGCAGGTCTGTGACCTCGGCAGGCAATTCCACGCGGCGCATGAAATCAGCCTCCACCGGATAGACCGGCAGGCCCGGAAACTTTGCGGCCAAAGCAGCAGACGACGCGCGCAGGAAATCCCCCGCTATGTCGAGCGGGACATAGGCCGAAGGTGCAATCGCCGACAGCAGCAGCGGCGTTTTGACCGAGGAGCCGGAGCCGAACTCCACCACCGCGCGGCCCGATCCGATCAGCCTGGCGATTTCGTCCGAACGCCCGCTCAGGATCTCGGTCTCCGCGCGGGTCGGGTAATATTCGGGAAGCTGGGTAATATCCTCGAACAGCGCAGAACCTGCATCGTCATAGAACCACCGCGCCGGCACGGCCTTTTGCGGCGCGGACAGTCCGGCCAGCACATCTGCCCGAAACGCCAGATCGACCCCGTCTGCGCCGCGATTGACCAGTTTCAGGCCCTTGGCAGAAGTCATCTCAGGCGTCCTTGGCCAGCCGCAGCCCGGTGAACTGCCAGCGTTGATGTGGGTAGCAGAAATTGCGGTAAGACGCGCGCGAATGGCCGCGCACTGTGGCGCAGCTTGCTCCGCGCAGCACCACCTGCCCGCTCATGAACTTACCGTTATATTCGCCCACCGCGCCTTCTGCCGGGCGGAAACCGGGATAAGGAAGATAGGCCGAGCGGGTGAACTGCCAGCCATCGCCGAACAATCCGGCCTGCCCGCACGGCAGCACCGGCCCCGCCGTGTCAAGCTGGTTGCCGCCCGAAGGATCATGCGCCGGCGCAGGCGAAGCGGCGTCCTGCCCGCGGGCAATCGCCTCCCATTCGAACTCGGTCGGCAGCCGCGCGCCCGCCCATGTGGCAAAGGCATCGGCTTCGTAGAACGAGATATGGGTGACCGGTGCATTCGGATCACGCGCCTGCCAGCCCTGATGGGTGAAGTGCCGATCGCCGCGCCAGTAAAGCGGCGCGGCGATGCCTTCGCGCTGCACCCAGCCCCAGCCGTCCGCCAGCCACAGCCGCGCCTGCGCGTAGCCGCCGTCGGCGATGAAGGCGTCCCATTCGCCATTTGTCACCAGCCGGTCAGCCAGCGCAAAGGGTTCCAGCAGCACACGGTGGCGCGGACCTTCATTGTCGAAGGCGAAACCATCGGCAAGGTGGCCGACCAACGCGATCCCGCCGGGATGCCTGTGCCAGCCAAGCGGCGCGGCAGCCGCAGCAGCGGGCGGCGCCTTGCCATCCCACATCGTCGGACCCAGCGGGTTCCGGAACAGCGCGTGTTTGATGTCGGTCAGCAGCAATTCGATGTGCTGTTCTTCATGCGCCATGCCGAGCGCGATCAGCCCCGCCAGCGCCGGATCAGCCAGCAGTGGCTCCATCGCCTGCGTCACGCCCGCGCGCCAATCCAGCACCTCGGCCAGCGCAGGGCGCGACAGCATCCCGCGCGCGGTCCGGCTGATGCGGGCGCCCTCCGCCTCGTAATAGGAATTGAACAGGAACGGCCAGCGGTCATCGTGCAGCCGGTATCTGTCGGCGTATTCCCGCAGCAGGAATGTTTCCCAGAACCATGTGGTGTGCGCCAGATGCCACTTGGCCGGGCTGGAATCCTCCATTGACTGGATGCTGGCATCGGCATCGCTAAGCGGTGCAACCAGCGCCTCGGTCAGCGCGCGAACCTTGCGGAACCGGGCGCTGATTGTTTCGGCCCCGGTCGCTACAATATGCTGCTGGCTCGGATGCACGCGCGCTCTCCTGTGGTTCCTTGCGTCTGATGACCGGACAATGCCCGCCTGCAATGACACAGGAAAAACGCAAAGCTACGCGCGGTATTAACGGAAAATCATCACTCCGGTCAGCTTTTGCGCCGCGCCGCGCCGGATTTACGCGGCGTTGCTGACCTCGGCATCGCGCCCGCCCGCAGCTTCATTGAGCATTTCTGCCACTAGGAAGGCGAGCTCCAGCGATTGTTCCGCGTTCAGGCGCGGGTCGCAATGCGTGTGATAGCGATCGCCAAGCCGTTCCTCGGTGATTGCCACCGCGCCGCCGACGCATTCGGTCACGTCCTGTCCGGTCATTTCGATATGGATGCCGCCCGGGTGGCTGCCTTCCGCGCGGTGGACCGCGAAGAAGCCCTTCACTTCGCGCGTGATGCGGTCAAACGGGCGCGTCTTGAAGCCGGTGTCGGACTTCACGACATTGCCGTGCATCGGATCGCAGCTCCACACCACCGGATGGCCTTCACGCTGCACCGCGCGGATCAGGCGCGGCAGGCCGTCTTCGACCTTGTCATGGCCAAAGCGGCTGATCAGCGTGATGCGCCCGGCTTCCCGGTTGGGGTTCAATTCGTCAAGCAGCCGAAGCAGCGCATCCGGTTCCAGCGAAGGGCCGCACTTCATGCCGAGCGGATTGCCGATCCCGCGCGCAAATTCGATGTGCGCTGACCCCGGGAAACGCGTGCGATCGCCGATCCACAGCATGTGCGCGGACGTGGCATACCAATCGCCGGTCAGCGAATCCCGCCGGCTCATTGCCTGTTCGTACGGCAGCAGCAGCGCTTCATGGCTGGTGTAGAAGCTGGTGCCCTGCAACTGCGGCACCGTGCCGGGATCGATCCCGCAGGCTTCCATGAAATCGAGCGCTTCGCCGATCCGGTCGGCCATTTCGGCGAACTTCTCGGTCCACGGGGTGCGGCCCATGAAATCAAGCGTCCACTGGTGGACCTGCCGCAGATTGGCATAGCCGCCGCCGGCAAACGCGCGCAGCAGGTTCAAGGTCGCCGCAGCCTGCGAGAACGCGCGCACCATGCGCTGCGGATCATTGCGGCGGGACACCGGATCGAATTCGATCCCGTTGATATTGTCGCCAAGGTAGCTCGGCAGGGTCACCCCATCGATCGTCTCGGTCGGCGCCGAACGCGGCTTGGCAAACTGCCCGGCCATGCGCCCAACCTTCACCACCGGACGCTTGCTGGCAAAAGTCATCACGACCGCCATCTGCAACAGCACGCGGAAGGTATCGCGAATATTGTTGGGGTGGAACTCGGCAAAGCTTTCCGCGCAGTCGCCGCCTTGCAACAGGAAGCCATGGCCGTTTGCAACCTGCGCCAGATCAGCTTTCAGCGCGCGCGCCTCTCCCGCAAAGACCAGCGGCGGATAGGACGAAAGGGTTGCCTCGGCAGCTGCCAGTTCCGCTGCATCTTCGTAATGCGGCAAGTGGCGCGCTTCGTGGGCCTTCCAGCTATCCGGGGTCCAGGTATCAGGCACGGGCACAACTCTTTCTTTTCAAACCTCGCGCAAAGCCTGCGCGGGGGCGCCCGCTACAGGAGCACAGCACGAATTGTAAAGCGACAATGGCGCTTTGGACAACATTATTTCTCGCTCAGAGCGGTGCAGTGCTTCGATCAACGCCCCGGCGCGGCGTTTCGCGCAGCATTCGAACCGCGGCCTGAAGGGGGCGCTTCAGCCAATGCCTGCCCTTCCGGAATGATCGCCAGCCGGAACGGACTGCCCTTGGTAAGGTATCGCTCGGCCAGAACCTGCATCGCCCGCGGGCTGGTCTGCGAATAATCGGACAGCAGCGTGCGCAGCAGCGCCACACGCGCCGGGTCCTGTGTCGCCCCTTCGAGGTTGTACAACCAGAACTGGTTACCGGTCGACGCACGGCGGATCATCTGGCCCAGCGGCTCGGTCACGCGCTCCAACTCGTCCGCAGTGGGCGGGTTGGCGGCGAGGTCCTTGGCAATCCGTTCCGCTTCGGCAAAGAACACCGGCACGAATTCGGGTTCAAGCTGCGCGGCAGCAGTGATGCGCCCGCCGCTCGCCAGATCGGCGGGCCATGCCGAAAACACCTGCGGCGAATAGCTTGCCCCTGCGCGTTCGCGCAGCGCTTCGAGCAGGCGATTGTTGAACAGTTGGGTGAGGATTTCCAGCTGGCGGCTTTCACGCAAGGCAGCCACCCCGCCGCCGCTTTCCCATGCAACCACCGCCGCCGCCTGATTGGCATCGCCGCGGTGAGTGACGACGGTCGGCCTCTCCGACGCCGGGGCGAAGGACGGCACACGCGCGGCCACTTCCGGCGCAATCGGATCACGGGCAGGCAGGGCACCGAACGTCAGGCGCAGCTGTTCGATGACGGCGGCAGAATCGAATTCGCCGAACACCAGAACTTCGACCGGGCCTTGTTTCAGCAGCGGCTCCCAAGCGGCGCGGAAGCCTTCGGGTGTTGCGGCCTTCAAGGCGGCGGGATCAGGCGTGGCGAAACGCGCTTCGCCGCCGGTCACCAGATATTCCAGATCGCGGTTCAGAACACCGCCCGGACTGGTCGAAAAGGTGTTGTAGGCCAGCTCCGCCCCGGCCTTGGCGCGGATCACCGGATCCTTGTCCCAGCGCGGCATGCCGAGCTTTGCAGCGAACAGGTAAAGCTGGTCGTTCACATCTTCCGAACGTGTCTGCGCCGTGAAAGTGAAAACCGCGTCATCGACGGAGAAATCGAAGCCCAGCTTGCGGCCCGTCGCCAGCCGGTCAATTTCGTTCTGGCCAAGTTCGCCCAGACCCGATCCCACCAGCGCCGCTTCGCCCAGCGGGGCGTAGACGGCGTTGCTGTCATCAAACGCGCGCATCCCTGCGCCAAAACGCACGCGCACAGTGACACGGCCCGGTTCGGCATCATTGGCCCAGACCAGCGCCTTCACGCCGTTCGCAAAATCCACCTGCTCGACTTCCAGAACGCCGAGCGGAGCCTGTTGTTCAATGGTGCCCGGTGTGCCCACTAGGGGCAGATCGGCAAAGGAAATGGTCTGCGCCGCCAGCCGGGCTGTGCCATCGATCTTGGCGTCCGCGGCCAAAGCCAACCGCAACGCCGCGACATCGGCTTCGTCCGCGCCGGGTGTGACATAAACCGACCGCGTGACCGTGCCTTCGAACAGGCCGCGTGTGCGCGCCAGGACCGCATCGGGGGTGAGCCGCGGCTTCATGTTGCGGAACACGTCCAGCACCACCTTGGGCGCGGCGACCGTTTCGCGGATGTCGACGGCGTTGATCAGATTATCGACAAGGGTCGATCCCGACTGGACGCTTTCCTGTTCGACTTCGTTGGCGAACACCACATCGAACTGGGCAACCTCGCGGTCGATCTCCTCCTGCGTGGGCGGATTGGTGAGCGCATCGGCAAGTACGCTGCGCACATCGGCGAGCGCGGCCTGCCAGTCGCCGGTGAGCGGCGCAAAGGTCACGAAAGTCGCGTCGGTCGAGCGCGAGACATCGTCCTGCTGTACCTGCGCATACAGGAAGCTGCCGCCGCCGCGCGCGCGGCTTTCCAGCCGGCGGTTGATGATTGCCTGCGCCACCGCATCGGTCAGCAAGCCTTCATTATAGGCGATGGTATCATTGACCTGCCGCCACGGACGCATCACCGCATAGGTCAGGCTGCGCGGCAGATCGGGTTCCACACCCACCGCCAATTCGCCGATGGGAGTATCGAGCCCTTCGGGATCAACCGCACCGGCAGGCGCAACCGGATCGCCGAAATCGGGGGCGACACCGGGCTTTCCTGTGCCCTTCCAATCGCCGAACCACTGTTCGACAAGACCTGCCAGCACCACCGGATCGGCATCGCCAGCGACGACGATCACGGTGTTTTCAGGCCGGTACCAGCGATCATAGAACGCCTTGACCGCCTTGCCGTTTGCCGCGCGCAAGGTCGCATCTGTGCCGATCGGGTTCCGCACTGACAGGCGCTGCCCGGCAAAGAACGTCTGGCGCGTCAGGTCTGCCATGCGTTGCCCTGCCCCGCCCCGCTCACGCTTTTCTGCAAGCACGATCGGGCGTTCCGCGCCCACATTGGCATCATTCAGCACCGGTTCGCGGATCATCCCGGACAGCAGCCTGAAGCTTTCCGAAAGCTTGGCAGCATCGATGTTCGGAATATCGAGTTTATAGGCGGTGTGGGTTGGCGATGTTTCAGCATTGGCATCGCTGCCGAACGTCGCGCCCAATCGCTGCCATGCGGAAATCGCTTCGGCCTGCCCCAGATATTTGCTCTCCCGGAACAACAGGTGTTCCAACAGGTGGGCAAAGCCCTGTTCGCTGTCGTTTTCATGCAGCGAGCCTGCATCGATGCGGACGCGGATCGATACCTGCCGCGGCGGCACGCCGTTGCGCCGCACGGCATAGCGCAGCCCGTTCTTCATCTCGCCAAACAGCCACTTGTCATCTGCCGGCACGTCCGATCCGCGGTACAGCCACGGCACTTCGCCATTGGCCTGCAACGCTTTGGGCGCAGGCACGGCGGGCTGCGCCGGTTGCACCGCAATCGGCGGAGGTGCGGCCTGCTGCGCCAGCAGCGGCTGCACCAGTGCGAAAGGGGAAAGCAGGATGGCGATAGCGCGGACCGCGCGGGTGGACGACGTCATGGCGCGACTATAAGGCGGCGAAGTCTGAAGCGATAGTGAATGCTTGGTTGCAAATTCTGCCGCTTCCGGCCTGCAAAGCGCCCTTGTCGCAGGCAGCCCGGCCGCTTAGATGGATGTCATGTTCATCGAAACCGAAACCACGCCCAACCCTGCGGCGCTCAAGTTCCTGCCCGGCCAGATCGTCATGGCCGCAGGCTCCCGCGAATTCGCCACACCTGAAGCTGCCGAGGCAAGCCCGCTTGCCGAGGCGATCTTCGATACGGGCGAGGTGGTGAATGTATTTTTCGGCGCAGATTTCATCAGCGTCACCGCCGCACCGGGCGCTGACTGGAGCGCCCTGAAGCCGCAGATCATCGCGATCCTGCTTGACCACTTTGTCTCTGAAGCTCCGCTGTTTGCGCCAGCCAGCGGCAACGGCATCACCGTTCCGCCCGAAGACGAAGCGGTGGTCGAAGAACGGCCGGAAGACGCCGAAATCGTCGTCGCGATCAAGGAATTGCTGGAAACCCGCGTTCGCCCGGCCGTAGCCGGCGACGGCGGCGACATCGCCTATCGCGGTTTTCGCGACGGAGTGGTGTATCTCACCCTCCAAGGGTCATGCTCTGGTTGCCCGTCCAGCACCGCGACATTGAAGCACGGCATCGAAGGCCTGCTGAAACATTACGTCCCCGAGGTTGTTGAAGTGCGCGCGGCGTAATCATGCAGTTTCACGACAAGTCCCTGCCTGCCGAAGCGCTCGCCCAGCTTTTTACCGAAGCGCGCAGCTATAATGGCTGGCTGGACAAGCCGGTGTCGGACGAACAACTGCACGCGATCTGGGACTTGGCCAAGATGGCACCCACGTCGGCCAATATGCAGCCGGCGCGGATCGTGTGGGTCCAATCGCCCGACGCCAAGGCGCAGCTTGTCGCCTGCGTATCGGAAGGCAACCGCGCCAAGGTGCTGGCCGCGCCTGTTACGGCGGTGATCGGTTACGATATCGATTTCCACGAAGAACTGCCTTGGCTGTTCCCGCACACCGATGCGAAAAGCTGGTTTGAATGCAACGAAGCCGGGCGAGAGGAAGGCGCGTTCCGTAATTCCTCGCTGCAGGGCGCCTACCTCATGCTTGCTGCGCGCGCGCTGGGCCTCGATTGCGGCCCGCTGTCGGGCTTCGATCCGGCAGCGATCAACGCCGCGTTCTTCGCTGATGAACCGCGCCACCGGGTGAACTTCATCTGTTCGGTCGGGTATGGCGATCCGGCCAGCATCTTCGGCCGGTCACCGCGTCCGGACTTCAACCGCTTCAACCGCATCGCCTGAGCCGTATCTCGCCGCTTGCGCGGGCGCGCGGCCTGAGGCATCGCGCCTGACGATGCGAATACTAGCAATCGAAACTGCTTCGGAAGCATGCTCCATCGCCCTGTTCGCGGGCGAGTCGCTGATCGCGTGCGACCACCGCGTCATGGGACGCGGCCATGCCGAGGCTCTGGTGCCGATGATCGGCGCACTTCCGGACAAAGGCCGCGCCGCAAGAATTGTCGTCTCGCTCGGGCCGGGCAGCTTTACCGGCGTGCGCATCGGATTGGCGACCGCGCGGGCACTGGGCTTTGCCTGGAATGCGCCTGTGCTGGGATATCCCACCCTCGCCCTGATCGCCGCGCAGGCCCGCAGCGACCATCCGGGCGCGGCGGTAACGGTTTGCGCCAATGGCGGCCATGGCGAATGGTTTGTGCAGGACTTTGGCATTGACGGGTTGCCGGACGGCGCGGTCGCCTCGCTCACACCCGATGCCGCCGCCGCGCGCCCGGTGGCACAAGTGATCGCCGGCAACCGCGCGAAAGAACTGGCGGCGCGGCTGGGCGGAGGGTGCGCAGTGCTTGATCTGCTGCCCGATGCGCGGGCGGTGCCGTTGCTCGATCCGGCGCTGTACGCTGCGGCGCTTGCCCCGATTTATGGGCGCGGCGCAGACGCGACCCCGATGGCGGAGCGTGCGCGGGCATGACGCCGTCGCCTGCCACCCTCGACCGGATCATGACGGTGATGGAGGCGGCCTTCGACCCAGCCTATGGGGAGGCCTGGAACCGGCGGCAGGTCGCCGACGCCCTGACCATGCCAAGTACCCATGCGCTGGTGGTCGATGCCGAAGGCACGCCGATGACGGACGGCCCGGTCGAAGCTGCGGCAGGCTTTGTCCTCACCCGCCACGTGCTTGACGAGGAGGAACTGCTGCTGATCGCGGTGGTGCCGGCGGCGCGGCGACAAGGCGTCGGTGCGGCGTTGATCAAACACCTGTTCACCGCCGCCCGCCAACGCGGAACTGCGCGCATCTATCTCGAAATGCGGCGCGGCAATCCCGCCGTTCATCTCTATAGCAAGCTGGGTTTTGAACCAATCGGTGAGCGGCGAAACTATTACCGCATGGCCAACGGCGAAAGGCTGGACGCAATTACTTTTGGCCGATCAATTTAATCCTGTATCAATGTCAAATGCCCAAAATGACCGCCATGCAGTTGCCAAGCGTTTATTCATCAGTCATGGCGCAAACAATGGCGCACCAACAAGACGCCAGATCGGGGAACTCATGCAAGAGCTGGAAATGGATATGAAAGAAACGCTAATCACGCTGACCAGCGATATCGTTGCTGCGCATGTCAGCAACAATGATGTCGCCGTGGCGGACCTGCCGAGTCTTATCACCAATGTTTACGGCGCGCTCGCCAATCTTGGTGAAACGCCGGTGGTTGAAGAAGCCAAGCCGCAGCCGGCTGTTGCGATCCGCAATTCGGTGAAGCCAGATTACATCGTCTGTCTTGAAGACGGCAAGAAGCTGAAGATGCTCAAGCGGTATCTTCGTACCAATTACAACATGTCGCCGGAAGAATACCGTGCGCGCTGGGGCCTGGCAGCCGATTATCCGATGGTTGCCCCCAATTACGCTGAAAAGCGCCGCGATCTGGCCAAGAAGATCGGCCTTGGCCGCAAGCCGGGCACCACGGTGGCCAAGACCCGCCGCCCCAAGAAGACGGCCTGACCTCCGCTTTTCCCGGGGTGCGCAATCACCCCTGTTGAGAGGGCGGCAAGCCAGCTTGAGCAAGCAGCCTCGTCCCTGTAGGGATGGGGCTGTCTTGCTTTAGGGCGCCCGCATCCCGACGAAGCGGCGCACATGGCGATGGAGCGTTCCTTGAACCAGAAAATCGATCTTGAACAACTCTGCGCCGAAAAGGGCCTGCGCATCACCGAGCAACGCCGGGTAATCGCCCGTGTGCTTTCGGAAAGCGAAGATCACCCCGATGTGGAGCTGCTCCACAGCCGCGCAGCCGCCATTGATCCGCGCATTTCGATTGCCACGGTGTACCGCACTGTCCGGCTGTTCGAAGAAGCAGGCATCCTTGACCGCCACGATTTCGGCGACGGTCGCTCGCGCTACGAACCCGTGCCGGAAGCGCATCATGACCACCTGATCGATGTCGAGACCGGCAAGGTCGTGGAATTCGTCGATCCGGAAGTCGAGGCGCTTCAGCGTCAGATTGCCGAGCGTTTGGGCTACCGGCTCGTCGATCACCGGATGGAGCTTTACGGCGTGCGCCTGTCGCGCAATGACTGACTGGGACCTGCGGCAGGCTGCCGCCCGCGGAGAGGCCACGCCGATCGGTCTGGCCGGGTGGCTGCGGCTGGCGATGCGGGCCGCGGGGCTGATTGGCCTGTTGCTGGTCTTCGTGCCGCTGCACTACCTTTACCGCACGATTTCTTATGGATCACCCTTCCCGATGCTGTTCCTGCGCTATGCCGCACGGGTGTGCGGCGCGCGGGTGGAAATCCACGGCACCCACCTCAAGCGTGACGTATTCTTCGTCGCCAACCATATCTCGTGGATGGATATCCTTGCGCTGGCGGGGGCGAGCGGCACGGCCTTTGTCGCCAAGGCGGAACTGGCCGACGCACCGATTGTCGGCTGGCTCGCCAGCCTCAACCGCACCGTTTTCGTCAAGCGTGAACACCGCATGGGCGTGGCCGAACAGATCAACGCCCTGAAAGAGGCGCTGGTGGACAACTGGTCGGTGACAGTCTTCCCAGAAGGCACCACCACCGACGGGCAATCGCTGCTGCCGTTCAAAACATCGATGCTGTCCGTGCTGGAGCCGCCGCCGCCCGGCGTGCTGGTGCAGCCGGTGATCATCGATTACGGGCCGGTCGCCGAATGGATCGGCTGGATCGGCGAAGAAGGCGGGCTGAACAATGCCAAGCGCGTGTTGTCACGCAAGGGCACTTTCAGGGTCGCCCTGCACTATCTGGAGCCGTTTTCACCTGAGGATTTCCGCGGGCGCAAGGCGATCAGTCTGGAATCACGCCGCCGGATCGAAGAGTCGCTGATAGAGATCATGGGCCGGCCCTTGCGGCCGTTCGCGCACACAGTCGCGCCGGTCCGGTACGACCCCAAGGTCGCAGCGGCAGATTAAAGCCCTGCCCTGACCAGCCAGTCATGGAAAATCCGCACCGGACGGCTTTCCAGCGCAACCGGCTTGCATACGAACCAGTAGGAATAGGGGCTTTCCACCGGCTTGCCGGGCAGATTGATCAGCCGGTTGTCATTGGCTCTGCGCAGGTGGTCGTCATGCATGATGGCGATGCCCAGCCCTTGCGCCGCAGCTTCCAGCATCAGCGCGCCGGAATCATAATGGTCGATGGCAGCCGGATCCATGCTCTCCAGCCCGTTGGCCTTTTTCCACGCCACGAAGCTTTCGGGCAGTTCGTTGTGGATCAGGAAGGTCTGCTTCGCCATCGTTTCGGGTGTGATGTCCGGGCCAATAGCGCGCGCGGTGTCCTTGCTGCAAATCGCATGGACAAGATTGTGATCAAGCCGCACCGCATGCAGCCCGCTTGCCGGACCGCGTGACAGGATGATGGCGGCGTCCAACGTGTCGCCCACCCGGTCTTCCAGATGCGGGGCGGTGTCGATGTCGATATGCAGCAGCGGGTGACGTTTTCTCAGCTCGCCCAGCCGCGGGAACAGGCGCTGGCTGCCAAACATCGGCAAGACCCCCAGACGCAGGCGCAGCAGCGCGATATTGTCCGACTGGCTTTCCACCGCCCGGGCCAGCGCTTCCATGTGCGGGTTCACCGCTTCGTAGAAGGCCTGACCTTCATCGGTCAGTTGCATTGACTGGCGCGCGCGGGTGAACAGCTTCTTGCCGACGAATTCTTCAAGATTGCTGATCCGCCGCGACAGCGCCGAAGGGCTGAGACCGATCTCCTCGGCAGCCGCCCGCGCCGAACCGAGACGCACCGTGCGCATGAAGGCTTCGAGTGCACGAAGGGGGGGCAGGCGACGTGACGGCATAAACTCTCTCCTTGGGTCAGAGAGCATACGCCCAAGCCGGCGGTTCGGATGCAAAAAATCGAATAAAAATTGTGCAACACCGCGAAAAGTTGCGCCTAGTGCACGTTCTCCTCGATCACTGGGGGGTGCAGCCGCAGCCGTGTGACGTGGGTTTCGTCACCCGCCGTCACTTCAATCCGCCAGCCGCTGGAGTGTTCCAGCACGGTTCCGACGGATGGCACGGCCTCTGCCAGCACGAAGGCAAGGCCGCCCAGCGTGTCGACCGCCTCCTCGACCTCCGCAAGGCGGGGGTCGATCCGTTCGGCCACATCATCCAGCTCGGCGCGGGCATCACAATCCCACATGCCTTCCCCAATCGGGCTGATCAGTTCTTCAGGCGTTTCGTCATGTTCATCCTCGATCTCGCCGACGATTTCCTCGACCAGATCCTCGATGGTGATCAGCCCGTCCGTGCCTGAGAATTCGTCGAGCACGATGGCAAGGTGGACACGCTGGGTGCGCATATCGGCCAGCACATCCAGCGCGCCGCGCGCCTGGGGGACGTAAAGAGGCTGGCGCATCAAGGTCGTCCAGTCGGCGGGCGGCGGGGTGCCATTGGCAAGGAAGGGGAAGACATCCTTGATGTGGATCATCCCGATCACGCTATCCAGCGTGTCCCGGTACACCGGCATCCGCGAATGGCCGTGTTCGCTGAAGGCGGCGACCATCGCTTCCCAGCTTATCGTCGCTTCGACCGCGATGATCTTTCCGCGCGGCACGGCCACGTCATCGGCATCATGTTCGGAAAAATGGAGGAGGTTGCGAAGCATCTGCCGCTCAACCCGGGACAGATCGCCGCTGCTGCCGGTATGATCATCGCTGCCGGCAGAGCCGTTCTCGTCCTCGTGCTCGTCGATCGCTTCCTCAAGCTGTTCGCGCAGGGAACGCGCGGCCTCCAGCCCGAGAATTTTGCGAAGCGCAGGCCACAGCCCGCTGCTACTGTCCGCGTCTCCCGATTGAGACGTGGCGGAATGGGAATCGACCATGGCCTTCGAAACGGCTCCTGTGTTGCTTCAATCGCCATATGGGTCAGCGATGCCCAGTTTGGCAAGTATGCGGGCCTCCAGCGCCTCCATCGCTTCGGCCTGATCGTCGGAATCGACGTGATCGTGACCGGCGAGGTGGAGCAACCCGTGAACGATCAGATGCGCGGCGTGGACCTCGAGTGTGACGCCCTTTTCCGCAGCTTCGCGCGCGCAGGTTTCATAAGCGAGTGCGATATCGCCCAGCATCACGGGCGGGCCATCCTGACTGATGCCTTCCAGTTCCTGGCGCTCCTGCATCGGGAAGCTGAGCACATTGGTGGGCTTGTCCCGCTCGCGCCATTCGCGATTGAGAGTGTGCACTTCTGCGTCTGAGGTGAACAGCAGGCTGGCGATCAGGCGCGGGTTGGAAAGCAGCGGTTCACCTTCGCCCGCCGCCCGCGCGCCGCGCGCCGCCAGCGCCTCCCAATCGCCTTCCGGCCAGTCTTCAATGTCGATATCGAGTTGCATGCCCAGCGCCCTTAGCGCGGATTGCGCCGAGGAGAAACATCGGCGCGGATCAGCCCGTCCAAATGGACAGCTTTGAAGAATGGCATGAACACCGAACCGGTATGATTGCCCCCGTCTTACCTCGTTAACACGGGTTAATGTGAAGCACCTCTCCCCGTTTCAAATATCTTTTTGAATGACACTTTTTCAATGAAGTGCGGAGGCTTCGATGACCGGGAGTACAATTGTCACGGGTGGGGCTGGGTTTCTTGGTTCGTTTTTGTGTGAGAGGCTTCTTGAACGCGGCGAAGATGTCGTATGTGTAGATAATTTCTACACTGGCCGAAAAGAAAATATTCGGCATCTTATGACTAATCCGAAATTCGAGGTAATGCGGCATGACGTAACGTTTCCGCTTTATATCGAGGCAGACAGTATCTACAATCTTGCATGCCCGGCAAGCCCCATACACTATCAATACGATCCAGTGCAGACGACAAAGACGAGCGTGCATGGCGCAATTAATATGCTTGGACTTGCAAAACGCACCAAGTCTAGAATTTTACAAGCGTCAACATCGGAAGTTTATGGCGATCCGCTCATACACCCGCAGTCAGAGGACTATTGGGGTCATGTAAATCCGATCGGGCCGCGAGCCTGTTACGACGAAGGAAAGCGTTGTGCGGAAACGTTGTTCTTCGACTACTACAATCAATATCGGGTCGACATAAAGGTCATCCGCATCTTCAATACCTACGGCCCGCGCATGCGACCGGATGACGGTAGAGTGGTTTCAAACTTCATCATCCAGGCGCTCAAAGGGGAACCGATCACGATTTATGGCGATGGCCAGCAGACCCGGTCGTTCTGTTACGTCGATGACCTGATCGACGGAATGCTGGCGATGATGCAAACGTCGAATGATGTGACGGGGCCGGTCAACCTCGGCAATCCAGAGGAATTTTCGGTGCTTGAGCTTGCCGAACTCGTCCTCGAGCTGACGGGCTCACGATCGAGGCTGGAACGTTTGCCATTGCCGGTCAACGATCCGCGGCAAAGGCAGCCAGACATCACCTTGGCACGCAATGCCCTCAACTGGCGGCCCAAGGTGGCGTTGCGCGACGGGCTGATCAAGACCATCAATTACTTTGACAAACAGTTGGGTGACACCGCGCGACCAGTGCAACTGGTTGAATAAAAACTCTCCGGGTGTTCGGCGGTTCTGGTTTTTCGGCCGAGCCACTTTTGATACACCCGTTTCCACCCTTGCGCCGCCTTGGCATCGCTTTTCGAACGAGGGCAGCGAGAGGGCCTGTGCAAGGCCGCTTCCCGCTATCCTCGCCTAAGCTCCCGCATCGCTTTCACCATGGCCTTCGTAGGCTTCGACGATGCGGCCCACGATCGGGTGGCGCACCACGTCGGCGGCGGTAAAGCGGATCGTGCCGAAGCCTTCGACACCCTCCAGCCGCTCAACCGCGTCGTTCAGGCCGCTCATCCTCGGGCCGCCGGGAATGTCGACCTGCCGCGGATCGCCGCAGATCACCATCCGGCTGTTCTGGCCGAAGCGGGTGAGGAACATCTTCATCTGTTCGCGCGTGGTGTTCTGCGCTTCGTCGAGAATGATAAAACTGTCTGCCAGCGTGCGTCCGCGCATGAAGGCAATCGGCGCAATTTCGATTTCGCCGTTCGCCAGCCGCCGCTCGACCTGTTCGGGCGGCATGCAGTCATTCAGCGCGTCATAAAGCGGGCGCAGATAGGGATCGACCTTCTCTTTCATATCGCCGGGCAGGAAGCCGAGTTTCTCGCCCGCTTCCACCGCCGGGCGTGACAGGATCAGGCGCTGGACCGAGCCGGTGATGAGCTGGCTGACCGCCTGCGCCACCGCGATATAGGTCTTGCCCGTCCCAGCCGGGCCGAGCGCGAAGATGATATCATCTTTGGCCAGGCTGCGCATGTAATCGATCTGCGTCGCCGAACGCGGAACAATGGTTTTCTTGCGCGTGCGGATCATGATCGGCGGCGCATCCATGTCGCCCGATATGATCCCTTCCAGCGTGGGTTCAGAGGACATGGAAATCAGGGATTCGATAGCACCGCTATCCAGCGCTTCGCCGCGGGCGAGCCGATCATACATGCTCTTGAGTGTTTCGCGGGCGCGGGCGACATCGTCCTCCGGCCCTTCGATCACCACCTGATGGCCGCGGGCATGAATATACACGCCAAGCCGGTTTTCGACCTGCACCAGATTGGCATCAAACTGACCGAACAACGGGCCGAGCAGGGCCTGATTCTCGAACGTCAGATCGATGCGCATGCGCCGGGACTCCGGAATGCCGCGAGGATCGGGCGAAAGCGCCGGATGTCCGGCACGGGAGGGTCGTCGGCCCATAGGTTCCTTTGGCTGAGGCCGGGGGACAATCCCTCGTCCATGAGTCGGGAAGGTAGGCAGCCCCCGGCGCAAAGCAAGCAGGCTGCGGCGAGATGGTGGTGGATAGTCATCGAACCGTCCCAAAGGACATTCGCAAACCTTCTCATCCAGCGCTTCTGCAAGATGCTGCATTCATCTGCAGTTAACGGCTAAGATGTTGATCTTTAGACAAGGAGATCGATATGAAAGCATCCTACGCTCTTCTTATCGCAAGCGCGCTCGTGTCGACCTCAGTCGGTGCGCAGGAGCAAGCGGCTGGCAATCCGGACATCATCGTCAAGGGCGAACGCGAAGCAGGCAAGGCAGCACGGGCGCTCGCGCGGGAAGTTGGCGCCAACATAGACCTGCTCCGGCCGATCCCGCGTTTCAACGATCCACTGTGCTTGGACGTGTCGGGGCTCAAGGAGGAATATCTCGAAGGCTTCGCCAACCGTGTAAACGAGAATGCCCGGCGCGCCGACATCCGCATTGCGCACGCAGGTTGCGAACCTAATGCAATGGTGATCTTCGCCGAGCATAGTCGCCGCCAGATTGTGGCATTGCGCAAGCGCAACCGGTTCCTGTTCGGTGACATGCCGCGCTACCTTTTCAACCAGATGATTGCCTCGCGTGATCAGGTCTATGCTTGGCAAGTAAACGAGGTAACGGGTCTCGATATGCCGTTCGATGGCAATAGTGGATTTGGCAACGGCACGCCCGTCAACCGGTCATTGGCAGTGGGTCGCCTCAACCCGCCGATCCGCATAGTTACGCGGTCTTCGGTGGTCGTGATCGAGAAAGGTCAGACCGCCGCGAAAACGCCCGAACAACTGGCCGATTATGCCACGATGCGGCTGATCGCACCGACGGCCGAAATTCCGGTGGAGGCGGCCCGGGTGCCGACGATCATGACTCTGTTTTCCGACCCCGAAAATGCACCAGATGGCTTGACCACGTTCGACGCCGCCTATCTCGACAGCGTCTACCGCATCCGGCCTAACGGGCCGCCGGGGTTTGCCTTCGTGAAAACGGGTCAGCTGGTCGCACAGGCCGAAGCAGGCACGGACAAACTGCCATGAAGGCTGCACTCGCACTGCTGACCGCGGTTTTTGCCACCACGGCAGCCGCGCAGGCGCAAGAGGCAGATCGGCCCGCCATCGTGGTCGAGGACGAACGGCCGCAGGGCGAAACCCCGCTGGCCGATCTGGCCCGCGAAATGGCAGGCCACCCCCGCGCCCGTCGTCCGTTGGCGCGTTATGAACAGCCTTTGTGCCTGATGGTCGCATCAACCGACATGGTCCTCGCCCGGGAGATTGCCGAGCGGATCGTCGAAAATGCCAAGTCTGCCAAAGTGCGAATGGGTAAAAAGGGGTGCCGCCCCAATGCGCTGCTGAACCTGTCCGATGATGCACACGCGCAGCTTGTGGCGATTCGCAAAAGCGGTCGCCGCCTGTTTGCCGGCCTGAACGCGCGGGAAATCGACAAGGCGCTGGCGGTGCGCGATCCGGTCTATGTCTTGCAGGCGAGCCGCCAGATGGCCGCCACCGGAGAAGTGTTTATCCCCTCCCCCGAAGCCCCCGGTGCGAACGGCACACCCGGCCCCGTCAACCCGATCTGGAGCGCGGGCCGCCTGAAGCGCGACATTCGTGAAGATATGCTGGCGGCGCTGGTGGTGATCGATGCCAAGGCGGTGGCAGGCCTCAGCCCGCTGCAAGTCGCCGATTATGCCAGCCTTCGCCTGCTCGCCCCGACGGGCGAGGTTGACGCGCAGGAAGCAGGTGCGCCGCGCACCATCATGACCTTGTTCGTGTCCCCCGCGACCGCGCCTCCTGTCATGACCCGGTTCGATCGCGCCTATCTGAAGGCGCTGTACAGGATGCCTGCGGGCGCGTTCTCCACCGAAGTGCTGCGCGCAGCCGTGCTGGAGGTGGCGCGGGCGGAACGGGACGACGAAGGTTGACCGCGCGGCGCGTTTGGCTGGGCGCGCTGACGCTGATGCGATGGCAGTGACGGCCGGGGCGACGCCGCCCGTAAGAGGTCAGACCGGCGCGGCGACTAACGCTTTCAGCGACTTGAACCCTGATTCGGCCAGCGTAACTTCGACCAGATCACCGATCGCGTAATCGCGGTCATCTTCGCTGGCGAACCACACGCTTTGCAGCCAAGGCGACTTCCCGACCCATTGGCCCGGAAGGCGTCCGGCGCGTTCCACCAGCACGGTGCAGGTTTTGCCAACGCTCGCCTGATTGAAGGCGAGTTGATGATCGGTCAGGCGGGCCTGCAAACGGGTCAGGCGGTCGTCCATCACTTGCGGATCGATCTGGCCATCCATCGTGGCCGCCGGAGTGCCCGGTCGGGGTGAGTATTTGAAGCTGAAGCAGGCGGCATAGCGGACTTTATCAACGATGCTGAGCGTGTCCTGAAACTCGGCCTCAGTCTCGCCCGGGAAGCCGACGATGAAATCGCCTGACAAAGCGATATCGGGCCGTGCTGCGCGGAATTTCTCTATCAATTTCAGATAGCTTTCTGCCGTATGCTGGCGGTTCATCGCCTTCAGCACTCGGTCGTTTCCGGCCTGCACCGGCAGGTGCAGATAAGGCATCAGCTTGTCCACTTCGCCGTGGGCGGCGATCAGGGCTTGTTCCATGTCATTGGGGTGGCTGGTGGTGTAGCGGATCCGCGCCAGACCATCGATCCGGGCCAAGGCATGGATCAGCCCCGCCAATCCGGTGCGGCGGCCCTTGTCGTCTTCCCCCGCCCAGGCATTGACGTTCTGGCCAAGCAGCGTGATCTCCTTCACGCCCGCTTCGACCAGCTTGTGCGCCTCGGCGATCAGGTGACTGAAAGGCCGGGAGATTTCGGCACCGCGGGTATAGGGCACCACGCAATAGGTGCAGAATTTGTCGCACCCTTCCTGCACGGTCAGGAAAGCGCTCGGCCCGCGTTTCTGCCGCGCCGGCAGGGCGTCGAACTTGGCGATGGCGGGCATGTCCGTATCGGTTGCGCGCTCACCTTTTGCTGCTTTATCAAGCATTTCCGGCAAACGGTGATAGGCCTGCGGGCCGACCACGATGCTGACCGCCGGAGCGCGCTTCATGATTTCGTCGCCCTCGGCCTGAGCGACACATCCGGCGACTGCGATCATCGGGTGCCTGCCTGATTGCTTGCCCGCCAGCACCAGCCGGCCGATATCGGAATAGACCTTTTCTGCCGCCTTTTCACGGATATGGCAGGTGTTGAGGATGACCAGATCGGCATCCTCCCCGTCTGCTGCGGGCTGAATGCCGCGCTCCCCCAACAGTTCTGCCATGCGTTCGCCGTCATAGACGTTCATCTGGCAGCCGAAGCTTTTGACCCGGTAGGTTTGCGGAGGCGTTTGCGGTTTCATGAGGGGGCCGCCTTTAACGCCAAGCGATGTGCGGTTCAATCAGCCTGTGGTGACACGAAAAGGGCGGTGTTTCACATGAAACACCGCCCTGAACGGGGTCTGGGAGGGGTCTGACAGGGGTCTGGGCCGGCCTGGAGCCGATCAGGACACCATCAAGGCGCGCCCGAAGGCACGCTGAAAATCAGGCCACCGTCGCCTTGACGATCTTGCCGGGGCTGCGCGGCGGTTCGCCCTTGGGCAGGGCGTGGACGTGTTCCATGCCGCTTTCGACCACACCCCATACGGTGTACTGCTTGTCGAGGAAGCGCGCGTCATCAAGGCAGATGAAGAACTGCGAATTGGCGCTGTTCGGGTTCTGCGAACGGGCCATCGAACACACGCCTTCGACGTGGGGTTCGGCGTTGAATTCGGCTGCCAGATCGGGCTTGTCGCTGCCGCCCATGCCGGTGCCGGTCGGATCGCCGCCCTGCGCCATGAAGCCGTTGATCACGCGGTGGAACACCACGCCGTCATAGAAGCCTTCGCTGGCCAGTTCGCTGATGCGCGCGACGTGGCCGGGGGCCAGATCGGGGCGCAGCTTGATAACGACGTCGCGGGCCTCGCCGTCGCCGGTGTCGAGGGTGAAGGTGAGGGTGTCGGCCATATCATGTATCTCCTGCGTGAATTTGCCCGGCTTTTAGCAGGCAAAACCCCGCTGTCACCTGCCTGCGCTTGCTTTTCATAAGCCCCTCCGTAAACGCCTTGGCATGGCTGACGACCGCATCCCCGAAGACGATCTGTTGATCGCCGATCCGGCGGATGCCGAAGTGCGCCCGGATGACCGCGTCGACGATGAACGCCATGACGAGGAAAACCGGCTGAAGCCATCCTTCGTCAGCGCCGTCCATGATGCGCTGGCCGCCGGTGACAAGGGCGCGGTTTACGACCTGGTCGAACCGCTGCACGCCGCCGACATTGCCGACCTGATCGAATTGCTGGAACCGCGTGAACGTGCGCAGCTGGCCTCGGCGATCAGCGATCTGATGACCGGCGATGTGATCGCCGAATTGAACGATTATGTCCGCGAAGACCTGATGGACACGCTGTCCGCGCAGGCCGTCGCCAATATCGCCGAACAGCTGGACACCGATGATGCGGTCCAGCTGATCGAGGATCTGGACGAAGCCGATCAGCGCGCGGTCATGGCCGAGCTGGAGCCGGAAACGCGCGAGGCCGTTTCCAGCGCGCTTGCTTACCCGGAAGAAACCGCCGGACGGTTGATGAGCCGGCATTTCGTGGCGGTGCCGGAACATCTGACTGTCGGCGATCTGATCGATTATTTGCGCGAAGACGGCGATCTGGACCACGATTTCTTCGAAGTCTTCGTGATTGATGAGCGGCACCATCCCGTCGGCACCTGCGCACTGAACTGGATTCTCACCACCCCGCGCAACGTCCGCCTGACCGACCTGATGAAGCGCGACCAGACCCTGATCCCGGTGACGATGGATCAGGAAGAAGCCGCGCTGATGTTCCAGAAATACGCGCTGATTTCCGCCGCAGTGGTGGATGATAGCGGGCGGCTGGTCGGGCAGATGACCGTCGATGATATCGTTCACATCATCTCCGAAGAAGCGGGCGAGGATGCGCTGCTGCTGTCGGGCGCGGGTGACGGTGACATCAACGAACCGATCCGCGAGGCCTATACCGCCCGCGTGCGCTGGCTGATCGCCAATCTGGGCACGGCAGTGGTGGCATCGTCGATCATCGCTTTCTTCGGCGCGGCGATCGAACAGCTGGTGGCGCTGGCCGTGCTTATGCCGATCGTGGCCAGCATCGGCGGCAATGCCGGCACGCAGACGATGGCCGTGGCGGTGCGCGCGATTGCGACCAACCAGCTCACCCGCTCCAATACAAAGCGCATTCTGGTGCGCGAATTCCGGGTCGCGCTGCTGAATGGCGGCACGATTGCGGTGCTGATCGGCGTGGCGGCGGGGGTGTTGTTCAGCCCGATGATGGGCGTGGTGATTGCGCTGGCCATGATCATCAACATCGCCATTGCGGGCCTTGCCGGCGTGCTGGTGCCGGTGATTTTCGAACGGCTGGATCAGGATCCGGCGGTCGCCAGCAGCGTGTTTGTGACGATGATCACCGATTCGATGGGCTTCTTTGCCTTCTTAGGTTTGGCAGTGGCGATGGGTCTGGCCACGTTCTAACCCTTTATCCGAACGATAAGGGGAAAGAGCGATGTCAGGACGGGTGGCAGGCAAGGTTGTGTTGCTGACAGGCGGCGCGATGGGTCTGGGCAAAGCGGCGGCGACCAGATTGCTGGCCGAGGGCGCCGCGGTCATCATCACCGACATCGACGAGAGCGCGGGCCGCGCAACGGCGGCAGAACTGGGCTGCGGCTATATCCATCAGGACGTCACCGACTGGGCGCGCTGGCAGGAGGTGATCGCCGAGGTGGAGGCCCGCCACGGCAGGCTGGATGTGCTGGTCAACAATGCCGCGATCACCGTGTTCGGATCGATCGCCGACATTTCGCCGGAAGATTTCAAGCGGTGCTACACCGTCGACGTGGATTCGATCTTCATGGGCTGCAAGGCGGCAATCCCCTTGATGGCGAAGTCAGGCGGCGGTTCGATCATCAACTTCTCAAGCGCGGCAGGCAACAAGGTCTCGCCCGATCTTGCCGCCTATAACAGCGCCAAGGCGGCGGTCGTGACCCTGACCAAAAGCATCGCGCTGTATTGCGCGCGCGAACAGAACGGGGTGCGGGTCAATTCCGTCCAGCCCGGCACAATCCTGACACCCAATGTGGAAAGCGTGATCGCGGGCACGCCCGATCCCGATGCCACGCGTGCGGCATTCTCGGTCGCCCAGCCGATCGGCCGCATGGGCGAGGTGGACGATATTGCGCATCTGGTGGTCTATCTCGCCAGTGATGAAAGCAAATTTGCCACCGGCGCGCCCTTCATTGTGGACGGGGGGCTGAGTATCGCTTGATCGCGCGGCGCTTTGGCCCACATTGGGGCCATGCCGCTGCACCTGACCAAGATCGCCTTCGGGGCGAAAAGCTACGATCATCTGGCCGGCTGGTTCGAAGGGCGCGGCGCGATGGGCCTGACCACCCGCAACCGCCCGACCCGGCATGAAGAATGCGTCGGCGGATCGCTGTTCTGGATCATCAATCACGCCATCGTGGCGCGCTCACCGATCATCGGTTTCGAAAAGACCGAGGACGGGCGATGGGACATTGTGCTGGAACCGCGTCTGATCCGCGTCCACCAAATTCCGAAGCGCGCGCATCAGGGTTGGCGGTATCTGACCGAGGAGAAGGCACCAAAGGACGTCGCCGATGGCGAGGATATCGGCGATGCCCTGCCCGGCAAGCTGGCGATGAAGCTGGAACGGCTGGGGCTGGTCTGACACGAAAAGGGGGACGAACGGCTGTGCGCCGCCCGCCCCCTGCCGATCAGGAATTGACCGCGCGCGCGTTGCCCGCGTTGTGGCCGCCATTGCGGTACAGCACTTCGCGCAGGCGTTCCTCGTCCACGCCGATATCCTCGACCGTCACCACCACCCCGCCATTCTTGATGCGGTCATTGTAGTAGCCGGCGTCTTCATCGCTGACGCCGTGTTTGGTCAGGGTTTCGTTGAGCGTCCCGCCAATCGCGCCAAGCACTGCGCCCACACCCACCGCTTCGGGCGTCGCGGCCGCGGCAATTGCGCCTGCTGCGGCAAGCGGGCCGACGCCGGGGATCGCCAGTGCGGCAACGCCAAGGCCAGCCCCCAACGCCCCGCCGCCCAGTACGCCGCGCAGCACGTTGCGGTGATCCTCGTCGGTCACCTCGCCGTCACCCGAACGGGCAGTGGTGGTGCCTTTGTGATGGGCGATGACGGACATGTCATGATCACCCAGCCCAAGCATGCGAAGATCGCTGACGGCGCGCTCCGCCTCTGCGTGGGTGTCGAAAATCGCAGATACCTTGGACATGATCGTTCTCCTGCTGGATTGAGGCGTCCGGCGTGTGGGCCGGATCGCATTGCCTCTCCTCGCAGGTGTTCGCAGGTATTGGCGCTGACATGGGTGGCTGACGGGCCGCCCCCTGCCGTGCAATCGGGTCAGCCTGCCGCGCGGGTCTTTTCCGCCACGCGGCGCAGGGCGTTCACATAGACTTCGGGAGCCTGTGCTCCGGGGATCAGGAACTTGCCTTCAACGATCATGGCAGGCACGCCCGATATGTTCATGTCCCACGCCTGATGTTCTTCGGCGAGCACACGGGCTTCGAGTTCCGGGTCATCGAGCGCGGCTTTGGCGGCTGCGCGGTGCAGGCCCACCCCTGCCGCGATATCGAGCAGCACATCGCGGTCACCCAGCGATTTGCGCTGATTGAAATGTGCCCGGAACAGCGCGAGCTTCAGGGCGGTCTGCACCTGCGGCCCGGCCTGTTCCAGTGCGAAGCCGAGCAGCTTGTGACAGTCTCGCGTGTTCCACATCATCGCGGTCGGCGCTTCGCCCTCACCCTCAAAGGATAGCGACACCCCCGCCGCTTCGGCAATCGCCTTCATCTGCCCGCGCAGAGCCGCGCCGTCTTCGGCAGAGCGGCGGTATTTGCGCTGGAGGTGGGCTTCCTGCTCCTCACCCTCGGTCGGCATGTCGGGGTTGAGTTCGAACGGCCGCCAGCGGATGTCCGCCGCGATCTCGCCCTCCAGTTCCGCCAGCGCCTTGGTCAACTGGCCATAGCCGATCAGGCACCAGGGGCACATGACATCGGAATAGATGTCGATGGTGAGGTGTTGCGTCACTTGTCGAGCCACCAGCAGACAAGGTGATGCGCGATGGCGAAGGGGCGCGGGAAATACAGCAGGTCTGTCCCCGCCTCGCCCGCGGCGCGGGCTTCCTCCAGTTCGGCGCGGGTGAACCAGCGCGCGTCTTCCAGCTCGGTGGTGTCGATGGTGAGGGTCGGATCATCCGCCACCGATGTGCAGCCGATCATCAGCTGGCTGGGGAACGGCCACGGCTGGCTGGCGATGTATTGCACATCGCGCACGCGCACGCCTGCTTCCTCGTGGATTTCGCGGGCGACCGCTTCTTCGATTGTCTCGCCCGGTTCGACAAACCCGGCGAGCGCGGAATACATCCTGGGCGGGAAGCGGGGCTGGCGGCCAAGGAGCAGGCGGTCTTCATGTTCGACCAGCATGATCGTGACGGGATCGGTGCGCGGGAAGTGGTCCGCGCCGCAGCCATCGCAGTGCCGCTGCCAGCCGCCCTTGACCGGCTTGGTTGCCGCCCCGCAGCGCGCGCAGAACCGGTGGCGCGCGTGCCAATCAACAAGGCTGCGCGCGCCGCCATAGATCGCCAGATCAGGCGGAGAAAGCTGGGTCATCAACTGCCAAGCTTTGGGCATGGCATAGGCCGGGCCTTCCGCGCCCTCACCCGGCACGGGCGCGAAATGCGCCTTGCCGTCGAGCATCCCGAGGAACACCAGCTCGGCATCCTCGGCCACATCGGCAAGACTGCCCCAGACAAGGCCGCCCTGTTCGTCCACCCCCGGCAGCAGCCCGTCCATCAGCAGCACCCGCGCGCGCCAGTTCATCAGGCCTGCCAGCGCCGCTTCATCCACACGGATGTGATCCGCGCGGTCAAGCGGCGATCCGGCAAAGGCCATAAGCGATTCAGGAGCGGCAGGCGCGTGCATCACGCGGCCTTCTTCATGCGCAGCGCGGCCAGATCCTTCTCCATCGCGGCCATGAATTCCTCACGGATCGGATAGGCTTCTGCGGGCATATATTGTGTGAACAGGCCGGTCCGCAGCTTGAGATCGAAATCGACCGCCGCCAGCGTGCCGGCCGCGCCGCCCCAGCCGAACGTCGCGCCCTTGGAACGCCCGCCGGCGCCGTGGCCTTCGCCCTCCAGCCAGCTGCCCTTGGTATCGACCGTCGCGGGAAGCAGGTCGGACACGCCGACCCTGACGGCTTCCTCGCTCATCACGAACTTTCCGTCGATCCTGCCGTAACCCAGCAGCATCCGCAGGAAGCGGTCGTAATCGCGGGGGCTGGACACCAGCCCGCCGCCGCCGGTGGGGACTTCGGGCGCATCGAGATAGATCGAGTTTGCCGCCGGATCGAGCGGGAAGACATTGCCTCCCAGAATGCCGTAATTGTCGGTCAACCGGTGCGCTTCGCTGGCGGGCACCTGCATCCATGTGCTGGTCATGCCGCAGGGATCGAAGATGCGCTTTTTCAGGAAGGCTTCGAACTCCATGCCGCTGACCACTTCGATCACGCGGCCAAGCAGGTCGATCGAGCAGGAATAGCTCCATTTGGTGGCGGGCTGATACATCAGCGGCAATTCGGCCAGCCGGTCAGCCCAAGCGGCAAGGCCCGGCGCGGGCGTGACATTGGGGAAGCCGGGCAGCGGCATCCGGCTGACCCGCCCGCCAACAAGGCCCTTTTCATTATAGGCGGCCTGCAGCGGCCCCTTGCTGATGATCTGGTAGCCGAGGCCGGCCGTGTGGGTGAGCAACTGGCGGATGGTGATCGGAAGGTTGGCCGGCACCGTTTCATCCAGCGACCCTGCCGGATCGACCAGCACCCGCATATCGCGGAACGCGGGCAGGATTTCGGCGACCGGCTGATCAAGGCCCAGCTTGCCTTCATCGATCAGGATCATCGTCGCCATGCCGGTGATCGGCTTCGACATCGAATAGATGCGGTACAGCGAATTTTCGTCCACCGGCGTGGGCTTGCCCAGCGCCAGCGTGCCCCCGCCGACCGAATGGGCGTGTTCCTGCTGATCCCAGCCGAAGGTCATGAACAGATTGGCCAGCTTGCGTTCGGAGACATAGCGGTTCGCCATCGCGGCGACATTGGGCCAGTTTTCCGCCACATCATGGGCGAGAAGCTGGCGGCCAAACGGCAGCGTGGTCAGCGCCGCGCCGCCTGCGAAAAGCGCGCTGTGCCGGAACAGCGAACGGCGCGAAAGGGCAGGCGCGGCGAGGTTGTGAAGGGACATAGGGGCAGAATCTCCGAACCGGGTGCAGACGACTGTCTGCGGCAGGCTGCGACGCCGGTCAATCGTGGCGCAATAATCCCGGGGTGCGGGCGGGTGGTCGCAGCGGTCTTGCAAGCCGGGGGTGCCTTATCCATACAAGACACATGCTCAACGCACTTGCCTATATCGTCGGCCTTGTCAGCCTTGTCATCGTCATCCCGGCGCAGATCCCCTTGCTGGGCTGGGCCAATTGGCTCGCCTTGCCGCTGATCGTGGTCGGGATTGTCATCGGCGCGCTGTCGTCCAAGGATGGCGGGCGCAATTTCTGCCTTGTCGTGCTGCTGATCGCAGGCGTGCGCCTGATGCTGGGCGGCGGGATTTTCTAAGCCAGCGCCAACTGCGCAGCCTTGGCAAACAGGGTCGCAAGCCCCGCATCGGCAATCCGCTCGGCCGGCCACCACGTGCCCTCGCCTTCCGGCTGTTCTGCCGCGGCGATGGCGACAACCTCCAGCGTCAGACTGGCATGGGTGAACCCGTGCCGCACCGCGCCCAAGCTGCGCTGATCCCCCGCAACCGGAGCCGCCCCTGATCCATCGGCGCGCGCCGTCCAGCCATCATCCGGCAAGGCCCGCATCCCGCCCAGCATACCGGTTGCCGCGCGGGTGACCAGCCACACTTCGGCGCCGGAATTACGAGTGATCCAGAACGCGGTCCCGCGCCGTTCGGGCACGGCTTTTTTCGCAGGTTTGACCGGCAGGCGTTCCGGCTCGCCCGCCTTGCGGCCCATGCAGGCATCGGCCAGCGGACAGAGCAGGCAGCGCGGGGATTTCGACGTACAGATGTGGCTGCCCAGATCCATCATCGCTTGTGCAAAATCGCCGGCGCGATGGTCCGGCGTAATCGTATCGGCGGCGGTACGGATCGCCTTTTTCGCCTGTGGCAGCGGCTCGGCAATGGCAAACAGCCTAGCAGTCACCCGCTCGATATTGGCATCGACGACAACGGCGCGCTGCGCAAAGGCGATCGCGGCCACCGCCGCAGCGGTATAATCGCCAAGGCCGGGGAGCGCGCGCAGTTCCGCCTCGGATGAAGGAAAGCCGCCCCGCTCCGCCACTGCCCGCGCGCATTTCACCAGGTTGCGGGCGCGCGAATAATATCCCAGCCCCGCCCATGCCGCCATGACGTCGTCATCGCCGGCCGCGGCCAGTGCCGCGACTGTGGGCCACATTGTCACGAATTTCGCAAAGTAAGGCTTCACCGCCGCCACGGTGGTCTGCTGCAACATCACTTCAGACAGCCACACGCGGTACGGCCAGTCCGGATCATCGGGCAGCGTCCGCCCCGGCGGATTGCGCCACGGCAGATCGCGGGCATGGCTATCATACCACGCGAGCAAGGTGTCGGAGATGCTGGCAGTCACACCGCGCCTATGGCATGGGGGGCGGGATCATGGGAAGCGACAAGAAACCTCCGGGCAAGAACGGCAAGATAAAGCCTTATACCCGTCCGCGCGGGCAAGGCGCGCGCGCCATCGGCGATCTCATGCCGGAAATTGGCCGCACGGCATTTCGCCGGTTCGGCTTTGTCCAAAGCTCGGTCGTTACCCGCTGGCCGGAAATCATCGGCCCCGCCCACGCCCGCATATGCAGCCCCGAAGCGATCCGTTTTCCCCCCGGCGAAAAAGCGGAAGGCATTCTGGAACTGGTGGTCGTCCCCGCCCACGCCCCGCTGATCAGCCAAGTAATCCCCGAAATCATTGAACGGGTGAACCGCTTCTTCGGGTACAAGGCGGTCGCGCGGGTCAAGCTGCGGCAGGGCGCGGTGACGCCTCCGCCTGACGGCAGGCCCGCCAAACCACCCCCGTCCCTCAAACCGATCCCGCTGGAATTGGGCGACAGCTTGCGCGATATCGGCGATCCGGAATTGCGCACCGTGCTCGAATCGCTGGCCCGCAGCCTTTCCAATAGCGAAACGGCACCTGCCGAGGATAATGATACGCCATGATTAAACCCCTCCTCATATCCGCCGCCGCGGCGCTGACGCTGATAGCCGGTCCGGTGACCGCCCAGCCGCAGGATCTTTCGCGTCCGGGCAGCACCTTCGTACCCAAGGGCAAATCGGGCAACTGGCAGAACGTCATCGCCCGCACCGCGCGCGGGCATATGGTCGGCGATCCGCAGGCCAAGACAAAGCTCATCGAATTCATCAGTTACACCTGCCCCCACTGCGCCGATTTCACCGCGCAGGGCGAACCGGCGCTGGACCTCACGCTGCTGACCACGGGCAAGATCAGCCTTGAAGTGCGGCCGGTGATCCGCAACGGGGTCGATTTGGCGGTGTCGCTGCTGGCGCAATGCGGCAATCCGGCTGATTTCAAGGTGCGCCACCGCGCGTTGATGCTGGCCCAGAACGATTGGCTGGATAAAGCCCGCGCAACACCTGTCAGCCAGCAGACCCTGTGGCAGCGCGGCGACAAGGCGGGGCGCATGAATGTGGTCAGCGCGCTTGGCCTGACAGCGCTGCTGGTCAATCGCGGGTCTTCGCAGGCGCAGCTGGATGCCTGCGTGGCGGACGATGCCGCCGCCCGCAAGCTGGTGGAAAACGGCGCAGCCGATGCGGCCGAATTCAAGGTGCCCGGCACGCCCAGCTTCGTGCTGGATGGCAAGCTGCTGGAAAACGTGCACAGCTGGGAGGCGCTTTACCCCGTCCTGGCTGCCAAATTCACGCCCGCAGCCGGCTGACCGCCCGAATTCTACGCATTGTTCACAGCCCCTCGCCCCGGGTATGCTTGCAGCACCGATGCCTGAGGCTCTATTCTTCCCGCTTACCTATCCCGAGGATTGCCGATCATGACCGTGACCCGCCTGCTTTCGCTCCCCCTGCTCGCGCTTGCGCCGCTGATGCTGGCTGCCTGCGATGATGCTGCCACCGCCGTTGGCGGCAGCGGTGAGGCCCTTCCCGCAATTGCCGCTCCGGCGGGGACCAAGTGGGTCGACACCGTCACCGTCACGCCCGAAGGCGGTTACAAGATCGGCAATCCCGATGCTCCGATCAAACTGGTCGAATATGCCTCGCACACCTGCGGCGCCTGCGCCAACTTTGCCAAGACCGGCAAGGAACCGCTGAAGAACAAGTATGTCGCGAGCGGCGTTGTCAGCTTTGAACAGCGCGAGGTGTTCCTCAATCCCTTCGACGTGGTGATCGCTGGCCTTGCCCAGTGCGGTGCCAAGGAGCAGATGCAGCCCCTGTCGGATCAGGTGTGGCAGAACCTCGAAGCCGTGTTCACCGGCTTGCAGGGCAACCAGCAGGCGGTCGAAGCAGCCGGGCAGCTTCCGCTGAACCAGCGCTTCGTGGCGATCGGCGAGGCAACCGGATTGATCGAATTCTTCGCCGCACGCGGCCTCAGCGCCGATCAGGCCCGCACCTGCCTTGCCGACGCCGCCAAGATCGAAGCGCTGGTCGCATCGGTCGGCGCGAACACGGAAAAGGACAAGGTCAGCGGCACGCCGACCTTCTTCCTGAACGGCGCACGCGTGGAAGGCACCACCTGGGACGTGCTGGAACCGGCACTCCAGCGCGCCGGCGCGCGCTGAGACTGACACGCGGGGGCGCAACGTCAGTCTGATGCAGTTCCACCGGCTAAAGCTCAGCGGGTTCAAGAGCTTCGTCGAGCCGGCGGAACTGCGCATTGAACCCGGATTGACCGGCGTTGTCGGTCCCAATGGCTGCGGCAAATCCAACCTGCTCGAAGCGATCCGCTGGGTCATGGGGGAAACCTCGGCCAAGTCGATGCGATCAGGCGGGATGGAGGATGTCATCTTCGCGGGCACCTCCACAAGGCCGCCCCGCGATTTTGCCGAAGTGGTGCTGCACGCCAGCGACGATGCCGATGACGAGCTGATCGTCACCCGCCGGATCGAACGCGGCGCGGGCAGCGCTTACCGCGTCAACGGACGCGATGTGCGGGCGAAGGACGTGGCGCTGACCTTCGCCGATGCGGCCACCGGCGCGCATTCCCCGGCGCTGGTCAGTCAGGGCAAAATCGCGCAAGTCATCGCCGCCCGCCCGGCTGAACGCCGCGCCATGCTGGAAGAAGCCGCCGGGATTGCAGGACTGCACGTCCGCCGCAAGGATGCCGAAGGAAAGCTGCGCGGCGCGGAGGCGAACCTTGCGCGGCTGGAAGACCTTATGGCCGGGCTGGACACGCAGATCGCCAGCCTCAAGCGGCAGGCCAGGCAGGCGGAACGCTACACCGAACTCACCCACAAGATTCAGGCCGCTGAAGCCCGCCTGCTGTTCGCCCGCTGGCGGGAGGCCGCCGCCGCGGCGAAAGCCGCGCGCGCCGCTGCCGAAGCTGCCACCGCGCAGGTAACAGAAGCGCAGGCCGCCGCCGGTGTGGCACAGGCAGAACAGGCCGATGCCGCGCAGGCGCTTGTCGCCGCGCGTGACGAATTGGCCGACCGCCGCGATGATGCCAGCGCCCACGGTCACCGCATGGCGGCCTTGTCCGAAAAACTCGAAGCGGCTGAAACGCGGCTTGCGGATCTCGCCCGCCAACGCCAGCGGCTGGAAGAAGACCGCTCCGATGCCGACCGGCTCACCAACGCTGCTGTCGCGGCGCTGGCGCGGCTGACGGAAGAACTGGCCGCCAGCCGCGAAGCGGTTACCGTCGCCGAAGCTGCGCGCCCGGTGCTTGCCGAACGGGCCGAAGACCGCGAACGCGCCAGCCGCGCCGCCGAACTCGCACTGGCCAAGGCAACCGCCGATCAGGCCGGCGTTGAAGCCGAATGGCGCGTGGCCGAAGCCGCTGTCGAACAGGCCGCAGCGCGGCTCGCCCGGATTGAGGGTGAGGCCGCACGCATCGCCCGGACCCGCGCCGAACTTGCCGCCAGCGGCGATCCCGAAGCCGACGTGATCGCCGCGCGCAAAGCTGCCGATGAAGCGGCGGATCAACTCGCCCGGCTGCGCGTCAGACTGGCCGAAGATCAGGCCCGCAAAGCCGCCTTGCAAACCGCGCGCGATCACGCCGCATCGGCGCTGGCCGCTGCCCGGGCCGAACTTGCCGGAGTGGAGCGGGAACATACTGCCCTTGCCCGGGACCGCGAAGCCCGGACCAAACGCGAAGCAGGGAGGCAGGGCAAGGCGACCCCGCTGGACCGGGTGAGCGTGGTGCCGGGATACGAACGCGCACTGGCCGCGGTGCTGGGCCGCGACGGGAAATCGCCGCTGGGCGCGCCGCCGCCATCGCAGGATGGCCGATTCTGGGCGGGTGCCGCCGCCCCCGCGCCGGTGGCCGACAGCCTGCTATCGCGCCTGACAGCCTGCCCGGATGAACTCGCAGCGCGGCTTGCGCTGGTCCACTGTGTCGATGCGGATGATGGCCGCACACTGGCTCCGGGCGAATGGCTGGTGACCCGCACCGGACATCTGCGCCGCTGGGACGGATTTGTTGCTCGCGGCGAAGGCGCGGCCGAAGCCGCGCAACTGGAAGCCGCCAACCGCTTTGCCGAACTGGACGCCGCCCTTCCCCCCTTGCGCGAAGCCGCCGCCGTGGCCGAGGCCGGGGATCAGGCTGTGCGCGAGGAACTCTCCGCCTTGCAGACCGCGCTGGTCGCGCAGGAACGCGGGATTGCAGGGGCAATCGAAGCTGAACGTCAGGCGCTGCGCCGGATGGATCAGGCCGAGGCTGCAAAGGAACGGATTGCCGCGCGGCTTGCCGAACTCGCCGCCAGCGCTTCGGACATCGACGCACAGATCGTCGCCGCGAAAAGCGAAGTCGAAGCGGCCCGCGAAGCCTGCGCCCGCCTTCCTGAAAAGGACGCGGGACGTGCCGCGTTGGAAGCTGCGCAAACGAAAAATTCCGCCGCCCGCGCGGCGGTGCAGGCCGCCTTTGCGGAACTCGCCGCTCAGGATCAGGCGCTGGCTGCGTCCCGCGAGCGGCTTGCCGGGCAGCAGGCAGACCATGCGGGCTGGCAGGCACGATCTTCCGATGCAGAGCGGCGCATGGCCGAAACGACCCGCCGCCTCGCTGAAATCGCCGAGGAACACGCCGTCCACGCCGCCAAGCCCGCCGCGCTGACCGCTGAGATCGAGGCGGGGGAGGAAACCCGGGGGCGCCTTGCCGCAGAACTCGCCGCCGCTGACGCCGTGATGCGCGAGGCCGATACCCGCCAGCGCGCCGCCGACGCCGCGCTGGCGCAAGTGACCGAAGCACTGGCCCAGGCCCGCGAAAGCCGCGCCAGCCTTGCCGCGCGGGCCGAGAACGAAGAACTGCGCCGCGCGGAAATGGCGCGCATTTCGGGCGAACGCTTCCAGTGCCCGCCGCCGCTTCTGGCGGACCGCTTTGGCTTCAGCGAAGACGCGCTGGCCCCGGCAGCCGAAGAATCGGTCGAGCTGGAAAAGCTCACTGCCGCGCGCGAACGGATTGGCCCGGTGAACCTTGTCGCCGCCGATGAACTCGCCCGGATCGAAGGCGAACACGGCACCAGCGCGCAGGAACAGGCCGAACTGGTCGAAGCCATCGCACGCCTGCGCGGTTCGATCGGCAGCCTCAACCGCGAAGGGCGCGAGCGGCTGCGCGCTGCATTCGAAGCGGTCGACGGTCATTTCCGCGTGCTGTTCACGCGCCTGTTCGAAGGGGGTCAGGCGCATCTGGCGCTGGTAGACAGTGAAGACCCGCTGGAAGCCGGCCTTGAAATCTACGCCCAACCGCCCGGCAAGCGGCTGCAATCGCTGTCGTTGCTATCGGGCGGCGAACAGGCACTGACGGCGACGGCGCTGATCTTCGCGCTGTTCCTGACCAACCCTGCCCCGATCTGCGTTCTGGACGAAGTTGACGCGCCGCTGGACGATGCCAACGTGGAACGCTTCTGCGATCTGCTGGATTCAATGGTGCGCACCACCGCCACACGCTACCTCATCGTCACACATAATGCCGTGACAATGAGCCGGATGCACCGGCTGTTTGGTGTGACGATGGCGGAAAAAGGTGTCTCGCGCCTCGTCAGCGTGGACCTTGGCGAAGCGGCGTTGCTGGCGGCGGAGTAGCGCCGCCTTACGCCTCCAGCGCCGCTGCCAGCCGGGCGCGGATCGCTTTCAACCCGGCAGTGATTTCAGCCAGATCCGGCCCATCGGAAACCACCACGCGCACGCCCGGGCCGTCTGCGGACAGCGGATCGATGCGGCGTTCATCGTTGCGGCGATCATCCCTGCGCCGGTCAAGCGGGGATCTGGCGGCAGCGCGAAGAACGGCTTCTGCGCCCTTCAGCGTGTAGCCTTCCCGGTTGACCAGCCGGTCAATGGTTTCGACCATAGCCACATCGGCGGGACGGTAATAACGCCGCCCGCCGCTGCGCTTCATCGGTTTGAGCAGCGGGAACTGCGCCTCCCAGTAACGCAATACGTGAGGCTTGATGCCCAGCGCATCGCTGACTTCGCCGATAGTGCGCAGCGCGCCCTCGTCCTTGCCGTCATCGAATCCGGTCATCAAACCTCACCCTTGCTTTACCCCTTGGCGATCCGTTCCTTGAGCAGTTGGCTGGCCCGGAAGGTCATCACCCGGCGCGGGGTGATCGGCACTTCGATCCCGGTCTTGGGATTGCGGCCGATCCGCTCATTCTTGTCCCGCAGCACAAAGCTGCCGAAACCCGAAATTTTCACATTCTCACCCCGGGCGAGCGCATCGCTCATCTTACCCAGAATTGCCTCGACCATATCAAGTGATTCCGACCGGCTGAACCCCATCTTACGATTGATGGTCTCTGCCAGATCTGCCCGGGTCAAAGTGCCAACCGAACGCATCATGCAAATTCTCCTTCGCGGCGCGACCCGAAAGAAGGCTTCCTACTTACGAATTTTCTACGCATTTGCAAAGTGATGCCAAGGCTTTTGTGCACTTTTCAGCAATTGAGTTAGTAACAGACCCAGATCAGGCAACGCCGATCACATCCGGATCAGGCTGGCGCCCCATGTAAAGCCGCCGCCCATGGCTTCCAGCATGACCAGATCGCCCGCCTTGATCCGTCCGTCCTTGCGCGCGACATCCAGCGCCAGCGGCACCGATGCGGCCGAGGTATTGGCGTGGCGATCCACGGTTACAATCACCTTGTCAGCCGCAATGCCGAGCTTTCTGGCGGTTGCATCAAGGATCCGGGCGTTGGCCTGATGCGGCACCACCCAGTCGATTTCGTCTGCCGAAACGCCTGTTTCTTCAAGCACTTCTTTCAGTACATCCGACAGGTTCACCACCGCATGGCGGAACACTTCGGGCCCTCTCATGCGGAGATGGCCGACGGTTTGCGTGGTCGAAGGACCACCGTCGACATAAAGCAGATCATGCTGCGCGCCATCGGCGTGCAGGCGCGCGCCGAGAATGCCGGGCGTGTCCTTGCCGGCGATTTCGCCCGATGGCGCATCAAGCACCACCGCGCCTGCACCGTCACCGAACAGCACACAGGTGGTCCGGTCTTCCCAGTCCAGGATCCGGCTGAAGGTTTCCGCGCCGATCACCAGCGCACGTTTCGCCATGCCTGTGCGCAGCAGCGAATCGGCCACGGTCAAAGCATAGAGAAAGCCCGAACACACCGCCGCGACATCGAAGGCGATTCCGCCGGTGCAACCCAACGCAGCCTGCACCTTGGTGGCAGTCGCGGGGAAGGTGTTGTCAGGCGTGGCCGTGGCGAGGATGATCAGATCGACCGAAGCGGCATCAACGCCTGCGTCGTCCAGCGCCGCACGGGCCGCAGCGGTGGCGAGCGTGGAGGTTGTCTCGTCAGGATCCGCGATGTGGCGCTGGCGGATGCCGGTGCGCGCGACGATCCATTCGTCCGAGGTATCGACCCGCTCCACCAGATCGGCATTGGTCACGATGCGGCGGGGCAGCGCCGATCCCGTGCCAATCAACCGCGAACCGATCACGCCTTGGCCTCACTGTCAGCGGCAGCAGGTGCCGGAGCGATGCGGCCATTGTGGCGCAGCGCGCCTTCGCCCAGCCGCGACAAGTCTTCGGCAATTCGTTCCGTCAGCTTGTTTTCCAGCAGCCGCGCCGTCACCGCCACTGCGTGCGCGACGCCTTTGGCCGTGGCACTGCCGTGGCTTTTCACCACCACGCCATTGAGGCCGAGGAAGACTGCGCCGTTGTGATTGTTCGGATCAAGATGATGCTTGAGCAATTCGGTCGCCGGACGCGACACCAGAAAGCCAATCTTTGAACGCAGCGAAGACGTGAACGCCTGACGCAGCAAATCGGTGACGAACCGCGCCGAACCTTCGATCGCCTTCAGCGCAATATTGCCGGAAAAACCATCGGTGACGACCACGTGAGTCTCACCCCGGTTGATCTTGTCGCTTTCGACAAAGCCATCGAATTGCAGCGCCAACCCGCCGTTTGCAGATGCTGCGGTCAACATGGCCGCCGCATCGCGCAGTTCTTCGGTGCCCTTGATTTCTTCGGTGCCGATATTCAGCAGCCGGACCACCGGCCGTTCGAACCCGTTGACGATGCGGGAATAGGCCGCACCCATCACCGCATATTGCACCAGGTTCTTGGCATCGGCTTCGGTGTTGGCGCCCAGATCCAGCATCACCACATCATGCGCCTGCAAGGTCGGCATGATTGCGGCGAGCGCCGGACGATCAATCCCCGGCATGGTGCGCAGCGCAAGCTTGCTCATCGCCATCAGCGCGCCGGTATTGCCCGCGCTGACAGCTGCGCCAGCATCGCCGGTCTTCACCGCATTGACGGCGAGGCCCATCGATGTGGTCTTGGCACGGCGGATCGCCTTGCTGGGCAGTTCGTCACCGCCCACCACATCATCACAATGCAGGATTTCGGAGGCTGAGCGCAGATTAGGATGATTTTCCAGCGCGGCTTCTATGCGCTTTCCATCCCCGACCAGCAGGAATTTGAAGCTGTCATGGTTCCGGCGGGCCAGGGCCGCGCCTTCGATCATGACGCGCACGCCTTCATCGCCGCCCATCGCATCAAGCGCGATACGCGGGAGGCTCATCGTGCGTTACTCCGGTCTATGGTAAAAGCCACCGGCGATCAGCCGACGGCAACAACCTGACGACCGTTGTAGTGGCCGCAGTGGCCGCAGATATTGTGCGGGCGCTTCAGTTCGCCGCAGTTGCCGCATTCACCGAAGGCTTCCACCTTCAACGCATCATGCGAACGACGCATGCCGCGACGTGAGGGCGATACTTTTCTCTTGGGGACAGCCATGGTGGCACCATTTCCTCAAATAAATACATTATTCGCGCCGCCGGCAAGTGATCCACCAAGGCGTGATTCTCGAAGGCCGCCCTTACGGCAAGGAACAGGCGCACACAAGCAACTGCGAGTGCGAGCTTTCCTTGGCCAGCAGTGGCGGGAAGGCGCGCGCTATAACGCATAATTCGCGCGTTGCAACCCGCGTGAGGGGCCTCTAGCTACGGGGCATATTCACGAGGGGATCTTTTCATGACCGTGCTTCCTGTGACGCTCGCCGCTGCGGCGGCGGCTGCCGTGCTCAACATCTGGCTGTCGATCCGCATCGGAGCGGTGCGCCGCGCGCTCGGCATCAGCGTGGGCGATGGCGGCAGTGATGCGCTGCAGCGCCGGATGCGGGCGCAGTTGAACTATGTTGAAAACACCGCCTTCGTGCTGGTTCTGGTCGCGGCCATCGAACTGGCCGGCGTGGGCAGCTGGTGGCTGGCTTACGTCGCGGCGGCGTATTTCCTGGGCCGCGTGGCGCATGGATTCGGCATGGACGGCGGCAATTTCGGTTGGGGCCGCATGGTCGGCACGCTGCTGACGATGCTGGTGCAGCTTGGGCTTGCCGTGGCCGCGGCGCTGACAGCGATGGGGATGATGTAGTCCACGCAACAAGAGCGCGAACGGGCCGGCCGAAGGACAGGGCGCAAGCGCGCCCGCAGCGATGCGGCCTTCCGGCCGCGTGAGCGAGGATGCCGCACGCCGGACGGCGTGCGAAATCAAGAAAGCGCGTAGTCGCTGACAAACGCATTCGCCTTGCGTTCCCGGCCAAATGTGCTGGTGGGGCCGTGGCCGGGGATGAACATCACATCCTCGCCCAACGGCCAAAGCCGCTGCGTGATCGAATCGATCAGGTCCTGATGATTGCCGCGCGGGAAATCCGTGCGGCCGATGCTGCCCTGGAACAATACATCGCCGACAATCGCGAATCGGCTGGGTTCATGGAAGAACACAACGTGGCCGGGCGTGTGGCCGGGGCAGTGGATCACATCCAGCGTCAATTCGCCCACCGTGACCGTATCGCCATGCGTCAACCAGCGGTCCGGCGTGAAGCTTTTCGCGACCATCCCCCAGCGCGGACCGTCATCGTCCAGCTGGTCGATCCAGAAACGGTCGTCTTCGTGCGGGCCTTCGATTGTCAGGCCCAATTCTTCCGCCAGCATCCCCGCCTGCCCGCAATGATCAAGATGCCCGTGGGTGACGAGGATCTTCTCCAGCGTGACGCCCGCCTTGGCCACGCCTTCCTTCAGCTTGTCGAGATCCCCGCCCGGATCGACCAGCGCGCCCATCATGGTTTTGGTGCACCAGATCAACGAGCAGTTCTGCTGGAGCGGCGTCACCGGAATGATCGCGGCGCGCATGGGGGGGCTTTGGGGAGGCGTGGGCTTGGGGGTGTCGGTCATACGCCGGAAATGACGACGCTACCGGCGATTTGCAAGAATTCTCGGATGGCGACTTATGACAGGGCGCAAGTCCGGCTCGCCTGCCAACATCCTGCATCCCCAATTTGCGCAGACGGGAGACGCGAGCGATGCAGACCGAAAAACCGCAAGACGGATCGCAATGGCCCAGATTTGCCGCCATGATTGCGGCCTCGACCGTAACGATGGTCGTCCTTGCCTATTCGAATGTCTATGCCTTCGATCACGTGTTCTTCAGCCAGACGCGGCTATGGATGGCGCTGATGATGGGGATGGCGATGACCCTCATCATGCTTGGATTCATGTGGGGCATGTATCGGTCGCGCGCAGTCAAGACGGGGGTGATGATCGGCGCGGCGGCGGGGTTCGGCCTGTTTCTGTACCTGATGCGAAGTCAGGAAACGGTGGACGATGCCGCTTGGGCCAAGGCGATGATCCCCCACCACTCGATCGCGGTCCTGACCAGCCGCCGGGCGGAGATCTCCGACCCGCGGATGCGTAAGCTCGCGGACGAGATCATCACGGCGCAGGTCAGGGAGATTGCCCAGATGGAGTTGCTGCTCGCCGATATCGAGGCGAACGGCGAGATGGGAGACGGCAGGCCCCGGCCCCCGCGCACCGGCGAATTGACACCGGAACTGATGGCCGAAGCCAGAAATGCGGTGCTGCGGCGCGATACAGCGGAAGATGAGGCGGCTAAACCCGCCCCCCTTTCCACACAACCCGCCCGATAATCACCACCTCATCCGCCCCCACCTCGACCGGCGGATAGGCGAAGTTCTGCGACAATAGCGCGACCCGGCCCGCACCCGCGCTGGCGACGCGCTTCACCATGATCGTATCGCCCAGCCGCACCACGTGGATCCCGTCGCGGAACGGGCGCGGGCTGCGATCGACGAGGATTTCGTCACCGTCATTGAGCAGCGGCTCCATTGAATCTCCCTCCACCCGGATTGCGGACAGATCGGCGCGGGCAAGGCCCTGTTCTTCCAGCCAGCGGCGCGAGAAACGGAAGGTATCGAACGCCGCCTCGCCGCCTGCAACCCGGCCCGGCCCGGCCGACGCGCCCAGATCAATCCGGGGCACATCAAGCCAATCGCCCCCTTCGCGGCGCCTGGGCGGGAAAGCATAGGAATTATCCTTCGCCTCGCGCAATTCCTCCTCCCCCACGCCGAGGAACCGCGCCAGCGTTGCGCGGTCCTGCTCCTCCAGCTTGCGGGGCGATCCTTTGCGAATGAATTGCTGCAGATAGGATGGGTTGCGACCCAGCAATTCAGACAGGGCAGCAAGGCTCACCCCGCGAATTTGCGACAATTCAAGCAGGCGCACACGCGGACCTGCCGGAATTTCACGAGGGGAATGGCGGTTTTCGGACATGGACGCATCCTACGCGAAGGATTTTTCCTAGACAAGTAGGAAATGAAATGAAACAAATCAGGAACATCGAGCGAATCGCTTGGTGCAAACGACCAGACCAGCACTCATCAGGGACGCAAAACCATGCTGCTTCGGACAATCGAATCCTTCCTGCGGGAACACGCCATGCCTGCCACAAAATTCGGGCGGCTTGCTGCCCATGATCCGCGCTTCGTGCTCGACCTGCGCATGGGCCGCACCCCCCGCCGCGATACGGAACTGCGCACCCGCGCATGGATGCAAGGCTATGCCGACCGCGCCGCAGCCTGCACGAAGGAGGCCGCATGATGCTGACGGAAAGCCTGCGCGATCCTTTCGCCCATATCTTTGCCGCGTTCGATCAAATCGAGGTGAAGTCCGCCCCATCGCGCATCGCCGCCCTGCGCCCGCGCCGCACCTTGGCTGACCGGGTGCGCGCCGCGCTGATGCAGCTGACCGGCGGCGTCGGCACGGCGATCAGCCATGAGGAAAAGGCATGGGCCTCGATCACGTTCTCCGGCACGCGGCACGAGTTGGTGCTGGAATTCTGCGGCGCGGATGCTGTGGCGGCGGGCGAAGAGCTGATCGAGCGCCTGCCCGATCACGAATTCGCCCTGCCCGGCCAACTGGTCGCCGACGCCACCATCACCAAAGTCGATCACCGCTTCGGCGCGATGGAGCGGCTGGAGGTGACCGCGGTGCTGCTGCTGCTGGAGGAGGGGTGAGTTGGCAACTCCGTCTCCCCGGCCCCCTAGCCGGGGCCCCGCCTGTTCTTCGCCGCAGGAAGGAAGCGGGGTCCCGGGTCGAGCCCGGGAAGGCGATAATCCCTAAACCCGCCGCACCACCAGATTCCGGATTTCGCTCATGTCCTCCATGGCAAAGCGGATGCCTTCACGGCCCAGACCTGAGTCCTTGACCCCGCCGTAGGGCATGTTGTCCACTCGGTAACTCGGCACATCGTTGATCACCACGCCGCCGACATCGAGCCGGTCCCACGCGTCGAACATCTGGAAAAGGTCGCGGGTGAAGATGCCGGCTTGCAGGCCGAATTTAGAGTTGTTGACCTCCTCCAGCGCGGCGTCGAAATCGTCGAAGCGTTGCAGGATGGCGAGCGGGCCGAAGGCTTCTTCGTTACGGGCCTTGGCATTATCGGGCACGCCTTCCAGCAGCGTCGCTTCCAGCATGTTGCCGCGCGACAGCCCGCCGCCGCACAGCAGGGTTGCGCCTGCTGCCACCGCCTCGTCGATCCAGCCCTTCAGCCGCTTGGCCTCCCCGTCGGAAATCATCGGCCCGATGAAGGTGTCGCGGTCTTTCGGATCGCCTGCGACCAGCTTACCAGCTCGCTCAACCAGCATCGCCTTGAAGCGGTCATACACCGCATCGTGGATCAGGATGCGCTGCACTCCGATGCAGGACTGGCCCGATTGGTAGAAGGCGCCAAAAATCACCCGCTCCAGCGCGTCATCCAGATCGGCATCGCGGTCGATGATGACCGCCGCATTGCCGCCGAGTTCGAGCACAACCTTTTTCTTGCCAGCCTTGGCTTTCAGATCCCAGCCCACCCCCGGCGATCCGGTGAAACTGAGCAGCTTCAGCCGCTCGTCCTGGGTGAACATATCCGCTCCGTCGCGGCTGGCAGGTAAAATCGAAAACGCGCCTTCAGGCAGCACGTCGCATTCGGCCAGCACCTCGCCCATGATGATCGCGCCCAAGGGCGTTTTGGATGCAGGCTTCATCACGAACGGGCAGCCCATCGCAATCGCCGGCGCGATCTTGTGCGCGGCAAGGTTCAGCGGAAAATTGAACGGCGAGATAAAGCTGCACGGCCCGATCGGCACGCGCTTCCACATCCCCATATACCCCTTGGCCCGCGCAGAGATGTCGAGCGGCTGGACTTCGCCGTAGTTCCGAACCGATTCTTCCGCCGCGATGCGGAAGGTGTCGATCAACCGGCTGACTTCGCCTTCGGCATCCTTGATCGGCTTGCCTGCCTCCACGCACAGCGCATAGGCCAGTTCGTCCGCGCGTTCCTTGAACCGCGCGACGCAGTGCATCAGCACGTCCTGTCTTTCATACGCAGCCAGCCGCGCCATCGGTTCGGCCGCGCGCACCGCGCCTGCAATCGCCTCCTCGATCACGTCGGGCGTTGCCAGCGCGGTGCGGAAGGCGACTTCGCCGGTGTATTTGTCGGTCACCTCAAGATCGGTGTTGGGCTGCACCGCCTTGTTGTTGAGGTAGAGCGGATAGGTGGATTTGAGTTGGGGCATCGCCTTACAGCTCCCTGCTCAGCTGCTTGATATCGATGTTCAGGATCTGGTCGTTCTCGGTATAGTCAACCGGGCAATCGATCAGATGCACCCCGGGCGTGCCAAGGCAATGCGCCAGCAGATCGGTGAGGTGTTCTGCCGACGTCACCCGGTGCCCGATCGCCCCATAGCTTTCGGCGTATTTCACGAAGTCCGGGTTGCCATATGTAAGGCCGAAATCCTTGAAGCCCATGTTCGCCTGCTTCCAGCGGATCATGCCGTAAGCATCGTCACGCAGGATCAGGACGGTGAGGTTCAGGCCAAGCCTGACTGCCGTTTCCATCTCCTGCGAATTCATCATGAAGCCGCCGTCGCCGCAGATCGCCATCACCTTGCGATCTGGGTAAAGCATGGAGGACATCATCGCGGAAGGCAGCCCCGCCCCCATCGTCGCCAGCGCATTATCCAGCAGCACCGTGTTGGGCAGATAGGCATTATACCCGCGGGCAAACCAGATCTTGTAGACGCCATTATCAAGGCAGATGATCCCGTCTTCGGGCATCGCCGCCCTCACCTTGCTCACCAGATGGGGCGGAAAAATCGGGAAGCGCGTATCGGCGGCGAGCGGCGCGGTGTGCGCCACTTCGGCGGCGCGGTATTCCAGCATCCGGCGGAAGTCCCACTTGCCCTGCGGCACGATGTCTTCCTTGATCTGGTATATCGCGTTGGCGATGTCCCCGATCACCTCGATATGCGGAAAATAGACCGGATCGACCTCGGCCGTGCGGGTCGAGACGTGGACCACCTTCGGCCCGCCCTCCTGCATGAAGAATGGCGGCTTTTCGATCACGTCATGGCCGATATTGACGATGCAATCGGCGTCCTGGATCGCGCGGTGCACGAAGTCTCCGGCGGACAGCGCCGCGCAGCCCAGGAACAGCGGGTGGCGTTCATCGACCACAGATC
>JBEQBX010000003.1:0-72587 GCA_041639595.1 Porphyrobacter sp.
CGCTCTTCCGATCTAGGCAGCCGCAACGGCGCGATCATCGCCTCGATCACGTCGCTGGCCGAAGCGCTGCACATGGACACCACAGCAGAAGGCGTGGAGACGCTGGACGAGCTTGAACTCGTCCGCCTGCTGGGGTGCAGCCATATTCAGGGCTGTATCTACTTCAAGCCGATGAACGCATCGGACGCGACGGCACTGGTGTCGGGGGATCTGGTTGCCGAGGCCGACGGCCCGCAATCAGCCCGCGCTCCGCGCCAGAACCTGCTGCGCCGCGTGGTCGTGGTTCACAACGGCAACCGCCTCAACGCCACGCTGCGTAACATCTCCGAAAGCGGGGCGATGATCGAAGGCCTCTGGAATATGGCAATGGGGACCGCGATCAGGGTTGAGTTTTCGGCCGACAAATCAGTGACGGCGCAGGTGCGCTGGTCGCGCGAGAACCGGGTGGGCGTAGAATTTCACGCACCGCTGCGCCGCCGTGCCGATGGCTCTTTCGCGGTGCTTAAAGGCCAGCCTGGACAGGCAGGTGGAGGCAGCAGCAGCGGCTGGTAATTGGCGCGGCAGATGCCGGTCAGCAAACCCGCGAATTAGCCGGATATTAACCATCTGGCTTTATGTCCGGGTGAACAGGCGGGCCGGTAATGTCACCGATCTGTTGTCCGGAGGTTCCCCCACGAGATGTCCCTCAAGGGTCTCTTGTCATCCCGAAGCGGAAGCGCGCTGCGCAGCATCGCCGATTCCGCCGCAGGACGCAGCGTGACTGCGGCCGCTGTCTCGGCGCTCTCCGATGGCGAACGGCTCGCCATGCTGGACGGGCTTGAACAATCGGGCCTTGGCTGGTTCTGGGCGAGCGATGCCAGCGGCAATCTTACTTACCTTTCGAACGCCATCGCCGCACGCCTGGACATCCCTCTTGCTGATTTTATCGGTCAGCCGCTGACGGCGATGTTCACCGCAACCGACCGCGAGGCCCGTGGTAAATCGCTTTCGCTGATGTTGGGCACTCACAAGGCATTTGCCGGAATGGTGGTGCGGGCAGCACGGCGTCCCGCAGGCGCGGTGCTGCGTCTGTCCGGGCAACCGGTCAATGATGCCGAAGGCCGTTTCATCGGTTTTCGCGGCACCGGCACAGACATATCCGACGAGTTCTACCGCGAAGCAGAGACAGCGCGTCTTGCCCGTTACGATTCGCTAACCGGTCTCAGCAACCGGCACCGCATGGCGCATCAGATCGAGGCGATGCTGACCGCCTTCAAGGCCGCGCGGCGCAACTGCGCGGTCATGATGATCGACCTTGACCGCTTCAAGCACGTCAACGACACGCTTGGTCATGCAGCCGGGGACGAGTTGCTGAAACAGGTGGCAGCCCGCCTGCAGCGCGCGATTGACCGCGAATGCGAAATCGGGCGGCTGGGCGGCGACGAGTTTCAGGTGCTGTTGCCTGACATCGACGATCGCGGGGTGCTGGGCGATCTGGCGATGCGGATCATCACCATGCTGCGCCAGCCTTTTAGCCTGAAAGACGGCCGCTGCGTGATCGGGGCGTCGGTAGGTATCGCGATTGCTCCGCATGACGGGGTGATCCGCGACGAGATCGTACGTGCGGCCGACCTTGCGCTTTATGCCGCCAAGAACGGTGGGCGCGCGCAATACCGCTTTTTTTCCGCAGAGCTGGAGAACGAGACGATTTTCCGTCGCCGGCTTGAACAGGATCTCGGGCTTGCACTGAGCGAGGATCAACTGTTCCTGCGGTTCGAACCGATTGTTGCCGCGACCACTGGAACGGTGTGTGCGCTTGAAGCCCACGTTTGCTGGAACCACGCAACACGCGGTATCATAGACGAAGAGGAGTTCGCCCAGATCGTCGAAGGTTCGGCGATGCTGGGGGATGTTGGGCGATGGGCAATCACGAGTGCCTGCGCAGCCGCTCAAGGCTGGCCGGAAACGGTGCGCGTGGCTGTCAACGTTCCGGTGTCTTTGTTCCTGGCTGACGACTTTGTAGCGCTTGTGTCGGAGGCGATCGAAGCAGGAGGCCTCGCTCCGTCGCGGCTCGAACTTGAAATCAGCGAGGCGGTGTTCTTCGGCGATGCCAATGTGGTCGACCGGAACTTATCCGCGCTGTTCAAATTGGGCGTTCGGCTGACGCTGGACGAATTCGGGAGCGGCTATTCCTCGCTTGCCTATCTCCGGCGGGCACCTTTCGACGCAATCAAGATCGACCAGAAGCTGGTCGCAGAGGCTGAGCGCCACGACAGCCGCGATCTTGGCCTGGTGCGCGCAATCGTGGCTTTGGCCGGTGCGTTGCAGATGGATACAATCGCCAATGGCATCGAGAGCGCGAACCTGCTTGCGGCCTTGACGGAATGCGGCGTGCGCTACCTCGAGGGGCCGATCTTCAGCGAGCCGCTCGACCCGCACATGCTCGCTCAAGAGATGGCAGGCGGCGTCTGGAACATCGACCCTGCAGCGGAGCGCACGCGCCGTGCCCGCAGGCGTACCGTGTTCCGCAAGATCCAGGTTATTCACGATGACTATGCTTACGAGGTCACGTTGCGCAACCTGTCCAAGACAGGCGCTCTTATCGAAGGGCTGGCCGATGTGCCGAAGGGCACGCAGTTCGTGGTCGACCTTGGCGGCGGTCAGTTGGCGGTGGCGACGGTAATCCGCTCCAATGGCGACGTTCAGGGGCTGGAGTTCGAACAGTCTCTGATCGAGGATGGTTCGGGCGGCCTATGCACCCGCAACCGGGTGTCACCCTATGCGCTGGCTGCGGCCGGAACGCCGCTTGCTCCGCTTGGTGCAGGCAGGTCGTTCAGCATCGAGCAGGGCGGCGCAGTGCCCAAGTTCGGCTATGCGACAACAGCCCGTTCAGACGCCGGGTGATCCCCTTGCCGGGCAGTTGCGTTTTTGGCGCATGACAAGGCGCTGACTGATCGCTAATCGGCGGGGTAATGACCGACCTCTCAAAGATCCGCAACTTCAGCATCATCGCCCATATCGACCATGGCAAGTCGACCCTTGCCGACCGGCTGATCCAGTTCACCGGAGGCCTCACCGCGCGTGAGATGTCTGAGCAAGTCCTTGATAACATGGATATTGAGAAGGAGCGCGGCATCACCATCAAGGCGCAGACCGTGCGCCTCAATTACACCGCGAAAGATGGCGAGACCTATCAGCTCAACCTGATGGACACCCCCGGCCACGTTGACTTCGCCTACGAGGTTTCCCGCAGCCTCGCCGCCTGTGAGGGCGCGCTGCTGGTGGTGGACGCGGCGCAGGGGGTCGAGGCCCAGACGCTCGCCAACGTTTATCAATCCATCGAGCACGATCACGAAATCGTCCCCGTCATTAACAAGATCGATCTGCCCGCCGCCGAACCCGAAAAGGTCAAGGCCGAGATCGAGGATATCATCGGCCTCGACGCGTCGAACGCGGTGCTGGCTTCGGCCAAATCGGGCATCGGCATCGAAGAAGTGCTCGAAGCGGTGGTCCAGCGCATCCCGCCCCCCAAGGGCAAGGTCGAAGCGCCGCTCACCGCCAGCCTCGTCGATTCATGGTACGACCCCTACCTCGGCGTCGTCATCCTTGTGCGCGTGATCGATGGCAAGCTCACCAAGGGCCTCAACATCCGCTTCATGCAGGGCGGCACCCAGCACCTCGTCGACCGCGTCGGCTGCTTCACGCCCAAGCGCACCGACTTGCAGGAACTCGGCCCGGGCGAGATCGGCTTCATCACCGCCCAGATCAAGGAAGTGGAACAGGCCCGCGTCGGTGACACCATCACCACCGTGAAGGGCGGTTCCAACACCCCGCTGCCGGGGTACAAGGAAGTCCAGCCGGTCGTGTTCTGCGGCCTGTTCCCGGTCGACGCTGCCGATTTTGAAAAGCTGCGCGAAAGCATCGCGAAACTGCGGCTGAACGATGCCTCCTTCAGCTTCGAAATGGAAAGCTCCGCCGCGCTGGGCTTCGGCTTCCGCTGCGGGTTCCTTGGCCTCCTGCATCTGGAAATCATCCAGGAACGCCTCAGCCGCGAATACGACCTCGACCTCATCACCACCGCGCCTTCCGTGGTGTACCGCATCCATCTCGGCCATTCCAAGACCGAGGATGCCAAGGTGATCGACATCCACAACCCCGCCGATTGGCCTGATACCAACCGGATCGAGGTGATCGAGGAACCGTGGATCAAGGCGGTGATCTACACCCCCGACGAATATCTCGGCGCGATCCTGAAACTGTGTCAGGACCGCCGCGGCATCCAGACCGAGCTGACATACGTGGGCGGCCGCGCGCAGGTGACGTACGAACTGCCGCTCAACGAAGTGGTTTTCGATTTCTACGACCGCCTGAAGTCCATCTCGCGCGGCTATGCCAGCTTCGATTACGAGCAGATCGGCACGCGCGAGGGCGACCTTGTGAAGATGAACATCCTCGTCAACGCCGAACCGGTCGACGCGCTATCCCTGATCGTCCACCGCCACGTCGCCGAAGAACGCGGCCGCGGGATGTGCGAGCGCCTGAAAGACCTGATCCCCCGCCACCTCTTCAAGATCCCGATCCAGGCGGCGATTGGTGGGAAAGTGATCGCCCGCGAAACCATCGCCGCGATGCGCAAGGACGTGACCGCCAAATGCTACGGCGGCGACATTTCCCGGAAGAAGAAGCTGCTGGACAAGCAGAAGAAGGGGAAGGCGCGGATGCGGGAGTATGGGAATGTGAGCATTCCGCAGGAAGCGTTTATTGCGGCGCTGCGGATGGGGGAAGAATAAGGCCCTGCGCCTAGCGCCGACGTTCGCGCAGCGAACGGCAAGCTAGAAGCCAGAGGCCGCATTCCGGCCGGCGGGGCTGCGAAGCAGAACCCGTTCGACGTCATGGCCGCGGCTTTGCCGTGGCCTTTGTTCTTTTTTTGTTCTTGAAATCGTCTTCTTTGTGCGCCAATTTCAGTTGGGGATGAGTCGCGGTCGACTATTTCCGACCACTCTGCAACGAGGCACAGTGCGGCAATGGCGGACTACGGCTTCTATGAATTTTTCGCAGGCGGCGGGATGGCCCGGGCTGGCTTGGGCTCAGATTGGAATTGTTTGTTCGCCAACGATTTCGATGACAAGAAGGCTCAAGCCTATCGAGCTAACTGGGGCGGAGACAAACTGTATTTTGACGATGTTGGGAAGGTAAGGCCGAAGCATTTGCCGGGGACCGCAGACCTTGTTTGGGCATCGTTCCCGTGTCAGGACTTGTCACTAGCTGGAAATGGAGCTGGATTGAGCGGCGCGCGTTCCGGCGCGTTTTGGCCGTTTTGGCAACTAATTCTTGCCTTGGCCGACGAAGGGCGAAAGCCGCGCGCCATTGTCCTCGAGAACGTATGTGGGCTTCTTACCTCGAACGGTGGCAGCGATTTTCGCTCGCTATGTGAGCATGTTGCCAAGGCTGGTTACTGGATCGGCGCCATTGTTGCCGATGCCCGTGATTTTCTACCGCAATCTCGTCCACGGCTGTTTCTCATTGCGCTGGATATCCGCATGAGGGTTCCCGGAAACATTCTGAGTGCATATGCGGTCGATCACTGGCATCCAACGAGACTGCGGGAAACGCAGGCGCTTTTTTCTGAGGCGCTGCGAGCAGGATGGCTGTGGTTTTCGCCACCAGTTCCGCCATCTCCCAATATGTCACTGGCCGACGTCATTGATGATGAGCCTGATGGTGTCGTTTGGCACAATCCCGTCGAGACGCGCCGCCTGCTCGCAATGATGTCGCCTGTAAACCGGGCCAAAGTGGAATTGGTGGCAGCCAATAAGGAGCGATCGGTTGGGGCAATCTACAAGCGCACCCGGATCGAGAATGGCTTCCGAGTCCAACGCGCTGAAATCCGGTTTGACGTTGCGGGATGCCTGCGAACTCCCGGCGGAGGGTCAAGCCGCCAGCAAATCCTTGTTTCTAAAAAGGGAACAATCCGAACTCGATTGATTTCAGCGCGAGAGACGGCGCGACTTATGGGATTAGCAGAAGACTACATTTTACCTGAGAGATATAACGATGCCTATCATCTCACAGGCGATGGCGTGGCGGTTCCTGTCGTTCGGCATATTGCTGAGATGATCGTCGAGCCATTCCTGAAGGCGAATGAACGTTTGAAAGTGATGGCATGAGAGATCTGTTCGACGATCTCATGCAGCTTGCCAAAGACAACGACATGCTCGGGAAGGGTTTTCTTGGCGTAGCGCTCGTGATCACCGATATCGCGAAGGCCGAGGGGTTGCCGATCGATACGGCCACCTTGATGACAAAAGGCGGCGGGCAAGTGCGCGGCACCGGTGGCGACCGTGTAAAGCGTATCTTGAGCGAGCATGGGATTGATCGACGCCTGAGCTCGGAAGGCGGCAGAACGTCGCGAGGAACACCAGCAAAAGCGATGGCCTATGCAAACTTTCTCAACGAACGGCTTTCGGCGACTGATGTGCAACTCGCAGATGTGATGCAATTCTGGATCGCCAGAATTCATGATTACTTCGCCAGCAAACCTTTCGTTATCAAGCTAGATCCGGCGCTTGGCATAACGGCGACGATCCGTGAACTGATTAAGCTTGTTCAAGATCGGCAACGTGAGACGGCTGGCGCGACGCTGGTCGGAACGGTTATTCAACATCTTGTCGGAGCAAAGGTCGAGGTTCGGCTTGGAATTGGTGCCGGTGAGGTGGCTAGGCATGGGGCCAGCGTAAAAGATGATGGCCGCAGGACTGGCGACTTCGAGATCGGTGATACAGTCATCCACGTAACCACTATGCCTGGCCAATTGCTGCTAGACAAATGCAAGGACAATGTCCGTGGCGGTTTGCGCCCGATTATTGTGACGGGCTCAGATCGTGTTGCATTTGCAAAGACATTGCTGGCCGATAGTGGCTTTGAGGGCCGCATTGACGTATTCGATTATGAGCAGTTTTTGGCGGCGAATGTTTTCGAGATCGGGCGTTTTGAGGCCAGAGGGCGACGAGAGGCGTTTGCGCAGATTGTGGATCGATACAATCTAATCATTGCCGAGGTTGAGAATGATCCTGGCTTGAGGATCGAGCTTTCTTAAGCCGAGCGCACCCGCCCCTCCACCATCCTGCGGATGGTCCCCCTCCCCTTGAGGGGAGGATCGGCGGGGCTTCACCGCCTAAACGTCCACGTCGTCCTCGGGCCGTTCCGCCGCTGCGGGCCCCGGCAAGCTTGGCTTTTCAGGCGGGTCGAAGTGCTCGGCGGGGGCTTGCCAGTCGGGGTCGAGCAGTTTGCGGGTGTGCGCGTCGGCGTCCATGGCGGCAAGGTCGCGGTCGCGTAAGGATATGAAGTGGGTCCAGGCGGCGCGGGTTTCCTCGCTGAGTGCGGCCCAGCGGTGTTCGACCTCGCGGCGGAAGCGGCTGCGGATCACCTCGATCTTGTGGTCGATGCTGGCGCGCACCTCGGCGGCGGTGACGTAGGGTTTGCTGGCCTCGTGTTCCTTGATCCATTGCTTCTTGAGCTGGCCCAGCTGCATCTGGCTGACCGCGTTGAGCCCGCGCGGCCCGCCGCCTGCGGCAAAGCGTTCGGGCGCGCGGTTGCGCAGGATGAACATCAGCAGCCGGTCGTTATATTTGCGGCGGGTGCCGACCAGCTTGCCATAGGAATAGACGGGTTCCTCCACGCCGTTCAGCGCGCGGTCCATGGCGACGTCCTCGATCCGCTGCACGCCGAGCGCGAGGGCGGCTTCCCATGCGGCGCGGAAGGATTCGGCGCCGGGCTGGCGGCGCAGGTCATACACGCCGCGTTCGGCCATGTTGACGGCGCAGGCGGCGGCTTCGACCGATCCGGTATCGGCCAGCGCCTCGATAAAGCCGCGCTGGCGTTCGGGCGTCCAGCCGTCGTGGCGTTCCTTGATGCGGGGGACGGGGGTGAAGGCGGGCAGCTCTCCGTTGCGAACGGGGAGGCGGGCGGTGCGGGGATCTTTGCGGCGGGTCATTTTTGTCGTTTCCTCGCTCATGCTGGCTGCGCCAGCGTCGCTGCGGTCGCGGTGCGACCGATCACAGAGCATCACAAAACCGCCGTGTAGGAAAATCGGCGCGGTGGGGGAGGGGCGTCACCCTTCACTTGGCGTTCAGCGCGGCCCTCGCTATAGCCTGCGCCATGCAATCGAAGTTCAGCACCCGTATCGCGCGCGCCGCGCTTGCCGCCGCCACTCTTGCGACCCTGTCCGCCTGCGCCGGCGGGGGTGAGGGCAAGGACGTCGCCTATGTCGCGCGGGATGTCGAATCGCTCTACGGGGAGGCGCAGAAGCGGCTCGATCGGGGGAACACGCTGCAGGCCGCGGCGCTGTTCGACGAGGTGGAGCGGCAGCACCCCTATTCGCCATGGGCCCGCCGCGCCCAGTTGATGAGCGCGTTCAGCTATTACATCGCGCGCGATTACAACAAGGCGATCCAGAACGCGCAGCGGTTCCTGTCGATCCACCCGGGCAACAAGGATGCGCCTTACGCCTACTACCTGATCGCGCTGAGTTACTACGAGCAGATCAGCGATGTGAACCGCGACCAGAAGATCACCGAACAGGCGCAGACCGCCTTGCGAGAGGTCAACCGGCGCTTCCCCCAAAGCGAATATGCCGCCGATGCGCGGTTGAAGCTTGATCTCGTCGCGGATCACCTTGCGGGCAAGGAGATGGAGATCGGCCGCCACTATCAGCGCATGGGCCTGTGGCTGGCGGCGGATATGCGGTTCCGCAACGTGGTCGAGAAGTTCGACACCACCAGCCACACCCCCGAAGCGCTGTTCCGGCTGACGGAAAGCAGCCTCGCGCTGGGCGTGCCGGAGGAGGCGGTGAAGTATGCCGCTGTGCTGGGGGCAAACTATCCCGGCACCGACTGGTACGAACGCGCTTTCAAACTGGTCGGCAAGCACGCAGACGGCGTGACGGCGTCCTGATTCACCGCGCGTCTGGCCGCCGCCCGACAACACCATTGCCCGCGCCCCGCTGACTGCCTATCCCGATGAAGGGAGAGGGCAATATGGGCACATTTCCGGCACACCCGGACGATATCACCGATGACTGGTGGGCAGCCACGTTGGGCCGCGTCCCTGCACGCTGGCGGTGGGAGCCGATCGGCACCGGGCAGGTCGGCGATTCCGTGCGCTTCACGCTGGAATTTGCGGGCGAGGCGAACCCCGTGACGCTGGCGGGCAAGTTTGCTGCCGCCGATCCGACCAGCCGCGGGACAGCCGCGATGCTCGGCCTTTATGCCAAGGAAGTGCGCTTCTACCGCGATCTTGCCCCGCAATTGCCGATCCGTACGCCGGGGGTGCTGTTTGCAGACATGGCCGATGACGGCGCGAGCTTCTGCCTGATCTTCGAAGACCTCGGCCCGGCGCGCGGCGGCAATCAGATTGCCGGATGCACGGCAGAAGATGCCCGCGCCGTCGTTGCGCAGGCCGCCGCCCTCCACGCGCCAAGCTGGCACAGCGAGGACATTCTGGCGCTCGATTGGCTGCAACCTGCCCCCGCCGCCGCCGCGCAGGTCAAGGCGCTTTACCCGCAGGCGCAGGCGATCTTCCGCGAACGGTATCGCGATACAATCGAACCCGAATTCATGGCACTGTGCGATGAGTTGGCCGAGATCACGGCGGCCACGGATCGCGCGGCCCAGCGGGTCAGCCTCGTGCACGGCGACTTCCGGCTCGACAATGTGCTGTTCGATATCAAGGGCGGGGCAGAGCCGGTCGCGGTACTCGATTGGCAGACGCTCACCATCGGCAACGGGCTGACCGACATCGGCTACTTCCTCGGCTGCGGGATCGGGGATGGCCTGCGCCGCGCCCACGAAGGCGAACTGCTGGCGCTCTATTGCGCTGAGATGACGGCGCGCGGCGTGCCGCTGAGCGTGGAGGCGATCTGGGATGATTATGTGCTGGGCGCGCTGCACGGCGTTTCGACCGCGGTGTTCAGCAGCGCGTTCGTGGTGCGGACGGAGCGGGGCGACGCCAATTTCCTGTCGATGGCGCGTGGGGCCTGCGCGCTGGCTCATCAACACGGCAGCCTGGAACTGCTGAAGAAGGGATAGCACCATGGTTCTGAGCCGCGGGGATGATTACCCGATCCACCAGACGCCCGATCCGGTTGCCTATTCGGGCACCGACCGCAATTTCTACGACCGCTATTTCTTCAACGGATATGCGCCCGATGGCGGCAGCTTCTTTGCCGCGGCGTTCGGGGTTTACCCGCATCTGGACGTGGCCGACGCACATTTCTGCGTGGTGCGAGACGGCGTGCAGCACTGCCTCCACGCCAGCCGCCGCCTTGGCATGGAGCGTATGGAGCTATCCTGCGGCCCGATCCGCATAGAAATTGTCGAACCCCTCAAATCCCTGCGCGTGATTGTGGATGGTGAGGGGATCGCCGCCGACATCACCTTCACCGGCCGCGCCTTTCCCATCGAAGAACCGCGCTTCACCTGGCGCATCGGCCCGCGCACGGTGATGGATTACACGCGCCTCACCCAGAACGGCCATTATGAAGGCTGGATCGCGGTTGATGGGCAGCGCGAGGCGTTGGCGCCGGGCAGCATGGGCACCCGTGATCGCAGCTGGGGCGTGCGGCCCATCGGCGCGGCCGATCCGCAGTTCGCGGGCAAGGCCGTGCCGCAGTTCTTCTGGCAATGGACGCCAATCAATCTGCCATCGCGCAGCGTGTTCTACCATCTCAACGCCCATGCCGACGGCACCCCGTGGAACACCCGCGCCGTGATCGTCCCGGACGGCGGCGGCGCGGATGCTGTGCAGGAACATCACGCACCGCATCTGGCAACGCAGCTTGAAGACGGCACCCGCTGGCCTGCGACAAGCGAGCTGACCGTCGGCGGCGAGGTCTTCCGCATCGAACCGCTCTCCCGGTTCCAGATGCGCGGCCTTGGCTACACCGCGCCGCGCTGGGGGCATGGGATGGACCACGGCGTGCTGGAGGTGGAGCGCGAGGATATTGATCTGGCCGCCGTCGATCCGGCGCGTCCCGATAATCTCCACGTCCAGATGCTGTGCCGCGTCACCGGCCCGGGTGGGCAGCAGGGCATGGGCGTGTTCGAACAGCTGGCCATCGGGGATTATGCGCCGCTCGGACTTGCCGGCATGGCCGGGCGGTAAGGTTTGGGGATTGGCTAACCTTGGACAGGTGACGCAGCGCAGCGTGTGCGCTATCTGTTCCGGCATCCATGCTGACCCGCCTGTCGATCCGTAACATTGTCCTAATCGAAGCGCTCGATCTTGATTTCGCGCGCGGGCTGGGCGTGCTTACGGGGGAGACGGGGGCGGGCAAATCGATCCTGCTGGATGCGCTGGGCCTGATCCTGGGTGACAGGGCGGAAAGCGGGCTGGTGCGGGCAGGCGAGGACAAGGCGAGCGTCACCGCCAGCTTCGAATTTGCCGCGCTGCCCGCCATGATCGCCGCTGCGCTGGATGATGCCGACATTGCCATCGAACCGGGCGAGCCGCTGCTGATCCGGCGGCAGGTCAAAGCCGATGGCGGGTCAAAAGCATTCATCAATGACCAACCCGCCAGCGTTGCCCTGCTGCGCGAATTGGCGCCTGCGCTGGTGGAACTGCACGGCCAGCATGACGACCGCGGGTTGGTGAACCCGCGCGGGCACCGGCTGCTGCTGGACCGTTATGCCGGGACGGATGCGGCGGGGCTTGACCGGGCCTACACCGCATGGGCCAAGGCCGAAGCGCAGCTTGCCGAAGCGCGCGATGCGGTGGATCAGGCCAAGGCCGATCAGGACCTGCTGATCGCGCATCTGGCCGAACTCACGGCGTTGGAGCCCGTCGCGGGCGAGGAAGCGCGGCTCGCCGGTGCGCGCTCGGACATGCAGAAGGGCGAGAAGCTGTCGGGCGATCTCGAAAGCCTGCGCCACCTGTGGGAAGGATCGGATTCGCCGCTGGCGGCGCTGCGCGTTGCCGCGCGCAAGCTTGACCGGATTGCCGATCAGCACCCCTTGCTGACCGAAGCGCTGGATGCGCTGGACCGCGCGGTGATCGAAGCGAGCGAGGCCGAGGACAAGCTGCGTTCCGCGGCCGAGGCGCTAGTCCATGACCCGCACGAATTGGAACGCGCCGAAACCCGCCTGTTCGAACTGCGCGCCGCCGCCCGCAAGCACCGCTGCGAGGTGGATGACCTGCCCGAACTTGCCCGCACCATGCGCAGCCGGCTTGACGCGATCGAGGGCGGGGAGGCGCAGCTGGACGCGCTGGAAGCGGGCGCGCGGGAAGCACGCGCATCCTATGTGACTGCGGCCGAGGCTGCGCACGCGGCGCGGATTGCCGGGGCCGAGCGGCTGGATGCGGCGGTGGCGGCAGAACTTGCTCCGCTGAAACTGGATGCGGCCCGGTTCCGCACGGCGATCACCACCTTGCCCGAAGAACGCTGGAATGCGGCGGGCATGGACGGCGTGGAGTTCCTGATCTCCACCAACCCCGGCGCGGATTTTGCGCCGTTGAACAAGATTGCGTCGGGCGGCGAATTGTCGCGTTTCATCCTCGCGCTGAAGGTTGCCTTGGCGGAACAGGGCGGGGCAGCAACGATCATCTTCGACGAGATCGACCGCGGCGTGGGCGGGGCGGTTGCCTCGGCCATCGGCGAGCGCCTTGCAAGGCTGGCGGCGCAGGAAGGGCAATTGCTGGCGGTGACGCACAGCCCGCAGGTCGCGGCGCGCGGGGGCCAGCACTATTTCATCGCCAAGGCCTCGACCGGCACGGTGACGCGCACCAGCGTTGTCCTGCTCGACGGGGCAGGGCGGAAAGAGGAAATCGCCCGGATGCTGTCGGGCGCTGAAGTTACGCCTGAAGCGCGAGCGCAGGCGGACCGGCTGCTGGAGGGGGTGTGACGCGCCTTCTCCCCCTGCTTTTGCTGGCCGCCGCCTGCATGCCGATAACGCCCGCGCCCGAGGAGGCTCCCAAGCCCGTGCAACCCAACAGCGCCATGTTCGGCACCGATGCGAACCTTGCGGCTTCCACGCCTGATACGGTGCTGCGCTATGCCGATCATGCGCGCGGGTTTGCGGAATTGCGGCTCCCCCAAGGCGCCGGCCCGTTCCCGCTGGCGGTGATCTATCACGGCGGGTGCTGGAAGACGCGGATTGCCAGCCAGGCCTACATGGCCCCGCTTGCGACGCGCTGGCAAAGCCTCGGCATTGCCACGCTCAATGTCGATTACCGCGAAGTGGGCGATGGCGGCGGCTGGCCGGGATCGTTCGCCGATTGGGCTGCGTCCGCCAAGCTGATCGAGGATGTGGCGGCGCGTTACCCGATTGATCGCGGGGCGGTGACGCTGGTGGGGCATTCGGCGGGCGGACTTCCGGCTCAGTGGCTGGCTTCTGCGAGCGGCGCGGATGGTCCGGTTGGCACGCGACAGGCATTGCAGGCGCGCGCCGCCATCGTGCTCGACGGTCCGGGCGATGTGGGGGCGGAGCGGCCCTATTTTGACGCGCTGTGCCAGTTTTCGGCGGTCGATCCGTTCATGGGCGGCGAACCGCAGCGCTTCCCGGAACGCTACAAGGCGATCTCGCCTGCGACCATCGCGCCGCAGTTGGCGCAGGTTCTGTTCGTACAGGCCAAGCTGCCCGCGCCGTCGGCATCCACGCGGGCGGCGATGGCATCGGGCGGCGCAAAGGTGGCGGTGCGCGAGAATCCCGGCGTCAGCCATTTTGCGATCATCACGCCCGGCAACCCCGTCTATGCGGCGAACGAGCCTGCGATGCTGGCGGTGCTGAAGGGCGAGTAACCCCATGACTGACACTCTCTCCGAAGCCGAAGCCGCCAATGAACTGATGCGGCTGGCCCGCGCCATCGCGCGGCATGACCGGTTGTATCACGCGGAAGATTCGCCCGAGATTACCGACGCTGAATATGACGCGCTGGTGCGCCGCAATGCCGATCTGGAGGCGGCGTTTCCGCACCTGATCCGGCCCGACAGCCCTTCGCGCAAGGTCGGTCACGCGGTTGCCGCCTCGCCGCTGGGGAAGGTCACGCACGAGGTTCGGATGATGAGCCTCGACAATGCCTTCTCGCCAGAGGAGGTGGCCGAGTGGCTGGCCCGGATGCGGCGGTTCCTCAACCTGCCCGATGATGCCCCGCTGGCCTGCACGGCGGAGGACAAGATCGACGGGCTGTCCTGTTCGCTGCGCTACGAGAACGGGCGGTTGGTGCGCGCCGCCACACGCGGTGACGGGCAGGTCGGCGAGGACGTTACTGCCAACGTGGCGCACATCCCTGATATCCCGCAAACCCTGCCTTCCGGTGTCCCTGACGTGTTCGAGGTGCGCGGGGAGGTCTATATGGAAAAACAGGCCTTTACCGCAATCAATGCTGCGCAGCATGAAGTGGGCGGAAAGCTGTTTGCCAACCCGCGCAACGCCGCTGCCGGAAGCTTGCGCCAGAAGGATGCGAGCGTCACGGCGAAGCGGCCCTTGCGGTTCTGGGCGCATGGCTGGGGCGCGGCTTCGGCGGTGCCCGGGACAACGCAAAGCGAGGTGGTGGCGAAACTGCGCGAGTGGGGCTTCCCCGTCTCGCCGCTGTTCACCCGGATCGAAGGCGAGGCTGCCGCGCTGGTCGCGCATTTCGATGCGATCGGAAAGGCGCGGCCCGATCTTGCCTATGATATCGACGGGGTGGTCTACAAACTCGACCGGCTCGACTGGCAGGAACGCCTCGGCTTTGTGGCGAAGGCTCCGCGCTGGGCCTTGGCGCACAAATTCCCGGCAGAGCGCGCCGAAACCATTGTACAGGGCATCGACATCCAGGTCGGCCGCACCGGCAAGCTGACACCCGTGGGCCGCCTCGCGCCGGTGCTGGTCGGCGGGGTGACGGTGACCAACGTCACGCTCCACAACCGTGACGAGATCGCCCGGCTCGGCCTTCGCATCGGTGACCGCGTGGTGATCCAGCGGGCGGGCGATGTGATCCCGCAGGTGGTCGAAAACCTCACCCGTGAGGACGATCGCACCGCCTTCCCGTTCCCCGACCACTGCCCCGAATGCGGCAGCGAAGCCGTGGCCGAGGAAGGCGAGGTCGATGTGCGCTGCACCGCCGGGCTGATCTGCCCGGCCCAGCGCACCCAGAGGCTGGAACATTTCGTCAGCCGCAAGGCGCTCGATATCGAGGGATTGGGCGAAAAAACCATTGCGCAGTTCTTCGCACTCGGATGGCTGGAAAGCCCCGCCGATATCTACCGCCTGCGCGCCCGCCGCAGCGCGATCCTCACCCTTGAAGGCTGGCAGGAAAAGTCGGTCGACAACCTCCTCGCTGCGATCGAGGCCAAGCGCTCCCCCGATGCTGCGCGGCTGTTGTTCGCGCTCGGCATAAGGCACGTCGGCGAAGTGACCGCGCGCGATCTGATGAAGCATTTCCACGAATTGCCCGCCCTGCGCGATCTGGCACAGCGCGCCCACGCGGGCGATGCGGAGGCTGCGGGTGAACTCACCGCCATCGACGGCATCGGCCCTTCGGTGGTCGAGGCGCTGGGCGATTTCTTCCATGAACCGCACAATGTCGCGGTGTGGGACGATCTGCTCGGCCAGGTCACGCCGCCGCGTTACGAGGTCAAAACCGTCGCCAGCCGTGTCGCGGGCAAGACCGTGGTGTTCACCGGCAAGCTGGAAACCATGAGCCGCGACGAAGCCAAGGCACAGGCGGAACGGCTGGGCGCCAAGGCGGCAGGTTCAGTCTCGCCGAAAACCGATCTGCTGGTTGCCGGTCCGGGGGCGGGGTCAAAGCTGAAAAAGGCCGCCGAACTCGGGATCGAGGTGATGGACGAGGCCGGATGGGCCGCCATCGTCGCCGAGGCGCTGGGCGGAGCGGGCTGATGGACCTCCTCGCCGAACTCCACCCGCAGGCCTTGCGCATTGCAGCGCTATTGCGGGCACGGGGAGAGAAGGTTGCGGTGGCGGACGGCGCAACCGGCGGGCTGATCGCGGCGAGCCTGCTGACTGTCCCCGGCGCGCTCGATTTCTTCGTCGGCGGCGGCGTGGTCTATTCCTTCCGCGCCCGCGACGTGTTGTTCGCCCTGCCGCGTGACGCCTACACGGGGATGCGCGGCGCCAGCGAGGAATATGCGCTGCTGCAAGCCCGCGCCATTCGTGACAATTTCGCTGCGAATTGGGGCTTGGCAGAGAGCGGTTCGGTCGGCGGGTCAACCCATCCGTCAGGCGCGCCTGACGGGCGCAGCGTGGCGGCATTGACAGGGCCGGGCGGCGAACACACCCGCCTGCTGGAAACCGCCAGCGATGACCGCATCGCCAACATGGCCGCCTTCACCCGCAATGCGCTGGCTCTGCTTGAAGGCGGGTTGACGCAGTAGGCGTGTTTGTTCGGGCGCGGTGATGGCGGAGGCGAGCTGCGAGTGCCGAAGCGGATTGGCAGCTCATGCTGCGGGCCAGCGTGAAAGCTGACGTTCGGGAAGCGACTCCGAAGCGGTCATAGGCGTCATGGAACATGCGCATGCCGAAATCGGCTTTCAGAACATGCCGGTGAAGCTGTTGTCCCCACCGAACGCCGCCTTTCGAGGCAAATTCACAGCGGAATTTCTCGTCCAACGCCTTGTGGCTCTTGGTGCTCATTTTGTTCGGTCGGCAGATTAACGCCGTGCCTTGCCCACTCAAGCGGCTTGGGAGCCGCACCATGACGGAGCCAAGCCGCAATCTTCGTCAGAAGCTGGCTCATCCGTAAAATGTCAGAAAAACTTGATACTCCGTGTTCCAGTGGGAATATATCATGCCGCTGAATTGCAATATAGTGCTGTGCATCTTCGATGACCGCCCAAACTTCTGTGTGAATTTTGTGATATTGTTCGAGAGCCGAGCATTCAGCGACATTCGGTTTAGATAAGAATTCCCTACTGTTTCTGCTGTTTGCCATGAACTCGGCGCGAGAACGCTCGGCGTAATGGGCGTAGATTTCGCCTGTCTTTTTCGCCCATGCCTTGGCATCCTCGGCAAGCTGCTCCCGTGCTTCCTTATTTGGCGCTCGCTCCCGCTTTGCCAAAAGGAAGTCGAGCCATAGCCCCATGGCGAAGCCAACGCCGATTAGGGATACCGACACGGTTAATGGGTGCTGGAGAGCGTCAAGCAAGGTGCCTCTCCCCCGCTCTGGTGCCACAGCATCCGCTAGCAAATTGTCCCATCCAAGCCGGACGGCAAGGTTCTCGATGTTGAAAGCAAGGACAACGAAAAACAGCGCCGAAAGGACGCTGGCCGTGATCCGCACCAACTTGCGTATAGTCATGCGGGCTATCTGCCCCATAAACCGCTTCGTGTGGAGTCTCTACTGAGTGCGAAGATCCGGCAACGCCAATAATTACAACCGCCGACATTGACGGTGCCTCTGTAATCCGTTTGGTGCGTTTGCTACATAATGCCGGAACAGCCTAATTCCTGATCAAGTCCCGGGCGATGAATGAGGGGGATGGCAAGAAACCACCCAACCCCCGCTATTCCACCCGCTCAGGCACATCGCCGAAAGCGGACATTTCCGTCTAAAGCCTTGGCGCACGCAGCAGGTCTTGTTCGGCGTGAGCGCGATCTCAGCCCATACTGCGGACACGGCGCCGTCGCCGTAGCCACAGGATCGCCCAATCGCCGCGCTGGAGCCTTGCCGCCATGCGGAAGCCTGCAAGGTGCATCGCGCGCTTGACCGCCGCTTCCTGCTCGCCTGCCAACAGCCCTGCCAGCAGCAGGCTCCCGCCCGGGCTGACCGCCTTGGCGAAGTCGGGTGCGAGGCTGACCAGCGGGCCTGCCAGAATATTGGCGATCAGCAGATCATAAGGCCCGCGCAACCGGAGCAGGGGATCATCCATCCCGTCAGCCACAATCATCACCGCCTCGCCCGCGCCGCCGCCCATCGGGACGGCGTTAAGGCGTGCGTTTTCCTCCACCACGCCCACGCACACCGCGTCGATATCGGTCAGCGTGCACAGGGCGCGCGGCCATAGGGCGAGGGCCGCAAAGCCCAGCAGGCCGGTGCCGGTGCCGATATCGGCAACATTGCGGGCGGTGATGCCGCTCGCTTTCATGTGGCCCAGCATTTCGAGGCAGCCGGCGGTCGTCTTGTGTTGGCCGGTGCCAAACGCCTGACTGGCCGGGATGGTGAAGTCGATCAGATCAGGGTCGGCAGGGTAATCGGGCGTATGGACGTGGAAGCGCCCAGCGCGGATCGGCGGGGCGTTGTGCTGGCTCAGGGTCACCCAGTCTTCGGGCGGCAGTTCCTCGATGGTGATTTTCGGAGCGGCGCCTTCAAACAGCGCGGCCAGCGCGGATTTTTCCGCCTTGCCGGGTTTGCGCGGATACCAGCCTTCCAGCACCCAGTCGTCCGGCCGGTCCTCGGCCACCTCGCGGCCGGCGATGACCAGTTCGAAGTCCCAATCATCGATCAGGTCATGCGCCAGCAGCGCGGCCTGCACCACGGGCTTGGGCGCGAAGGCCGACAGCTTCCAGGTGGTGCTATCTGACAAAGCTGGCTCCATTGGCGTCGATCACCGCGCCGGTCATGCTGGGCGGCGCGTCCAATGCGCAGAAGGCGATGATCGCGGCGATTTCGTCCGGCGTGGCAACGCGGCCCAGCGGAATGTCGGCGAGCAATCCCGGCCCGCCGCGACTGGCGAGATAATCGTCTGCCATGCTGGTATCGGTAAAGCCGGGGGTGACAGCGAAGCTCAGGATCCCGTCCTTGGCATAGGCGCGGGCGATGGTCTTGTGCATCCCGATCATCCCGCTTTTGGCGGCGGCATAATGCCAGTGGGCGGGCGAATCCCCGCGGTAGGCCGCCCGGCTTGCCACATGAACCAACCGGCCAGCATAACCGCGTTCGTGCCAGTGGTTCACCGCAAAGCGCGAAAGCTGCGCTGCCGAGGTGAGGTTGACGCGCATGGTATCCTCCCACGCGTCCAGCCATTCGATATCCGACCGGTCGAGCCGGTTGGCTTCGAACCGCCCGGCATTGTTGACCACCGCGTCAATCTGGCCGCCGGACAGGTCAAGCGCCTGTTCCCACAGCGATTGTACTGACAGCGGATCGCCGAAATCGGCAGCGATGATCGGCACGCCGCCCGCGCTTTCGGTGCCTGCGCGCGATGCGTGGCCGATGGTTTTTGCACCCCGCGCGGCCAAGGCTGCCAGTGCCGCTTTACCAATTCCGCGGCTTGATCCGGTTACTAGAATGTGTCCCATGCAATCGCCTATCCAAAACTTTGCAAGCTGTGTCCACCTGTCGCGGCTTGCCTCGTGCGTCAGCGGCGCTAAGTGGGAGGGCCTTGAACAGGGACCAGACGGGATCACGATGAACCAAAGACCGCTTTCTCCCCATTTGCAGGTGTGGCGCTGGGGGCCGCATATGCTGGTATCGATCCTCCACCGGGCGACGGGCGATGGCCTGGCCGTGGTGGGGCTTGGTGTGTTGCTGTGGTGGCTTGGCGCGCTCGCCAGCGGACCTGAAGCTTACACGACTTTCCAGAACGCGATGGGATCGCCCCTGGGCATGATCGTGCTGATCGGCCTGTCGTGGGCGTTCTTCACCCACATGATGAGCGGCCTTCGCCACTTCGTGCTGGATATCGGCGCGGGGTACGAACTGGATACCAACCGCATGTGGTCGATCGCTTCGCCGATTATCGCAATTGTTCTTACCGCGGCCTTCTGGGCCGTGATCCTGCTGCGCTGAGGGGGCAAGAGACATGGGTAACGGAACCTCCATCGGACGCGTGCGCGGGCTTGGCGCGGCGCATCACGGGGCGCACCACTGGCTGGTGCAGCGCTTCACGGCGATCGGCAATGTGGTGCTGATGAGCTGGCTGCTGGTCAGCCTCGCCCTGATGGGCGATTTTGGCTTCACCAATGTCACCAAGTGGCTGTCGCAGCCCTTGTCGGCGACGGCGATGATCCTGCTGGTGACCAGCCTGTTCTGGCACGCCCGGCTTGGGCTTCAGGTGCTGATCGAGGATTATCTCCACGAAGCCGGCACCAAGTTTGCGGCGATTGCCGCGCTTAATCTTGCAACAATCGGCGGGGGCGCCTTCGGGATTTTCAGCGTCGCCGCGCTCGCATTTGGAGGACAGGCCTGATGGCAACGTCGGCAGCTAGCGGAACCGCAAACGACGTCGGGGGTGCGCACCTGACAGGCGCCTACACCATTGTCGATCACACCTATGACGTGGTTGTGGTGGGCGCGGGCGGATCGGGCCTGCGCGCGACGATGGGCGCTGCGGAAAGCGGCCTGCGCACGGCGAACATCTCCAAGGTGTTCCCGACCCGCAGCCACACGGTCGCAGCGCAGGGCGGGATTGCCGCGTCACTGGGCAATAACAGCCCCGACCACTGGACCTGGCACATGTACGACACCGTCAAGGGGTCTGACTGGCTGGGCGATCAGGACGCGATCGAGTACCTCGCGCGTGAAGCCCCGGCAGCGGTTTACGAGCTGGAGCACGCAGGCGTGCCGTTCAGCCGCAATGCCGATGGCACGATCTACCAGCGTCCCTTCGGCGGGCACATGCAGAACATGGGCGCCGGCCCGCCGGTGCAGCGCACCTGCGCCGCGGCCGACCGCACCGGCCACGCCATGCTCCACGCGCTGTATCAGCAGAGCCTGAAATATGACGCGGACTTCTTCATCGAATATTTTGCGCTTGATCTGATCATGAGCGATGTGGGCGGCGAGAAGAAGTGCGTCGGCGTAATCGCGATGTGCCTTGATGACGGCAAGATCCACCGCTTCCGCGCGCAATCGGTCGTTCTGGCGACCGGCGGCTATGGCCGCTGCTATTACACCGCGACATCGGCCCACACCTGCACCGGTGACGGCGGCGGGATGGTGCTGCGCGCTGGCCTGCCCTTGCAGGACATGGAGTTCGTGCAGTTCCACCCGACCGGCATCTACGGCGCGGGCGTGCTGATCACCGAAGGCGCACGTGGGGAGGGTGGCTATCTCACCAACTCCGAAGGCGAACGCTTCATGGAGCGTTACGCGCCGTCCGCAAAGGACCTCGCGTCGCGCGACGTGGTCAGCCGTTCAATGGCGCTGGAAATGCGCGAAGGGCGCGGTGTCGGGCCGGATGGCGATCACATCTTCTTGCACCTCGATCATATCGATCCTGCCGTGCTCGCCCAACGCCTGCCAGGCATCACCGAAAGCGGGAAGATTTTCGCCGGTGTCGATCTCACCCGTCAGCCGCTCCCCGTCACGCCGACGGTGCATTACAACATGGGCGGCATTCCGTGTAACTACCACGGGCAGGTCGTCACCCTGGGGCCGGACGGCAATCCCGATACGGTCATCCCCGGCCTCTATGCCGTGGGCGAAGCGGCGTGTGTTTCGGTGCATGGGGCCAACCGGCTTGGTTCGAACTCGCTGATCGACCTCGTGGTGTTCGGCCGCGCGACCGGTCACCACCTGCGCGACAATCTGCAGCCCAAGGCCAAGCAGCCCGAACTGCCGGCTGACAGCGCCGATTTTGCCCTGACCCGTCTGGATCACTTCCGTTATGCGCAGGGCGGATCGCCCACCGCGCAGATCCGGGCCGAAATGCAGAAGGCGATGCAGAAGCACTGCGCCGTGTTCCGCGACCAGAAGCTGATGGACGAAGGCGTGGCGAAGCTCGCCGAGCAGAACAAGCGGATGGAGGACATCCACGTCACCGACAAATCGCTGATCTGGAACAGCGACTTGATCGAGACGCTGGAGCTCGACAACCTGATGAGCCAGGCCAACGTCACCATGGCATCGGCCGCCAATCGCAAGGAAAGCCGCGGCGCCCACGCGCACGAGGATTACCCCGAGCGTAACGATGCCGAATGGATGAAGCACACCATCAGCTGGTTTGACGGCTGGGGCGGGCGCGGCAGCAACATCCGCATCGATTATCGTCCGGTCCACGAATACACGCTGACCGACGACATCAAATATATCGAGCCCAAGGCCCGCGTATACTGATCCGCCGCCAAGGCATCTGAACATGACGAAGGCCCGGCCCCGATGGGGGACCGGGCCTTTGCTTTTGGCACGTAAGGATCAAGGCTGCGGTGCAGGCTGCGGTGCAGGCTGCGGCGCTGGCTGCGTTCGGCGCGCAGAGATGATCTTCACCGCCGGCTTCAGCATCTGGCCTTTCAGCACCCCTTCGCCTGCATCGGGATCGCGCGCTGCGGAAAGGATTGCGGCGATCACGTCCATGCCTGCGGTGACATAAGCGAACACGGCATAGCCTGCGCGCAAGGACGGATCGCTGGCCGCTGGATCGGCATCGAAGCCGGGCTGATCTTCGACCATCACAAAGAAATCGCCATCCGCGCCGCCCGGCGCATTCATCGCCATCGATAAGGCGCCGTGGCTGTGGGTGAGGCCGGTGGTGCTGGTCGGCTCGAACGCGATCGGCGGCAACACCCGTTTGGGATCGTTGCGCGTGCCGCCCTGCACGATCCCGGCAGGCATGCGTTCCCCGCCCAGATCCATGGCGCGGTAGAAATCCGTCCCGTCAAAACGGCGCTGGTCGACATAGCGCAGGAAATTGCCTGCGGTCACCGGCGCGCGTCCCGTCTCGACCGCGACGGTTACTGGACCAAGGCTGGTGGTGATGACGACTTCGGCAAACGCGGCATCGGGTAGCGGGCGCACGCCGGGCCGTCCGGTAGGGAGGGCGGCAAATTCCTCGGGCGCAACCGGAGCGGGGCCGCCGGGCGGCGGGGCGATTTCGAACTTCATCAGCAAAGTGCGCTGGCAGCCGGGTTTCTGGCTTTGTGCGCAGTTGCGGAAATTGTCGTCCGAAACGAGGTAGAGGAAGGTCTTGCCCGGCACCTCGCGCACCGCCAATCCTTCAAAATTGTCGAGGTTGAGCGGCGGGGCCAGCATGCCGAGCGGCGTTGCCCTGCCATCGGGGGAAAGAGCGATGATCGCCGCGCGGTTACCTTCTCCGGAGTTGAAGCTGCGAAACAGGATGAAACAGGTGCCATCCGCCTTGCAGGCCGCATCGGTGGGAACGCCGCCGGCAGTGGCGATTCCATCGGGCGCGGGGAAGTGGAAGGGGCTGGCCGTGCTATCGGCGATTCGCAGGCAATTGGGCCGCGCCGGGTCCGCCCATTCGCCGCAAGCGATCAGTCCGCCGGGGTATGCGGCAAGCGCCTCGATCCCGGCGTTTGCGTCAGCCCCGGTGATGAGCGCGGCGGCGCTTGCATCGATCCCGCTGGCCGGACCTTCCAGATCGGCATAGCGCCAGATGCGGTGATCCTGTTCGAAAGCGACCAGCCATTCGCCTGATGGCAGGCGGGTGAGCGCCTCGGCATCGCCGCGCTGCTTGGCACCCAGTGTTCCGCCCTTGGCATCACGCAGCGGGCCGATCCGTACGCCCGATACATCGACCAGTTTGGTGCCGACCTCTTCGATGGTCAGCTCCATCCAGCGCCCGTCATCGGTCACAGCGAACAGCGCATCGTCATGCCATTCAAGGCTGGAGATGCCGCCAATGTCCGCCTTGTCCGGCGCGATTGCCACGCCGCCGCGGAAGATCAGTTCTCCCACCCTGGTGTCGTTTTCGCCCGTGGCCAGCGTAACCGGGGCCGTGTCCGGCAGAAAAGCGTCAGGGGCCTGCGCGGACAGGGCGGGTGCGATCAGGGTCAGGGCGGCAAGGCCGAAGGCGCGCATCCATGTCATTCGACCGGGTCTATCGCCACTTCAACGAAGCGCAAGCCGCGGCGGGTGCTGTTCATCCACGCGCAAGGTTTACAGATGTAGTCGATATGACTACAAGCGTAATCGTAAACCAAGGGAGCTTCTGCGTGACCCCGTCCGACAACAATTCAGGTGAACGCATTACCGATGCCGAACATGCGGTGATGGAAGTCCTGTGGGATCGCCCGCGTCAGACCGCATCCGACGTGTGCGAGGAAGTCTGCGCGGCACGCGACTGGAGCCTGGCGACGGTCAAGACGCTGCTGTCACGCCTTGTCCAGAAAGGCGCGATTGCCGCTGAACCCGATGGCCGGCGCTTTCTCTATACCCCGCTGATCGCGCGCGAGGATTATGTCGGGGGCGAAAGCCGCCGCCTTGTCGACCGCCTGTTCGGTGGCCGCGCTGCATCGCTGGTCGCGCATCTGGCCGAGACCGAGGCGCTGACCGATCAGGACCTCAATGAAATCGAGGCGCTGCTGAAGGAACTGCGGCCATGACCGGCCTGCTGCTGCATACGCTGGCGTGGACCGGCGTGCTGATCGCCGCGGTGCTGGTGCTGCGCCGCCCGGTGTCGAGGGCCTTCGGGCCGCAAGCGGCCTATGCCTTGTGGGCGCTGCCTCTGCTGCGGCTGGTGCTGCCGCCGGTAACCTTGCCCGCGTGGATGGCACCCGAGACGGCTGCCCCTGCTGCCGCTGCTCCGGTGACGATGGCGCCGCCGCCAGCCGATGCGATGGTCTGGCGCGCGGCCGAGGCTCCGGCGTCCGGCGGTTTCGATTTCATGGCGCTGCTCGCCGATGTTCCGCTGGTCGAAATTCTGCTGCTGGTCTGGCTGGGCGGCGCGGCGGCGTTTCTCGCCTTGCGCTTTGGCGCCTATTTTTCACTGCGCGGCGCCTTGCTGGCTGATGCGCGCGATGTGGGCAGAATGCCCGGCGGTTTCGGAGGACTGCTCGGCCCGGTTCGGCTGATCGAAACGCGCGCCACCAATGCCCCGTTGGCGATGGGCGTGCTGAACCCCGTTATCGCCCTGCCGTCCGGGTTTCTGGCGCTCTACGACCGCGAAGCGCGCGATCTGGCGCTGGCGCATGAACTGGCACACCACCGCGGCGGCGATCTGCTAGTGAATGTGCTGGTCCAGCCATTGTTCGCGCTGCACTGGTTCAATCCGCTGGCCCGTTATGGCTGGCTGGCGCTGCGCCGCGATCAGGAGGCGGCCTGCGATGCGCGGGTCATGGCCCGCCGGTCAGCGCGCGAACGCGCCGCCTATGCCGCGCTCATCGCCCGCTTTGCCGCTGCGCCCGGTGCGCCCCATCATGCCGCCCTGACCGCGCCGATGGCCTGTCCGGTGCTCGGCGAAAAGTCGATCATTCACCGTCTGAGGAGCCTTGCCATGTCTGAACTGTCCCCCCGCCGCCGTCTGGCTGGCCGTGCGCTGCTGGGCGCGGGTCTGCTGGTATTGCCGCTCACCGCGTCAATCAGTTACGCCGCCAGCGAAGCCCTGCGCGAAGTGCCTGTGCCGCCTGCACCCCCTTCGCCCGAAGCGCCGCCTGCGCCCCCGGCTCCGCCCGCCGCACCCGATGCGCCCACGCCGCCCGAAGCGCCGAGGCCGCCTTCTGTCCTGCTGGTTGAACGCGCAGGGCAGGGTGATGGCACCGTCACCGAACACGTCTGGCGCGATGCCGAAGGAAAGGAGCGCCGGGTCAAGATGGTGTTCCGCGCCGCGCCTGATGCTGAAATGCTGGCGCGCCGTCTGGAAGGCACCATCGCGCCGACAACCGAAGAACGCGCCGAAATGATCGCGGAACTGCGCGCCGACCTGCCCCGGATCGTCAGCGAAGCGATGGCGGCTTCGGAAACGGCACGGGCTTCGGCGCCCAAGGTGATGGTGCTGAAGGAATGCACCTCAGCCTTTGCCGGTCAGGCGCAAGTCATCGATGGCAAGGACGGCAAGCAGACCGTGATGATCTGCCAGCCCCGGGTTCCCGCATCGGCCCGTCTGGGTCTGGAGCAGGCCCGCGCCGAAATCGCCGGTGACAAGGGCATTCCCGAAGACACCCGCAAGCAGTTGCTGAACACGCTGGACGGACAGATCGCGCGCTGGCGCGACAAGGAAGGTTGATCGAACCGGCGGCGGCGGGCGGGATCAGTTCCCGCTCGTCACCGCTTTGGGGCTGGCGGGGTAGGCGCAGCCGCGCCCCAGTCCCCAGCCTTTCAGGAAAGAACGCCGCACCATTCCTGCGGTATAGGCGGCACGCAGCATCCGCTCGTTTTCCGCAGCGCCGGTCACTTCGCGCAGGATCCCCCGGAAGGGAATGACCGATCCGATCACGCTCTGCCCGATGCGCCCTTCGCTGAGGCGCTTTTCGCCGTCATCTTCGGCGATATCGTAATCGGCCCCCAACACCATGTCCAAATCCGCGATCCGCGCGACCAGCGCATCGCATTGGTCAAGCCCCGCGGTGGCATAGGGATCACGCACGGCGACCTGCAGCACTTCGGGAATTTCGCGTGCATCGATGTTGAGATCGCGCAGCGGGGTCTTGGCGACTTCGGCGGCATCCGGTTCGGGCACGACCTGCGCCTGCACCGGCATCGCGGTAAAACAGGCGAGGGCAAGCACGGCGGCGCGGGGCAGGGGGAATGTCATCTCAGCTTCCTTCGAAGAACACGTTGCAGGCGGAATCATTGGCACTTTCCAGACCCAGCCGCAGGGCGGCCATGCGCTGCTGGCTGGTGCCGTGGGTGAAGCCTTCGGGATTGATCGACTGCCCGGCATTGCGTTGGAGCGTATCGTCCCCGATCGAGCTTGCCGCTTGCAGACCTTCCTCCAGATCGCCCGGTTCAATAAGCTGGCGGTTCTTGCCCGCCCACATCCCGGCATAGCAATCTGCTTGAAGTTCCATGGCGACTTGAAGGCGGTTGGCGGCGGCGGGGTTGCGCTGCTGGGCGGCGCGCACCTGATTGGCGAGACCGGTGATATTCTGGATGTGGTGGCCATATTCATGCGAGATCACGTAAAGCCGTGCGAAATCGCCGCCGGTGCCTGCCATCTGCGCCAATTGGTCGTAGAAGCTGGTATCGATATAGATGCCCTTGTCGGCGGGGCAGTAAAACGGGCCGACCGCAGATGTGGCGCTGCCGCAGCCCTGCGTATTCACCGCGCCGCCGCGATACAGGTTCAGGAACGGCTGTTCAAAAGCGATTCCCGCCCGCGCAAAGCTGGCCTCCCATGTCGCATCGAGGCTGGTAAGGGCGTTGCAGGCTTCGGTCGCGTATTGGCTGCTGGTGCAGACTTCCTGCTCGCTCAATTCGTTGGCGCCGTCGGTACCTTGCTGCGGCGCGGCCTGCTGCTGCACGCCCTGGACCATGCCGATGGTCTGCATCGGATCAATCCCGAACACCACCGCGCCGATCAATGCGATGACAAGCGTGCCGCAGCCCACGCCGCCCGCGCGGCCCATGCCCCCGCCGCCGCGGTCATTGCTGGAACGAACATTGATCCGTGAAGTGTCGAACGGCCCCAGACGCATGAAAAATACTCCCCTTCCGCTTCGTTTACCAAAGCAATTTGCTGGACAGCTGCGATCCGCACGGCAAAAGCGATCACCAATAGGCGATGCGTGCAGGAGATGCGGCGAATGCTCAAGGATCGGCGTGCCCTTGTAACCGGCTCGACCTCGGGCATCGGCCTTGCCATTGCGCGGGCGCTGGCGGCTGAAGGAGCCGAGGTGGTCCTCAACGGGCTGGGCGATGCCGATGTGATCGCCGCCCTGTGTGATGAACTGGGCGCAACCTATATTGGCGCCAACCTGATGCAGCCGGATGCCATTGCAGCGATGATGGCTGTCGTTGGCCCCATAGATATCCTCGTCAACAATGCCGGGATGCAGCACGTTGCCCCGATCGAGGATTTTCCACCGGAAAAATGGGATGCCATTCTGGCGCTGAACTTGTCGGCCACCTTCCATACCACGCGGTTGGCCGTGCCGGGGATGAAGGCCAAAGGCTGGGGCCGGATCATAAACACCGCCAGCGCGCATTCACAAGTCGCCTCTCCGTTCAAAAGCGCCTATGTCGCGGCGAAGCACGGGCTGGCGGGCTTTACCAAGACCATCGCGCTGGAACTGGCGACGCATGGCATCACCGCCAATTGCATTTCGCCCGGCTATGTCTGGACGCCGCTGGTCGAAGGTCAGATCCCCGACACCATGGCCGCGCGCGGGATGACCCGCGAACAGGTGATGAATGACGTGCTGCTGGCCAAGCAGCCGACCAAAAGCTTCATCCTGCCCGAAGATGTGGCGGCGATGGCGGTGTTCCTGTGCAGCGATGCGGCGCGCGGGATTACTGGCGCGAATTACGCGATTGACGGGGGGTGGACCGCAGAATGATCCAGCGCGCTGCGTCCCTGCTGGGGCTGATGCTGGCGAGCCTGATGCTCGCCGCCTGTGCGCATACTCCGGTCAAGGATCTGACCGCTGCTGACCGCGCTGATATTGCCGCCCGGCTCAAAGCCGATATTGCCGCCTTGTCGAGCGACGAGTTTCAGGGCCGCAGGCCCGGCACAGCAGGCGCGCGTGCCACCTATACCTATATCGAACAGCGCATGGGCGAGGTGGGCCTGGTGTCGGGCACCAATGATCCCGGTTCTTACTGGCGGTTGCCGGTCGATCTGCTGGCCACCCATCCTGAAACATCGCAACTGATCCTGGGGCAGGGCCGCAGGCGCGTGATGGTGCCGAACAGCGATGCAGCGGTCTATACCCCGCGCCGCCGGGCGCTGGCGATTGGCGGTCCGGGAACCGGCGTGCCGGTGGTATTTGTCGGATATGGTGACGGATCGGTGCTGGGCGATGCGCTGGCAGGCGCGGTGGTGGTGATGCTGGCTGATCCGGGACGCGATGGCGCGCGCCGTGACGCCCTGTTCCGGCAGCGCGCGACGGGGGTTCTGACCGTCCTGCCCGATGCAAGCGCGCTGGCCGCGGTGCGCCGCGATCAGGAAAAACCCAGGGTTCAGCTCGCCAGCGAAGAACAGGATACGCTGGCGGCCTATATCACCGATGCGGCAATCGCCGACCTGATCGGCACGCGCCGCTGGACGGTGATGAAAGCCGATGCGCAGGAAGCGGCCTTCGCGCCGCTGGAACTCAACATGTCGGTCAGTATCGAAGCGACATCGGACCGGCGCGAATTTCTCAGCCAGAACATTATAGGCATGATCCCCGGCAGCGCGCCGGGTTCAGGCGCGGTGCTGCTGCTGGCGCATTGGGATCACCTTGGCGAATGCGGCGCGCCCGGCGATGCCGACCGGATCTGCAACGGCGCGGCCGACAATGCCAGCGGCGTGGCGATGTTGCTGGAACTGGCGCGGCGGCTGAAGGCCGGGCCACCGCCGGAGCGCGACATCTATTTCCTCGCCACCACCGCTGAAGAGGCAGGGCTGCTGGGCATCCGCTCCTTCGTAAAGGATCCGCCAGTGCCGCTGGCCAGCATTGTCGCCGCCTTCAACCTCGACATGATGGCTGTCGCGCCGCAGGGCAGCCCGGTCGGGCTGGTCGGACGCGGGCGCACGCCGTGGCTTGATGCTTTGATCATGGAAGCGGCGGCGCGCAGCGGTCGCAGCATGGGCGATCAGGCGCTGGCCGAAAGCTTTGTCCAGCGGCAGGATGGGTGGACGCTGCTACAGGCAGGGGTGCCCACCGTGCTTATGTCGAGCGCGTTCGGATCGCGGGCATTTCTCGATCCGTTTATCGCCAGCCGTTACCATCAGCCCGGCGACGAAGCCGACCAGGTTGAACTTGGCGGGGCGATCGATGATCTGCTGTTGCACGAAGACCTGATCCGCCAGATTGCCGATCCAGCGCGCTATCCGCCGTCCGAAAACGCCGCACCCTAGCGCAAATCGCAAACCGCGGTTACATGGGCCGCCACGAATCTCCCGCCAGAGGAGAACTCCCTCCCGAATGCAAGAAAGTGGCAGCCATGGATATCCCGCTCGGTCTTACCTTTGATGACGTGCTCCTCCGCCCGGCGGAAAGCAGCGTCTTGCCGAGCATGGCCGATACATCGACGCAACTGACGCGCGATATCCGGCTCAACATTCCGGTGCTGTCTTCGGCGATGGACACCGTCACCGAAGCCGACATGGCGATCGCCATGGCGCAGCTGGGCGGGATCGGCGTGCTGCACCGCAATCTCGATATCGACGCGCAATGCGCGGCGGTTCGCGCGGTGAAGCGCTATGAAAGCGGCATGGTGGTGAACCCCATCACCATCCAGCCCGATGCAACGCTGGGCGAAGCGCAGGCGTTGATGCAATTGCACCGGATCAGTGGCATTCCGGTGGTCGATGCGGACGGCAAGCTGTGCGGTATTCTCACCAACCGCGATGTGCGCTTTGCCGAAAACCCGTTGCAGCCGGTGCGCGAGCTGATGACGACCGAAAACCTCGCCACCGTGCCATTGGGTACAGGTCAGGAAGAGGCGCGGCGGCTGCTGCATCAGCGCCGCATTGAAAAGCTGTTGGTGGTGGACGATGCGTTCCATTGCATCGGGCTGATCACGGTCAAGGACATCGAAAAGGCGGTCAATTATCCCCACGCGACCAAGGACGGCACCGGCCGTCTGTGCGTGGCTGCGGCAACCACGGTCGGCGATGCAGGCTTTGCCCGCACCGAAGCGCTGATTGATGCCGAGGTTGACGTGATCGTGATCGATACTGCCCACGGCCACAATATCGAGGTTTCGCGCGCGGTCGAACGCGCGAAGAAGCTGTCGGGCCGGGTGCAGGTGATCGCCGGGAATGTCGCCACGGCAGAGGCCACCCGCGCGCTGGTTGATGCAGGCGCCGATGCGGTCAAGGTCGGGATCGGCCCGGGTTCGATCTGCACCACCCGCGTGGTGGCCGGCGTCGGCGTGCCGCAGCTCACCGCAATCATGGAAAGCGCTGCCGAGGCTGCCAAGTCGGGCGTGCCGGTCATCGCCGATGGCGGCCTGCGCACCAGCGGTGACGCGGCCAAGGCGCTGGCGGCGGGCGCTTCCAGCGTGATGATCGGATCGATGCTGGCCGGCACCACTGAAAGCCCGGGCGAAGTGTTCCTGTATCAGGGCCGCAGCTACAAGGCGTATCGCGGCATGGGCAGCGTAGGCGCAATGGCGCGCGGCTCTGCCGATCGTTACTTCCAGCAGGATGTCAGCGCGATGAAGCTGGTGCCCGAAGGGATCGAAGGACAGGTGCCGTTCAAGGGCCCTGCCGCTAACGTCGTTCACCAGCTTGTCGGCGGGATCAAGGCGGCAATGGGCTATACCGGATCGCGCACCATCACCGATCTGCAGGAACGCGCGCAGTTCGTGCGGATCACCAATGCGGGCCTTTCCGAAAGCCATGTGCATGATGTCGCCATCACGCGCGAGGCACCCAATTATCCCTCGCGGTAAAACCTCATGATCGAAATCGTCCCGTGGATGCTGATCCTTGTCTGGTGGCATCCGGACGAGCCGGGTGAGTTCCGCGTCCGGCGAGAGCCGCATCTGTTCGCGGACGAGGAACAGTGCCAATTGCATGGTGCCAACCGTGTCGCGGGGGTCGAGATGTATCATCTCGAACATGTTGGTGCGAAGGTGACATACCATTGCACAAAAGTGCCCGGCAGCGCCGAATTTGACACGCTGATCGCCGACATTGACGAAGCCAAAGGGCAGGACAAAACCGAAATGCTGACGAACTCCGATACCACGTCCGGTGAAGGGCAGTGACGCCCGCCGCACGGGTTGAAGCCGCGATCGAACTGCTCGACACCATCATCGCCGCCGCCCGCACCAAGGGCGCACCGGCTGACCGGATCATCGCCGACTATTTCCGCGCCCGCCGCTATGCCGGATCGAAAGACCGGCGCGCGGTGCGTGATCTGGTCTATCGCGCAATCCGCCTGTGCGGGCCGGTGCCTGCCAATGGTCGCACGGCGATGCTGGCGGTGGCGGGGCAGGATGAAGCGGTCGCGGCCTTGTTCGACGGTTCGCCCCACGGCCCAGCGCCGCGCGCAGAGGGCGAGGAAGCCGCCAATACCGGCCTTGCGCCCAAGTGGTTGGCTGCCGCCTTGCGCGCATCGGACCTTGGCGGGCGCGAAATTGCCGCGCTGCTCGGCCGCGCGCCGCTCGACATCAGGGTCAACGCGCTCAAGGCCGATCGCGCCGATCTGACCCTGCCCGAAGCGGGCGAGCCGCTGGCGTCTGCCCAGGGGCTGCGCTTTGCCTCGGGCACGGCGGTCGAACAGTGGGACGCCTATACTGATGGTCTGATCGAAGTGCAGGACCTCGGCAGCCAATTGATCGTCGAGGCATTGCCCATCGCGGCCGGCGATACGATCATCGACCTGTGCGCAGGCGGCGGCGGCAAGACGCTGGCGATCGCGGCACGGCTCGGCAATGCGGCCAGCATTGTTGCGGCCGATACCGACAAGCGGCGTCTTGGCAACCTGGCACCGCGCGCGGCGCGTGCCGGGGTTTCCGTCGATCATACCGTGCTGCTTGATCCGGGCCGCGAGATGCGCTCGCTCCACCCGTGGGCGAACAAGGCCGATCACGTGCTGATCGATGCGCCTTGTTCGGGCAGCGGGACGTGGCGGCGCAGTCCTGAAGGGCGTTGGCGGCTGGACCCGGCGGAACTGGCGCGATTGAACGCCTTGCAGGACCACGTGCTGGATCTGGCAGCGCAGCTGGTGCGTTCCGGTGGCAGCATTTCGTTTGTCACCTGCTCTGTGCTTGATGCCGAAGGGGCTGACCGCGTTGCGGCCTTCCTCGAACGGCATCCCGGCTGGCGCAGCGAGGCGTTGACGCTTCCGGTCGGACGCCCCCGCGGGGCAGGAATTCGCCTCGATCCGCTCCATGACGGGACGGATGGTTTTTTCATCGCAGCCTTGCGTTCGCCATGATACGTTCGGTGTTATGACCCAGCCCTCCGGTTCCCGGTCTGCAACACTGAAGGAGCTCTTGATGCGTTTTGCGCCTGCTGCCGCCGCTCTGTCGCTATGCCTCGCCATGACGGCGAGCATCTCCAGCGCAGACGCGGGCAAGGCCGCCGATCCGCGCGCTGCCGCCCTGATTGCACAAGGGCAAGCGGCGCTGACCGCGGGCGAGACTCAGGCAGCGATTGATGCCTTCGAAGCGGCCCTTGCGGTCGATCCTGCCCATACGCCGATCTTCATCGATCTGGCCGAAGCGGCCCGCCAGCAAGGTTTGCAGGGTAAGGCGATCCGTTATTACCGCGATGCGCTGGCGCGCGAACCCGGCAACTTTGCCGCGATTGCGGGCGAAGGTTCGGCGCTGGTGGAAAAGGGCGCGCTGGAAAAGGCACGGCGCAACCTTGCCAAGCTGCAATCGCTGTGCGGCGATACCTGCCCGGAAACGGTAGCCTTGCAGAGCAGCATTGCACGCGGCCCGTCGCCGCGGCTTGCCGTGGAGAGCAAGGCTGACGCGGCGGCCAGCAACTGACCCGTCAGATCAGGTCGCGGAATTCAGCCAGCACTTCTTCGTAAACCGTCCGTTTGAACGACACGATCACATCGGGCAGCAGAGCGGGTTCGATCCACCGCCATGCGTTGAATTCAGGCGGATTGTGCGCTTCAAGATTGATGTCCGCATCAGTGCCAAGGAACCGGCCAAGGAACCAGTGCTGTTCCTGCCCGCGATATTTTCCTTTCCACACGCGGCCCTGCAATTCGGGCGGCAGATCGTAGAGCAGGGGCTTGGAAGCCGGGGCGATCACATCGACCAGACCGGCGCCGATCCCGGTTTCCTCCTCCAGTTCGCGCAGGGCGGCATCGCGCACATCCTCGCCCGGATCGATCCCTCCTTGCGGCATTTGCCAGAATCCGTGCGCCGTCGGATCAATGCGCTGGCCGACGAAGACGAGGCCATCGGCGTTCACCAGCATGAAACCCGCGCAGGGGCGATAGGGAAGGTGATCGAAGCTCATGCCGGGTTGGCCAACATGAACTGCATGGCGGCAATGATGCGTTCGAGATCGGTTTGCGTGCTCGGCACCATCTGGCGCAGGTTGGTGAAGGAATGGGTCACCCCGCGCATTTCAAGGAACACCACATCGCGTCCGGCATCGACCAGCGCCTTGGCATAGGCGCGGCCCGAATCGCGGATTGGATCAAGGCTGGCGGTGGCAATGACGGTAGGCGGAGCGGCGGAGTGATCGCCCAGGATCGGGAAGCCGCGCGGGTCGCTGCGATCCGCGCCGTAGGCTGCATCGAAGAAGCCCATCGTCTCGCCTGTGAGCAGGAAGCCTTCGGAGAAAGCCTCCATGCTGGCCGAACCATTGGCATCTTCGACCAGCGGGAAAATCGGCACTTGCAGGACCACGGGGACTGCGGCGGGGTTTTCCCCGAGAAGCTGGCTGACGACGACAGTGGCATTGCCGCCTGCGCTGTCGCCGATGGGGATCACCCCGCTGGCGGTGCGGCCCAGTTCTGCGGGGCTGGAGGCAACCCAGCGCGTCGCCGCTTCGCAATCGAGGATCGCGGCGGGGAAGGGCGCTTCGGGGGCGAGGGCATAATGAACCGCCACCACCGGCAGATCGATCAGCGCCGCAATCTCGCTGCACAGCGCGTGGTGGGTTTCAAGGTCGCCGATCACGAACCCGCCGCCGTGAAAGAAGACGATCACGGGTGATGCCTCGTCGCGGGTTTCACGCGCGTCATAAAGGCGCAGCGGGATGTCTCCGGCCGGGCCGGGGCAGGACAGATCGCGCATCACCGGCAGCGGCCGCGCACCGCGGTCAGCGATGGCGTGCATCGCGCGGTAGGATGCGCGCGCTTCTTCCAGTGTCATGTCGGCCATCTTCGGCGCGGTCGCGGCGGCGGCGGCCATCATGTCGAGGAAGGCCTTCATGTCGGGGCGGATGAAGGGTGTCTGGTCGGTCATATGGCGTCTCTCCCGCGAATACGTTGGCACGAGCGTTAGGCGAGGGCGGCGGGAGTCGCCAGAGCATTTGCGCTCGCCACGGCGCGGCTGTGCAGCTAGCCAGCGAGGATATGGACAATCTGACACATAGCCTTGTCGGCGCGGTGCTGGGGCAGGCGGGGCTGAAGCGCACCACGGGGCTCGCCATGCCGGCGTTGATCATCGGCGCGAACCTGCCGGATGTGGACGCGGCGTGTTTTGTCTGGCTGGAGGGGACAGAGCATCTCGCCTTGCGCCGCGGCATCACCCACGGTCCGCCCGCGCTGGTGCTGCTGCCGCTGGTGCTGGCGGGGCTGTTGTGGGCCTTCGACCGCTGGCAGGCGAAGCGCGGCACGCGGCCCGAGGGGCGTCTGCCGGTGCGGTTCGGCTGGCTTTACGCGATGGCTTTCGTCGGTTGCCTCAGCCACCCCTTCTTCGACTGGCTCAATGTTTACGGCATTCGGCTGCTGGAGCCGTTCTCCTCGCAATGGTACCACGGTGACACGCTGTTCATCATCGACGTGTGGCTGTGGGCGCTGCTGATCGGCAGCGTGTGGTGGTCACGGCGGCGCGAGAATATGGGCGGGGAATGGACACGCCCGGCGCAGATCGGGATCGCGGCGGTGCTGGCCTATATCGGGGTGAACGGGGCTATCACCTTCCTCGATCACGAGACCCGCGGCACGCTGCGCGAACCCTATCCGGAAACCTACATCGCTTCGCCGGTCCCACTTGCGTTCTGGCGGCGTGAGCAGATCGCGATGCTGCATGACGGGCGCTGGATTTCAAGCGATTGGGACGGGGCTGACTTCGGGCATGGCTATGCCAATTCGCAGGCGACACAATGCAAACTGCCGGATCTGGCGCAGGCGCGACGTACCAATTCCCAGCTCGGCGCCTTCCTGTTCTGGTCGCGCGCGCCTTTCGCAACCCGTGCGCCGGACGGCTCGGTGATCCTGTATGACGCCCGCTTCTATGATCCGCGCGCGCGGGAACGGTTCTCGGTCACGCTGCCGGATGTGAGGTGTGAGCCATTGGGCGAGGAACTTCCCGCGCGTTAGTTCGTCATTGCGAGGCGACGCAGTTGCCGTGGTAATCGATATCGGCACGCGAATACCCCTGATCGCAATGACGACCGTTTGAAGGACACAAATGACCCAAATCGTATGGCTGCGGCGCGATCTGCGTTTGGCTGACAACCCTGCGCTTTACCACGCAGCCAAGGCTGGCCCCGTCATCGCGGTCTACGTCCTCGACGACGAAAGCCCGAAACATCACGCCTATGGCGGCGCATCCCGGTGGTGGTTGCATCATTCGCTCGCCCGCCTTGCGCGGAGCCTGGAAGCCATGGGCAGCCGTCTGATCCTGCGGCGCGGGGATGCGGTGGAGGTTCTGACCAAGCTGGCGGCCGAGACCGGCGCCGCCACCATCCACGCCAACCACCATTACGAACCGTGGTGGCTGAACGCGGAACGCAAGCTGGCGAAAGCTGCCGACCTGCAACTCCACCAGGGCAATTACCTGATGGTGCCGGGCAGCATCACCACGGGGACGGGCGGGCAGTACAAGATCTATACCCCGTTCAGCCGCGCCGTCCGGGCAGCCTATCCGCCGCGCGATGCGCTTCCCGTGCCCGAGAGCCTCGCCGCGCCCGCCACTTGGCCGGTCAGCGACGATCTCGCCGCATGGAATCTGCTCCCGACAACGCCCGACTGGTCTGGCGGAATGCGCGATTTCTGGCAGGTGGGCGAGGATGCCGCCCAAGCCCGCCTCGCATGGCTGCACGATCACGTTGACGACTATGATGACAAGCGCAATTTTCCCAGCGTTGACAAGGTTTCCCGCCTCTCCCCCCATCTCCATTTCGGGGAAATCTCCCCGGTGCAGGTGTGGCACGCTTTCAAGGATCGCACCTCCGCCGGATGGCAGACTTTCGAGGGCGAACTGATCTGGCGCGATTATGCGCAGAATGCCATCCTGCAATTCCCCGCCTACGCAAGCCAGAATTACCGCGAGGATTACGACCGCTTCCCGTGGCGCGATCCCGCGACGGATGAGAGCGCCGCCCGCGACCTGAAGGCTTGGCAACAGGGCCGCACCGGATACCCCATCGTCGATGCGGGGATGCGCCAGCTGTGGCAGACCGGATGGATGCACAACCGGGTGCGGATGATCACCGCCAGCTTCCTCATCAAGCACCTGCTGATCGACTGGCGCGAAGGCGAGACATGGTTCTGGGATACGCTGGTGGACGCCGACTATGCGTCTAACGCCACCAACTGGCAGTGGACAGCAGGGACGGGGGTGGACTCCAACATGTTCAGCCGGATCATGGCCCCGCTCTCGCAATCGGAGAAGTTCGACGCCGCGCGTTACATCCGCACCTATGTGCCGGAACTTGCGGGGATGGAGGAGCCTTACATCCACGATCCCGAGGAGTTCGGGCGCAGGCCATCGGGCTATCCGCGCAAGGTTGTCCCCCACCGTGCCGCGCGTGAACGGGCGCTGGCGGCGTTGAAGGCGATGAAGGACAGCTGACGCCAAGCACCCGACAGGACTTGCTCCTGCGACCTGCGCCAGCCTATGCACCTGTCGATAACAGACGAGAGGGTGACATCATGGGATTGAAGAACAGCATGGTCGTAGGCGCGGCACTGGCGCTGGTGCTGGGCGGGATGGCTCCGCTGCACGCGCAGACCGCGAAAGATGCGCCCGCGCTGGCGGTGCCGCCGCAATATCCCGAAACCCCGGTCGCGCGGCTCACCCAGCCGCCCGCGCGTGATCAGTCCGAGCTTCAGGTATTGTTCTGGACCGATGCGCAGCGCGCCGAACGCTTCCGCGCGATGGAGCAGTGGTTTGCCGGTCACGAAGTCCCCGCCGCCGCCAATCCCCGCGCGCTGCCCAAGGGCGAGGCATTGAGCGCCCAATTGCAGGCCGATATCACCGCGCTGATGAAATCCACCAACACCGCCGGGGTGATGGTGCTGGCAGATGGCAAGGTCGTGTACGAGGAATATGGTCTTGGCCTGGGGCCGAAGGATCGCTGGACCAGTTTCTCGGTCGCCAAGAGCTTCACTTCGACGCTGCTGGGCGCGGCGGTGAAGGATGGGTTGATCGCCAGCATGGATGATCCGGTGACGAAGTATATCCCCGGTCTGGCAGGTTCGGCTTACGAGGGCGTCACCGTCCGCCAGCTCGCCACCATGACCAGCGGTGTGAAGTGGAACGAAAGCTACACCGATCCCGCTTCCGACGTCGCGCAGATGAACCGCTTTGTGGTGGAATATGGGGCGGACGCCATTGTCGCGCAGATGAAGCAATTGCCGCGTGAAGCCGAGCCGGGTGAGAAGTGGGTTTACAAGACGGGCGAGACCAACCTGATCGGCGTGCTGGTCGAAAATGCGGTTGGAAAGCCGCTGGCGGAATACGCCAAGGACAAGATCGTCGATCCGGCGGGGTTTGAAGGCGACCTGTTCTGGATGGTCGATCCGCGCGGCGGGAACATCGGCGGCTGCTGCTTGTCCATCACGTTGGCGGATTATGCCCGCATGGGGCAGTTCGCGCTGGACGGCGGCAAGGGTATTGTGCCTGAAGGCTGGTTTGCCGAAGCGGGCAGTTCGCAGGTCACCTTCGGCCCGGCAGCGCCCGGCTTTGGCTATGGCTACCAGTGGTGGACCTATCCCGGCGCCACTTACGGCGCGCAAGGGATCTTCGGGCAGGGCATCACGCTGGTGCCGGAAAAGGGCCTCGTCATCGCCTATGTCGGCAATTGGGCCAAGGCGAGCGGCGGGCCGGAGCGCGCGCAATTCCTTGCCATGACGCAGAAAATCGCCGCCGAAGCCCCCTAGGCCCGGCGGCGCCGGTTCAGATTGCCTGCCGGTACGAACCGGTGTTGCTGTACCGTTGCAGGATGTTGTCGTGCACGATCGGGCTGAGCAGCTCCGAAAAGGCGCAGCCGACAATGCAATTGTCCCACCACACCACCTCTGCCTGAAGCGATTCAAGCCCGGGCAGGGTCAGCCAGCACATCTGGCCTTCGTGCATCCGGTTGATCGACGCGGCGGAAAAGCCGGAAATCGACAGGTCGTGAACCACGCTCTGGAACGCACGGCCGCCCGACGCGCGCAGCGTTGCCGGGATGGTCAGGCGCGTGCGCGGGCTGCAGCGATCTTCCTGGGCTGCGGTGTGATAGGGATCAGAACTCAGCGACATCGCCGTATACCTTGTATCGGTGAATGCGGTCTCTCGGGGCGGGTTGGTCCGCCCGGGACAATGGCCCAGCTTTGTTAAGCTTGGGCTACCCGATAGGGTAAATGGTAATGTAACCAGAGCGCGAAGCGCCGTTAGTCGATGCGTTCGCGGTGCAGGCTGCCGAAGCCTTCGATCAGCAAGGCGGTCAGGCGGTCAGCCACGACTTCGGGGGCTTTGACCGTTTGCGGGTCTTCGCCCGGATAGGCGCGCGCGCGCATTTCGGTGCGGGTTGCGCCTGGATCGATCAGCGCAACCCGCAGGGGGCTGAGCCGTTCGACTTCGGCAGCATATGTCAGCAGAAGGTTATCGAACGCCGCCTTGGTCGCGCCATAAGCGCCCCAGTAGGGGCGGGGTGCCGCGCCGACGCTGCTGGTCAGGCCGATGATCCGCCCTGCCTTGGCGCGGCGCAGCAGCGGGTCGAAACCGGCCAGTAAGGCCTGGGTTGCGACGACATTGGTCAGCAGCGCCTGATTGAACGGTTTGGGTTCGATCTGCGACGTCGGGGTGAGTTCCGGCAGATAGGCCGCGGCCAGCACCATGATGTCGAGCGTGTCCCAGCGCCCGCCAATCGCGGCAGCAAGCCGGGTGACGGCATCAGGTTCGGTCAGATCGACCGGCGCGATGGTGGACGTGCCGCCGACGGCATGGATCGCATCCTCGACCGCTTCCAGCGCCTTGACCTTGCGCGATACAAGAATGACATGCGCACCTGCCGCGGCCAACGCCTTGGCAGTGGCAGCGCCGATGCCGCGGCTCGCGCCGGTGACAAGCGCGGTCTGGCCGGAAAGCGGCTTGGAATTTTCGGTCATGATGGGTCAGGCCGCCTTGGGATCAGCAAAGGGAAGCTCGGCGCTCTTTTGCTCGGTGAGCGCAAGATCGGTGAGCGAGGTGGGATATTCACCGGTGAAGCAGGCATCGCAGAACTGCGGGCAGGCCTTGTCGCGCCCCTGCTTGCCGACGGCGCGGTAGAGGCCGTCGATCGAAATGAAGGCGAGGCTGTCGGCCTTGATGAATTCGCGCATGGGTTCCAGTTCCATGCGCGCGGCCAGCAGTTTGGATCGTTCGGGCGTGTCGACGCCGTAGAAACAGGAATGCGCCGTGGGCGGGCTGGCGACGCGGAAGTGGACTTCGGCCGCGCCCGCTTCGCGCATCATCTCCACGATTTTCAGGCTGGTGGTGCCGCGCACAATCGAATCGTCGATCAGCACGATCCGCTTGCCTTCCACCAACGCGCGGTTGGCGTTGTGTTTACGCTTCACGCTGGAATGGCGCGCGCCGTCCGAAGGCTGGATGAAAGTGCGTCCGACATAGTGCGAACGGATGATGCCGAGTTCGAAGGGCAGGCCCGATTGCTGGGCAAAGCCGATCGCGGCAGGCACGCCGCTGTCGGGCACGGGGACGACCAGATCGGCTTCGCACGGCGCTTCGATGGCGAGCTGGGTGCCGATGGCCTTGCGCGCTTCGTAAACCGAACGGCCTGCAAAAACACTGTCCGGGCGGCTGAAATAGACGTGTTCGAAGATGCAGGGCCGCGGGGCGGGGCTGCCGAAGGGGCGCACGGAACGAATGTCGCCGGCAAAGTCGACCAGCACCAATTCGCCCGGCTCGACTTCGCGGATCACCTCGGCTCCGACCACGTCGAAGGCGACGGTTTCCGAGGCAAACAGGATCGAATCGCCCATCCGGCCCATCACCAGCGGGCGGATGCCGAGCGGATCGCGGCAGGCGATCATGCCTTCAGGCGTCATCACGATCAGCGCATAGGCGCCTTCGACCAGCCGCAGGGCATCAACCAGACGGTCCGCGATGGTGGGGTAACGGCTGGTGGCGACAAGGTGGATGATCACTTCGGTGTCGGAGGTCGACTGGAAGATCGATCCCTTGTTCACCAGATCGGACCGCAGCATCATCGCGTTGGAAATATTGCCATTATGGGCCACGGCAAACCCGCCGCTCGCCAATTCGGCATAAAGAGGCTGGACGTTCCGCAGCCCGGCACCGCCGGTTGTGGAATAGCGCACATGGCCCGCCGCCATATGGCCGGGCAGGGCAGCAATGGCTTCGGATGACGAGAAGTTTTCGGCCACATGGCCAACGCCGCGGCTGGCGTAGAATTCCTTGCCGTCAAAGCTCACGATCCCGGCCGCTTCCTGCCCACGGTGCTGCAACGCATGGAGGCCTAGCGCGGTGGTCGCCGCGGCATCGCTGGCGCGGATCACGCCGAAGATCCCGCATTCCTCACGCAGCTTGTCGCCATCCGCGTCAAGGAAAGGGTGGGTCACATTGAGGGGTGTCATTGGCATCACCAGATCTGTCCGTGAAATTAGCCCCTGCGGCGCACCGTCCCAATGGCGATGTGGCGGATCAATTACAAGGAAAAGCGCGCCGTCGGTGCCCGCCTTTTTGATGTCCCGAGCATTATGGCGCGACCAGCCGGCGGCAGGGTGAGGGATTGCCCGCCGCCGCCGCTGGCTCTACACGCGTGCCGACCTAAGCTTAAGGGCGCTTCAAACCACATATGCTTTCCCCGTTCGAATGGATGATCGCCAAACGCTATCTCTGGCCCGGCAAAGGGGAGGCGTTCATTGCGCTTGTCGCCGGTATTTCGGTGGGGGTGGTGATGCTGTCGGTCGCCATGCTGGTGATCGTGATGAGCGTGATGAACGGTTTTCGCGGCGAATTGCTCGACAAGATAACCGGCCTGAACGGTCATGCCGTGGTGCAGGCCTATGGCGGGCGGCTGGAAAACTGGCAGAGCGTGCTTGCCAATCTCGAACGCACGCCGGGTGTGGTGGAAGCATCGCCGATGATCGAAAAGCCGTTGCTGGTCAGCTTCAACGGCAATGTCGAAGCTATCTTCCTGCGCGGCCAGTCTGACAAGGATATCGCGGCGATTGGCGAAAAAGTGCTGCTCGGCGATATCCGCTCGCTTCAGAACGGTTCGGACCGGGTGGCGATTGGCAGCCGGTTGGCGCAGAACCTTGGCATCCGCGTTGGCGACACGATTACCATCATCAATCCCGCAGGCCGCCCGACGCCGTTCGGCACAACCATCCGTCAGGTGCCATATGAAGTCGGCGCGATTTTCGAGGTGGGGATTTACACCTTCGATGAAAAGTTCGTGATGCTGCCGCTGAAGGACGCCCAGACGCTGCTGTTGATGGGGGATTCGGTGGCGCAGATTGAAGTCACCGTGGATGATCCCGATCAGGTCGGCGAGATCCTCGCCCCCGTCGCGGAACGGCTGACGGGCAAGGCGGTGATCGCGGATTGGAAAACCATGAATGCCGCGCTGTTCGAAGCGCTTCAGGTTGAACGGGTGGCGATGTTCTTCGCGCTCAGCTTCATGGTGCTGGTCGCGGCGTTCAATATCCTCTCCAGCCTTGTGATGCTGGTGCGCGCCAAGACCCGCGACATCGCGATCATGCGCACCATGGGCGCGACGCGGCGCAGCCTGCTCAAGATTTTCGTGACGACCGGCACCACGGTCGGCGCCATCGGGACAATCGCAGGGCTGCTGCTGGGTGCGATTGTGCTGTTCTTCCGCGAACCGATCGTCGATTTCATCGCCTTTGCCACAGGTCAGGAAATCTGGGACCCGGAGGTGCGGTTCCTGTCCACTCTGCCTTCGCGCACCGATCCATGGGAGGTGTTCGGGATTGTGATGCTGGCGCTGGGGATGAGCTTCCTTGCGACGCTGTATCCCGCCTTGAAGGCGGCCAATACCGATCCTGTGCAGGTGCTGCGTTATGAATAGTGGCTCGCCGATTGTCGCGCTGAAGGACCTCAGGCGTTCGTTCGAACAGGGCGGGCAGCGCATCGATGTGCTGCGCGGGGTGAACCTTGAGATCATGCCGGGCGAAATCGTCGCTCTGCTCGGGCCTTCGGGTTCGGGCAAATCTACGATGTTGCAAGCCGTCGGCCTGCTGGAAGGCGGGTTCGAAGGATCAATCACCATCGCGGGCGCACAGGCCGAACACCTTGCAGGCGACGAGCGCACCGCGATCCGGCGCGAGCATCTGGGCTTTGTCTACCAGTTCCACCACCTGCTGCCCGATTTCGACGCGCGCGAAAATGTGGTCATGCCGCAGATGATCCGCGGCGTGACCCGCGCCGAGGCCGAGGCGCGGGCCGACAGCCTGCTTGCCAGTCTGGGTTTGGGGCAACGCCTCACCCACCGGCCAAGCCAGCTTTCGGGCGGCGAGCAGCAGCGCGTCGCGGTTGCCCGCGCTCTCGCCAATCGGCCGACGCTGGTGCTGGCGGACGAACCGACCGGCAATCTGGACGAAGCGACCGCCGACAATGTGCTGGCAGAATTCCTGTCGCTGGTGCGGGGCGAGGGCAGCTCGGCGCTGGTCGCGACCCATAATGAACGCCTTGCCGCGCGGATGGACCGCGTCGTCCGCCTGAAGGAAGGTGTCCTGATCTAGGTTGGCCATCCGCCCTCGGCTCGCCGCACAAGGGTGGGAGGAGGAATGCAGCATGACCGACCATCCCAGCACTTTTCAAGGCGATACCGCTGTGTCCGGCGCGCAGGCGTGGGACGATCGCGCCGCCATCGTGCCGGCAGGCGAGGACACAAATCTGTCTGGCGCCGCCACTCCGCTGATGCGCGGCACCTTTGCCGAAATGATCCGCCACATCACGCGGATGTCCGAAGACGGCCGGCAAGGCTATGTCATCGAAAAAGCGGGCGATCGGTCATATGACGCAGATGAAGCGATGGCGCTTGCCTCGCACCCCAATTTCCCTGCACAAGGCAAGGGCTGACGCGATGTTCAGCCCCGGGGGAAACATATGCCGACCATTGCCGACTTCACCGTCTCCACCAATCGCGGCGACAGTGTCGATCTGAAGGACAAGCTCGGCAATGTGCTGCTGGTGGTCAACACTGCCAGCAAATGCGGTTTCACACCCCAGTATGACGGGCTGGAGAAACTGTACCAGCAATACAAGGATCGCGGCTTTGAAGTGCTGGGTTTCCCTTGCAACCAGTTCGGCGGGCAGGAACCGGGTGACGCGGATGAAATTGCCGAATTCTGCAAGGTGAATTTCGGCGTCACTTTCCCGCTGATGGCCAAGATCGACGTCAACGGCGCCAATTCCTCGCCGCTGTATGACTGGCTGAAAACATCGGCCAAGGGACTGATGGGGTCGACCTCGATCAAGTGGAACTTCACGAAATTCCTGATCGGCCGCGATGGCAAGGTGGTGAAGCGTTACGGCCCGACCGACGCGCCGGACAAGATCGCACGCGATATCGAAGCCCTGCTGTGATCTTATGCGCCGCCCTGTGCACAGGATAAACCGGATGCCGCTTTGAGAATCGCGGCGAATTCCTAAATTACCCTCGATGCCATTTGCCCCGTTCGTTCCTTTGCGTGTTCTGTCGTCCTATTCGATGCTCGAAGGGGCAATCGATCCCAAGGACATTGCCAAGCTGGCGAAAGAGCGCGGCTATCCCGCCATTGCCATTTGCGACCGCAACGGGCTGTACGGGATCATGGCTTTTGCCGCCGCCTGCAAAAGCGAAGGCGTGCAGCCGATCATCGGCGCATTTGTGGGCGTGGCGCGCGATGAGAGCCGCGGCGGGGTGGATTACCTCGCGCTGTTTGCGCAGGATGATGCGGGGTATGACAACCTTTGCCATCTGGTTTCCAGCGCGCACCTTGATCGCCCGCTTGAGCGTGATCCGCACGTTACGCTGTCGGATCTGGAAGGCCGCACCGATGGGTTGATCGCGCTGACCGGCGCGGGCGAGGGCGGGCTGACGCGGCTTCTGGCGGAAGGCCAGCACGAAGCAGGCGCAAGGCTGGCTGACCGGCTGGAGGCGCTGTTTCCCGGGCGTTTGTACATCGAACTTGCCCGCCACGGCGATCCGGTGTGCGAGCAGGCTGAAGACGCGTTGATCGAACTTGCCTACGCCCGCAATCTGCCGCTGGTTGCCACCAACCCTGCCAATTTCGCCGAACCGCATATGCACAAGGCGCATGATGCCATGCTGTGCATTGCCAATTCGACCCAGATCGACGCGGAGGATCGCCCGCGCTCCAATCCGCAGGCCTTCGTCAAATCCGCAAGCATGATGGAGGAGGCCTTTGCCGACCTCCCCGAAGCGACTGCCAATACGCTGGTCATTGCCCAGCGCTGCGCCTTTGCGCCGCCCTATCGCAAGCCGATCCTGCCCAGCCTTGCAGGCGACCTTGCGGGAGAGGCGCGGATGCTGGCGGAGGATTCGCGGGCCGGGCTGGAGGCGCGGCTGGCAGCCTATCCCGAGCTCACCGAGGAAGAGCGCAAGGTCTATTTCGATCGCCTCGAATTCGAGATCAATGTCATCGCGGGCATGGGCTTTCCGGGTTACTTCCTGATCGTTGCCGACTTCATCAAGTGGGCCAAGGACAACGGCATTCCGGTTGGGCCGGGGCGTGGGTCTGGCGCGGGCTCGGCGGTGGCATGGGCGCTGACCATCACTGATCTCGATCCGATCCGGCTGGGGCTGCTGTTCGAACGTTTCCTGAACCCTGAACGCGTGTCGATGCCCGACTTCGATATCGATTTCTGCGAAACACGCCGCGGCGAGGTGATCCGCTATGTGCAGGCGAAATACGGCACCGATCACGTCGCGCAGATCATCACCTTCGGCAAACTGAAGGCCCGCGCCGTGCTGCGCGATTGCGGGCGGATCTTGCAGATGAGCTATGGTCAGGTCGACCGGCTGTGCAAGATGGTGCCCAACCATCCGACCGATCCCTGGCCGCTGCCGCGCGCGCTGAACGGTGCGGCGGATTTCAAGCGCGAGTATGACACGCAGCCCGAAGTGAAGCGCCTCGTCGACCTCGCGATGCAGCTGGAAGGCCTGCCGCGCAATTCTTCGACCCACGCGGCGGGCGTGGTGATCGGTGACCGGCCTTTGGCAAAACTGGTGCCGCTGTACCGCGATCCGCGATCCGATATGCCTGTCACCCAGTTCGACATGAAATATGTCGAATCCAGCGGACTGGTGAAGTTCGACTTCCTCGGCCTGAAGACCCTTTCGGTGCTGCGCAAGGCGGTCGATCTGCTGGAAGCGCGCGGGATCACCATTGATCTGGGCGCGCTGCCACTGGACGACGTGCAGGTCTACAACCTCATGCAAGCGGGTAACACGGTGGGCGTGTTCCAGCTGGAATCCGAAGGGATGCGCCGTACGCTCAAAGCGGTGAAGCCGACCAATTTCGGCGACATCATTGCGCTCGTCTCGCTGTACCGTCCCGGCCCGATGGACAACATCCCGCTGTTCGGCCAGCGCAAGGCGGGCGTGGTGCCGATTGAATATCCGCATGAAAAGCTGGAAGGTATCCTGTCGGAAACCTACGGCATCTTCGTCTATCAGGAACAGGTCATGCAGGCCGCGCAGGTGCTGGCCGGTTACTCGCTGGGCGATGCAGACTTGCTGCGCCGCGCGATGGGCAAGAAGGTGCAGGCCGAAATGGACGCCCAGCGCGGGCGCTTTGTCGAAGGATGCAAGGCCAATTCCGGAATCGAGGCCAAGCGCGCCAATGAACTGTTCGATTTGATCGACAAGTTTGCAGGCTACGGCTTCAACAAATCGCACGCCGCCGCCTATGCGCTACTTGCATATCAGACCGCGTGGTTGAAGGCCCATTACCCGGAGGAATTCTACGCCGCGTCGATGTGTTTCGACATGCACCAGTCGGAAAAGCTCAACGTCTTTGTGGATGATGCGCGGCGGTATCGCGCTTCAGGGTCGGGGGACCAGAGCGGAGTTGCGGTGCTGCCGCCCTGCATCAACGCCAGCGAGGCCGAGTTCACCGTTCAACAAACCGACGAAGGCTATGCCGTGCGCTATGCCCTGGCCGGCATCCGTAATGTCGGCGAAAAGGCGATGGATGCGATCGTGGCTGAGCGGGCGGCGAACGGGCCTTTCGCCAGCCTGAAAGACCTGTTCGAACGCGTGCCGCAGGGGACCATGAACCGTCGCCAGTTGGAAGGCCTGATCTGCGCGGGAGCGTTTGATGGTCTCGAACCCGACCGCGCATTGCTGTTCGCCAATGCCGACATGCTGATGGCGGTTGCGGATGCGGCGATCCGTGAGCGGTCAAGCGGGCAAGTCGGCCTGTTCGGCGGCGACGCGGGTGAACCTGAAGAGCTGCGCCTTCAGGCCTGTGAGCCGTGGAGCCGTACTGACCGCATGGCCAAGGAGCGCGAGAATTTCGGCTTCTATTTCTCCGCCCATCCCGTGGCACAATATCGCGAGGCGGCTTCGGCCAACGGCGCGCGCACCTATCAAAGCCTGATGGAAGCGGGCGCGCCTCCGGGCGGGCGCGGCTCGGCGGTGATGGCGGCGCTGGTCGAAGGCATCACCAAGGCGCGCACCCGCAAGGGCGGGACATTCGTGCGAGCGGATTTCTCGGACGCGACGGGGCAGTTCTCCGCCGCCTGTTTTGAAGAAGCGCTGGTGCCCGATTTCGAACGATGGGCGCAGACAGGGGAATGCCTGCTGCTGACGGTGGAACTGGATGCGCCCAGCCCGGATGAACCCCCGCGTTTGACAGTGCGCGGGGCGCGGCCGCTGGCGGCGGTCAGCGGGGCGACCGCCATGGAACTGAGCGCAGACATTGCCCACCTTGAGGCGCTGCGCGAATTGCAGATCGAGCTTCAGAGCGCGCAGGGCGAGCGTCCGACCGGAGCGGGTGAGGTGGTTGTGCGGCTGGCTCTTGAGACCGGAAATCATGTCCGCATGCGGTTGGGATCCAGTTTCGTGCTGAACGGCGAATTGGCAGAGCGGGTTGCCGCTATCGAGGGGATCGCCAAGGTTGCTCTGGTTCCGCTGAAAAAGCGCAGCAACCTGCGGCTGGTGGCCTGACGGAAGCGCATGAAAAAGGGGCCGGATCGCTCCGGCCCCTCCTTATCACTTTGACAGCGATGTGCCTTACATGCCCGAACCCGGGCCATAGGTCACTTCCACGCGGCGGTTCTGCGCTTCGCGCACACCATCGGCGGTCGGAACGCGCGGCTGGGTTTCGCCGAAGGCCTGACCCATGATCTGCCCGGCAGGGATGCCGCGACCGGTCATGTAGCTGCGCACGGCAGCGTTACGCCGCTCGGCAAGGCCCTGGTTGTAGCGCGCGCTGCCCGACGTATCGGTGTGGCCCGCCAGCATGACCCGCGCCGTGCCGCAATTGGCATAGGCGGTTACCGCGTTGTTGAGGATGCTCGATGCTTCGGCGCTGATGTCGGCACGGTCAAAATCGAAGAACACGATGTAGGGACCGGTGTTGCACTGCGCGCGCGGCGGCGGCGGGGGCGGGGGCGGCGGAGGCGGCGGCGGTGCGGTCACCGGAGCCGGGGCGGGCGTTGCAACCGGAGCAGGTTCCGAACGGCCACCGAAGTTGAACAGCAGGCTGCCCATCACCGAGTGCGATTCCATCGCCAGTTCTAGCGGGTTATTGGCAAACCCGTTGACGTTCAGGTTGTCGATCCGGAAGTAGCGATACTTCACGCCAAGATCGACGTTATCCGTCACCGGGAAGCGCAGGCCGGCGATTCCCTGATAGGCAAAGGCAGTGTCCTTGTCATCGATCAGCGCGCCTTGGCCAGGAACAGCGAGCTCCATGTTGACGCGTGCCAGACCGGCGCCGCCGCCAGCGTAGAACTGGAGGCCGTCCTCATTACCCAGATCGATCAGCGCATTGACCATGGCGCTGTAGGTTTCCTGGGTGCTGTCAGGGTTGGCGCGCAGGCCAACCGGCAGACCGGCCGTGTTCGGGCCGTTGACAAGCAGGCGGTCGTGGTCCTGCTTCTTGTAAGCGCCTTCGGCTTCCAGGCGGAATGCGCCGAAGTCGTAACCGACAACGACATCGCCTTCCCAGCCCATGCCGGTGTTGATGCGCGCTTCGTTGTTGGAGCCGTTATAGGGCTCTGCCTCAACGTCGACCTGATCTTCAAAGATGACGCCCCCGTTGAAGCCGATATAAGGCTGACCGTCGCGTGCCTGCGCAGGCACGGCGATAATCGCTGCCGCGCCGGCGAGAAGAAGCCTGGTATTTTTCATTTTATCTATCCCTCGAATGTGGACTTCCGTTGCATCACGGATGCCGCGACATGCCACCTGAGTGGCACGGTGCGGGCCCGCGCGCTGGGACTAACCTCCTATAAAGTCAAATTGTTTCATGCGGTTGGGGCAGGCCGTGCTGTGCATTGGCTGAACCGATTGCCAAGCCGCGGGCCTGAGGGCATGAAGGTATCCAGACGCCATGCCGGGCATGGCGATGCAACGCATAATCAAGGCACCAATACTCACAGGAGAGAGCACGACATGGCCACAACACGGCTAGGGGCAATGCAGGACTGGACCATGCGGGTGACTGCGGTAATCGATCACGCGGCGCGTGAAGCACCGACGCGCGAAATCGTCAGCCGCTGGGCCGATGGCAGCGAAACCCGCACCGATTGGGCAGGTATCCGCCGTGATGCGCTGAAGATGGCGCAGGCGCTTCAGCGGCTCGGCCTCAAGCCCGGTGACAAGGTCGCGAGCCTCGCGATGAACCACGCGCGCCATCTGGTCAGCTGGTACGGCGTAGCCGGAATGGGCGGGGTGCTCCACACCGTAAACCCCCGCCTGTTCGACGATCAGCTCGAATATATCGTCAACCACGCCGAAGACCGCGTGCTTTGCTATGACGCGGCGTTCCAGGCGATTGTCGACCGGATGCGGGAGCGCTGGACCACGATCGAGCATTATGTCTGCTACGATTCCGGCGCGCATTCGCCCGCGTTCGAGGACTGGATCGGCGCCGAGGACGGCGATTTCGAATGGGTTACCGGCCCTGAAACCGATCCGTGCATGATCTGCTATACCAGTGGGACGACCGGTAACCCCAAGGGCGTGCAATACGAACACCGTTCAACCGTGCTGCACGCGATGGCGGGGCTGCAACCATCGTGCTTCAATTTCAGCGCGGCTTCGGTGATGTTGCCGGTGGTGCCGATGTTCCATGCCGCCAGCTGGGGCCTGCCCTATGCGGGTGCGATGGCGGGGATCAAGTTCGTGTTTTCTGCGGTCAATGATCCGGCGGTTCTGCATGATCTGATGCTGCGCGAAGGGGTGACGGATTCGGCAGGCGTGCCGACGGTGTGGCTGGCGCATTTCCAGTATTGCGATGCCAACAGCCTCGATCTGCCCCCGCTGAAGGCGGCGACCATCGGCGGATCGGCCGCGCCAAAGTTCATGATCGAACGCCTGCTGAAGAACGGCACCCGCGTGCAGCACGCTTGGGGCATGACTGAAACCTCGCCCATCGGCACGGTTGGCGGGCCGACCTTCGATTGGGACAGCCTGACGCTGGAACAGAAGATCGAAAAGACTGCGATGCAGGGGCGTCCGATCTTTGGCGTGCAGCTTCGGACGGTCGATCTAGACGATATGTCCACGGAACTGCCGCGCGACGGCAAGACCAGCGGTGCGCTGCAAATTCGCGGTCCTTGGGTGATCAAGCGGTACTTCAAGGCGGAGCGCGATGCGGTTGGCAATGACGGCTGGTTCGATACCGGCGATGTCGGCATCATCCATCCCGACGGGACCTTGCAGCTGACCGACCGCACCAAGGACGTGATCAAATCGGGCGGCGAATGGATCAGCTCGGTCGAGCTGGAAAACGCCGCGTGCGGCCACCCCGCCGTGGCTGAAGCCGCGTGCATCGGCATTTTTCATCCCAAGTGGGACGAACGCCCGGTGCTGTTCGTGGTGAAGAAGGCGGGCGCCGATGTGACGGCTGACGACGTCATCGACCATCTGAAGCCCCAGATCGCCAAGTGGTGGCTGCCCGATGCGGTCGAGTTTGTGGACGATATCCCGCACACCGCCACGGGCAAGATCAGCAAGAAAGATCTGCGCGAACGCTTTGCGGACTACACGCTTGGCTGACGTTGTGATCCGGCCTGCGCGTGGAGGTGACGCGCATGCCATTGCTGCCATCTATGCCTGGCATGTGGCCAATGGCACGGCGACTTTCGATACGGCCGCACCGGAAGCGGCAGCTTGGGCAGACAAGATCACGGATTTCGCAGCGCGCGGATTTCCGTTCCTGGTTGCTGAACAGGCGGGCGGGGTGTCGGCTTATGCCTATGCCGCGCGCTTCCGCGACCGCGCGGCCTATGCCGCGACGTGCGAGGACAGCATTTATGTCGCCGCCGATGCGCGCGGGGGCGGGATCGGGACGGCGTTGATGATGGCGGTGATCGCGGCAGCGCGCGGCAGCGGTTTCGAACAGATGATCGCGGTGGTGGGCGGCGGCGAGCCTGCCTCGGTCGCGCTCCATACAAAATGCGGCTTCGTTCACGTCGGTCGGTTGCGCAATGTCGGCCGCAAATTCGGCCGGACGCTCGATACGGTCTATATGCAACGTGATCTCACCGGAGAGGACTGACGCCCATGATATGCAAAACCTATATTGACCCATCGCTTGCGAATTTTCAGGCGTTCAAGGACCTGCCGCGCGACACGCCGATCAATATGCTGAACCTGCTGCTGTACCGCGACGTGGCCGAGTATCCCGAAGGCCACGAACACGCGGGCAAGGGCTGGAGCGGGCCGCGGGCCTACGAGGAATATGGCACCACCAGCGGCCCGATCTTCGCCCGCGTCGGCGGCAGCATCCTGTGGCGTGGAAGCTTCCAGACGGTTGTGACGGGGCCGGAGGGCGAACGCTGGCACGACGGTTTCATCGCCTGCTATCCCAATGCGGGTGCGTTCTTCGAAATGATCAAGGATGCGGAGTATCAGAAGGCTGTCGTGAACCGCACCGCGGCACTGGTGGATAGCCGGCTGGTACGCTTTGCCCCGGGTGAGGCGGGGCTGGGGTTCGGCTGATCTAAAGCAGCCGCAACTGCCCGCCCGTTTCAGGCGCTCTGAACTGCGAGCAATCGAGTTCGAACCGCGGTCGTTCTTTCCCTTGGCCAATCCCCGCCTTCCGGCACGCCACGTTGAACCGCGCCCGGATCAGATCGGGCCAGACGCCTTGCGGGTTGAAGCGGCTGTGGAAGTTCGGATCATTGTCCTTTCCTCCCCGCATGTCGCGCACGATGCTCGTCACCTTGCCCGCGCGGTCGGGGTAGTGGACGGCGAGCCATTCTCGGAACAGCGGCGCGACTTCGTGGGGGAGGCGCAGGGGGATCCAGTTTACGCTCCGGACCCCCAGTCGCGCGACTTCGGCGATGATGCCTTCAATGAAATCGTCGGTGATCGCCGGGATAATCGGCGAGATCGAGCAATGCACCGGCACCCCCAGATCCACCAACCGCGCCAGTGCCGCAAGCCGCTTGGCCGGCGCAGCGCAGCGCGGTTCCAGCTTTCGCGACAGCACCGGATCAAGCGCGGTGACCGAGATCGACACCGCCACCAGTTTCTCGCGCGCCATGGCGGCCAGGAGATCGGCATCGTCCAGCACCCGGTCCGACTTGGTGGTGATGGTGACGGGGTGCCGCGTTTCCAGGCACACTTCGAGAATTTCGCGGGTGATCCGGTAATCGCGCTCGATTGGTTGATAGGGATCGGTATTGGTCCCCATGGCGATGGGTTTTGGTTGATATCCCCGCTTTGCCAGCGTCTTGCGCAGCAACGCTGCCGCGTCCGGTTTGGCGAAGAGCTTCGTTTCGAAATCCAGCCCCGGCGACAGGTCGTGGTAGGCGTGGGTGGGACGGGCGAAACAATAGATGCAGCCATGTTCGCACCCCCGATACGCGTTCACCGACCGGTCGAACGGCACATCGGGCGATTGGTTGAAGGTGAGGATCGACTTGGGCTGTTCCCGGATCACCGTGGTGCGCAGTTTGACCGGCGGGCCGTCCAAGGTTTCGACATGATCGCGCCAGTCGCCGTCAACCTCGCGCGTCGCCAACCCGAAGCGGGTGGGCACCGCTGCCGATTGCGCGCCGCGACCTTTGACCGGAGAATGTTTCACGTGGAACATTTACGGAACAAAGTGGTCTATGCCAAGCCCCGAATGGCGATCAGGCGGGTGTCTGGGCTTGGCCTGAACCCGATCTGGCGGGGTCTGGAGGGGACCGAAGGCGCAGCTGCCGCCCGCAGCCCGGATCAAGCCTCTCGCAATCGCGGGATCAGTTCGACGAAGTTGCAGGGCCGATTGCGGGCATCAAGCTGTTCGGCAAGGATCCCGTCCCACCCATCCTTCACCGCGCCGTTCGATCCCGGCAGCGCGAAGATATAGGTGCCGCGCGCCACCACTGCGCAGGCACGCGATTGCACGGTGCTGGTGCCGATGGTTTTGAAACTGAGCCAGCGGAACAACTCGCCAAAGCCGGGGATGTCGCGCGCGCCCGCGATCATCGCCAACGCTTCGGGGGTGACATCACGGCCGGTGAGGCCGGTGCCGCCGGTGCTGACCACGGCGTCGATGGCGGGATCATCGATCCATGCTTCTAACTGGGCGGCCAGCAGCTTTGCATCGTCCCTGACAATGGTGCGCGCGGCCAGATTGTGCCCGGAGCCAATCACCCGCTGGCTGAGAATATCGCCTGAGGTGTCATCATCCACCGTGCGCGTGTCGGAAACGGTCAGGACGGCGATATTGATCGGTTTGAAAACCCGGCTTTCATCAATCGCCACTGTGCCCGCTCCCGTTATTGCCCCAATCGTGCCGAACGGGTGGTAGCAGCGCGGGGGAAGTCAGGCCAGCGCCCCTGAGCCAGCGCGCGGCGGCTGGGCGAATCCGTCCCCGCGGCGCGTTCATACATCCAGTAATTGCGCATCACGATCGCGACATAGCCGCGGGTTTCCCAGTAAGGGATGGATTCCATCCACAGCAGGGGATCGTTCTGGTCGTTGATTTCAAAGTTCCAGCGCCCGATCGGGGTAAGGCCAGCGTTGTAAGCCGCCATGATCTTGGGCAGCACGCCGCCGGTCGCCGGATGGTCGCGCAGCATTTCCAGATGGCGCTGGCCATAGGCGAGGTTGACCTGCGGATCGTTCAGATCCTCATAACTGGCGCCAAGGCTCAACCGGCCCGAATGGTCGCGCGCGGTGCCGGGCATGATCTGCATCAACCCGCGTGCATTGGCCGGGCTGACCGCGGCGGCACGGAAGTTCGATTCCTGCAAGGCATGGGCGAAGGCCAGCGCCGGATCGACCTGCCAGCCGCCCACCGGCTGCCAATGGGCAATCGGGAACCGCAAGCTGGGATCGCTGCTGGTGCCATATGGCGCGTTGTGGGCCATGAACAGCTGGGTGGAGGGAAGGCCCAGTTCGCGCGCGAAACGGGCGAGCGCGGCATATTGCATCTGCGGGCCGATCTTCGCTTCGTGACGCAGCACTTCATCGGCCAGCGCCGGGCGGCCGATTTCCATCAGCGCGGCGGCCACGCGGACATTGGGGCGCTGCGCCACCTGCTCCCAATCGCTGCGGCTGAACGGTTGCGGCGGCGCATGGGCAGGCATTTCCACGCCAAGCTGGTCTGCGGCGAGCATCCCGTAAAGCGTTTCGTCCAGCCGGGCGGCAGCGGCAAGATGCTGCTGTGCCTGACCCGGTTCGCGGCAGCGGACCGCGGCGCGGTGCGCCCAGTAATGCCCGGCTGCGGCGAGTTCGACATTCGATGCGCGCGACGCCACCCGCGCAAAGGCTTCACCGGCAAGCGAGCAGTAACCCAGCCGCCACGCGGCAAGCCCTTCGACCCACGCGCCTTCGGCCACCCATTCGCCGCTGCCTTCAGTGACAGTGCGGGCCAGTTCCAGCGCGGCAGCATCGTTGTTTTCGATGTAGTGGCTCCACGCCACCCGCTGGCGCCACTCTGTGCGCGCCTCCATCGACATTTGCCATTCGGCTTCGGCCAGCAGGCGCTGCGCCTCGGCGGGGTTATCAGCCTTGATCGCGGCGAGGATGGCGCTTGCGCTTTCCGCCGGCATGGTCCCGTCGTTAACGCTGCGCGGCAGTATCCGCTTGGGCGCATAGGGCTGGCGGGCGAAACCCTGTTCGCTCGGCAAGGCGGGCAGGGCGGTGAGCCCGCGTTTGGCGCCCATGCGGATAAGCTGGTCGGCCTGCGGAAGATCGACCCCGTCGTTGAACCAGCTTGCGATCTGTTCGGCAGAAACCTTCGGGCTGTTGGCGTGGGTATAATATTCGGCGCGCGCGATCTGGGTGAGGGTGCCGGTCGGGCGTCCAGCCAGCAGGCTATCGACCACGGGCCATTGCTGGGTGTCGATGGCGGCGAAAAGCTGGCGGTAGTGGGCGCGTTCTTCTTCTGACAGGACGGCGCGCACGGCGCCTTCCGCCGGTGCTGCGCCATTCCAGCGGGCGATCAGATCGCCCGATTGGGCCGCGGCAGGCGCATGCAGGCCGAACGCCGCCACCACCATCGCCGCCAGCGCCGTACCCGAACGCATCAATTTGTGGCCGACCATTCCATCCATCTCCGCCAGAACCGAGCCTTCAGCCTGGGCATATCCATGAGCGCGTCGAGCATTTCGCTCGATAGAGCAGGTGTCTTGCCACTGACATAGTTGATTTCACGTAAAGGCTGTTCGGAAGGCAAGCCGAGCATCGGCGCAAGACCCGTTCCAAAGGCGATCAACCGGGCTGGCGCGACAAGTCCGATGTGATGCGCCGTTACCGCGTCCATGCCCGCAGCGGCGAGCATGCCCAGATCGGCCATAGGCGTATGCGAGGGAAGCGCCGAGGCAATGTAAACGTCTTTTTCGTCCAGACCCATTGCCGCAAGAATATTCGTCAGCAGGCGGCCCTGCGGCCCAGATAGCAGCCGTTCGCGGTCCTCGCTTTCCGGGGCCGGCACCAGCACCAACAGCGCCGCGCCTGCTTCCCCGCGGGGCGAAACCCGTGGAAATCCGCGCGCCGCATCAAGATCGGGAGATTCCATCCACCATTGGCGGAACGCGGCCAGATCGGCAGGCGGCGAATCGCCCAGGTAATCCCGGCGCGGCGTTGCGGGGACGGTCTGTTCGGCGGTCAGCGGTCCGGCAAATGCTGCCACAGCATCGCTTGCCTGATGCGGAGATGCGCCCGCGTGCTGTTGCGCAGTTGCCCGGCCCGAACCGCTTTTCCGGGCGGCATCCAGCGGCCGATCGGCCAACCACGCCGTAGCGTCATCGCCGAAGTCATGATCGACCCCGGCCATGTGCCACCAGGCGAGCGCCGCTTCAAATTCGCGCGCAATGGTATGGTCGAGCCGGGTCATCGGGAGGTCATGCTATCCATCGCGGGTCTTGACTGTCCGCGAGTGCGTTAGCAAGTGGGCATGGAAGGCATATCGCCAGTCTGTGCGGCCTGCGCGGCAGAAACCAACAAGGATCAGGAAAGCTTCGATGAGCGAACGTGAATCAATGCCCTGCGATGTCGTGATCGTCGGCGGCGGCGTGGCGGGTCTGGCTGCTGCCATCAGGCTCAAGCAGATCAATGCCGAGCTTGAGGTCATCGTGCTCGAAAAGGGCTCCGAAATCGGCGCACACATCCTGTCGGGCGCGGTGGTCGATCCCAAGGCGCTGGACGAACTGCTGCCCGAATGGCGGGACCAAGGCTGCCCGATGGCGCAGACTCCGGTGACGGATAACTGGCACTGGGTGCTGTCGAAGGGTGGCAAGACCTCGATCCCGCACGCGATCATGCCCCCGCTGATGAGCAACGACGGCTGCTACACCGGCAGCCTCGGCAGCATGACCCGCTGGCTGGCCGAACAGGCCGAGGCCCTGGGCGTGATGGTGTTCCCCGGCTTCCCGGCTGCGGACGTGATGATCGATGATGAAGGCCGCGTTGCCGGTGTCATTACACAGGACATGGGCGTTGCCGCCGATGGCAGCCACAAGGGCGATTACACCCCCGGCATGGAAATCCACGCCAAGTATACCGTCTTTGCCGAGGGCGCGCGCGGCAACCTGACCAAGCGCATGAAGGCCAAGTTCGACCTTGAGGCCAATTGCCAGCCGCAGGTTTACGGCCTCGGCATCAAGGAATTGTGGGACATTGATCCCAAGAAGCACAAGCCGGGCCGCGTGATCCACACGCAGGGCTGGCCGCTGACCGAAAGTGAAAGCTGGGGCGGGGGCTTCCTCTACCATCAGGCCAATGGTCAGGTGGCGCTCGGGTTCGTGACCGCGCTCGATTACAAAAACCCGTGGGTTTCGCCCTATCAGGAATTCCAGCGCTGGAAGAACCACCCGGCGATCCGCGAATACCTCGAAGGCGGCAAGCGTGTCAGCTACGGCGCGCGGGCGATCAACGAGGGCGGCTGGCAGTCGGTGCCCAAACTCGCCTTCCCCGGCGGGGCGCTGATCGGCTGCGCGGCGGGCTTCGTCAACGTGCCGCGCATCAAGGGCAGCCACACCGCCATGAAGAGCGGAATGCTGGCGGCTGAATCGATCGCGTCGGCAATTGCGGCCGGTCACGAGAAGACCGAGCTGATGGATTACGACACCGCGGTCCGCTCCAGCTGGATCGCGACCGAGCTGAAGGTCGTCCAGAACGCCGAGCCTGCCGTTGCCAAGTTCGGCGGCGATATCGGTACGGTGCTGGCCGGCATCGACATGTGGATGCGCACGCTGAAGATCGGCCTGCCGATTTCGATGAAGCACCACCGCGATTACGAGCAGACGGGCCGCGCCGATCTCTATCCGAAGATCGACTACCCCAAGCCCGATGGCGTGATCACCTTCGACAAGCTGACCAACGTCGCCTACAGCTACACCAACCACGCCGAGGACCAGCCCTGCCACCTGCAGGTCAAGGACTGGGAGTTGCAGAAGGAAAGCGAGCTGGCCGTGTTCGGCGGGCCGTCCGCGCGTTACTGCCCGGCGGGGGTCTACGAATGGCTGACCGACGAAAAGACCGGCGAACCAAAGTTCCAGATCAACTCGCAGAACTGCGTCCACTGCAAGACCTGCGACATCAAGGACCCCAACCAGAACATCAACTGGGTGACGCCGGAAGGCGGCGGCGGGCCGAACTATCCGAATATGTAATCGAACCCCTCAATCTTTCGTCATTGCGAGGGCAGCGAAGCAATCCAGCATCGAAGCCTTCGCTTTAATGCAACGTCGTAAACTGGATTGCCGCGTCGCGTTCGGCTCATCGCAATGACGAAAGTTGGAAGTTTGCCCGTTACCGAAACCGCCTACGCCAAGATCAACCTCGCGCTGCATGTCCGCCGGCGGCGGGAGGATGGGTATCACGAGCTTGAGACCCTGTTCGCCTTCGTCGATGCGGGCGATGTGCTGAGCGCCGCGCCTGCTGCTGCCGACAGCGTCACGACACTGGGCGAGTTTGCGGGCGGGCTGGACAATCCCTTCTACAATCTGGTCGCAAAGGCACTGAACGCCCTCCCGCGCCCGCAGGGCTTGGCGGTGACGCTGGAGAAAAACCTCCCGGTCGCGGCTGGCCTTGGCGGCGGGTCGGCGGATGCGGGGGCGGTTTTCCGGATTGTCGAGGCGCTGCATGGCCTGCCCGACGACTGGTCAGCGCGGGCGGCAAAGCTCGGCGCGGATGTGCCTGCCTGCGTGCTCAGCCGGACCCATATCGGCCTCGGCACCGGCACCGAGCCGCTTGCGGTAGAGGACGATCTCGCCGGAACCCCGGTGCTGCTGGTCAACCCGCGCGTGCCGCTGTCGACCGGCCCGGTGTTCAAGGCGTGGGATGGGCAGGATCGCGGGGCGCTCCCCGAAGGTCCGGCGAGCACGATTGCGAGAGAAGGCCGCAACGATCTCGAAGCCCCCGCCATCACGCTATGTCCGGTGATTGCCGACGTTCTGGCAGCCCTGGCCGGAACCGCGCCGTGGCTCACCCGCATGTCCGGATCGGGCGCGACCTGCTTTGCGCTTTACGACACGTGCGAGGCCCGCGATGCCGCTCAGGCGGCGATGCCGCGCGAATGGTGGACCATGGCGGGGCGGCTGCGGTGAGCTATCCCCATTCCCGTTCGTGTCGAGCGAAGTCGAGACATCGCGCACAGGCCTCTCGACTACGCTCGAGGCGAACGGAGATGGTGGCATGAGTGAGGTCTTCCGCCAACTTGGCATCCCGACACCCGGCGGGATCGTCTGCACTGCCGACCATGCGTCCAACCACATCCCTCCAGACATCACCCTCGGCATCCCCGCGCACCTGCTGCACGAACACATCGCCATCGACATCGGCACCGCAGCGATCGCCGAAATCCTCGCCCGCGACCACGCCATCCCCTCCCATATCGCCGCCGTCAGCCGTCTTGTCTGCGACCTGAACCGCGAGGAAACCGCCCCTGGCCTCGTCCCCGAAGCCAGCGACGGGCACCCGATTCCCGGCAATGTCGGCGCAGATCGTGAGGCGCGGCTCAATCGCTTCCACCGCCCCTATCACACCGCTCTGGAACAATGGCTGGAGGCCGCGCAGCCGGCGCTGATCCTGTCGCTCCATTCTTTCACGCCGCGCCTTGCGAGCCGTGACGAGCCACGCCCGTGGCAGGTGGGTGTGCTCTGCAATCAGGATGACCGCGCCGCGCGCATCGCTATCCCGCTGCTCGAAGCCGAGGGGCTGACGGTCGGCGACAACCTTCCCTATTCGGGCCGCGATCTCAATTACACGATGAGCCGCCACGCAGAGGCAGAAGGGCGGGCTTATCTGGGGGTCGAGCTGCGTCAGGATCTTGTCGCCGCTCCCGCCGATCACCTGCGATTTGCCGCACTATTGGCAGATGTTGCGCAAAGGGTTGCGTCCGCGCTCGCCTGAAGGCAAGGGCGTTTCACAAATCGCCGCAATCGGGAAATCTAATGTCGTCCAAGTTTGACAAGTCGAAGCTCCCCAGCCGCCACGTCTCGGTCGGTCCGGAGCGCGCCCCGCACCGCTCCTACTATTATGCGATGGGCATGACCGAGGATGAAATCGCCGCGCCCTTCGTCGGCGTAGTCAGTGCAGGCAACGACTCCGCGCCTTGCAACACCACCCTGAACGCACAGGCCGATATCTGCCGCGAAGGTGTGATCGCAGGCGGCGGCACCCCGCGCCGGTTCAACACGATCACCGTCACCGATGGCATCGCCATGGGCCACCAGGGCATGAAATCCTCGCTCATCAGCCGCGAGATCATTGCGGATTCGATTGAAGTATCGGTCCGAGGTCATTGTTATGACGCGCTTGTCGGCTTTGCGGGCTGCGACAAGAGCCTGCCCGGCATGATGATGGCGATGCTGCGGCTGAATGTGCCGAGCATCTTCGTTTACGGCGGCTCGATCCTCCCCGGCACCCACCGCGGCGCGGACGTGACCGTGGTCGATGTGTTCGAGGCGGTCGGGCAATATGCCGCCGGCAACTGCCCACTGACCGAGTTGATCGCGCTTGAAAAGGTCGCGTGCCCCGGACACGGTGCTTGCGGCGGCCAGTTCACCGCCAACACCATGGCCTGCGTCGGCGAGGCGATCGGATTATCCCTGCCGAACAGCAACATGACGCCCGCTCCTTTCAGATCGCGTGATGATATCGCGGTCGCGGCAGGCAAGCAGGTGATGGAACTGATCGCGCTGAACCTGCGTCCGCGTGACATCTGCACCCGCGAGGCGTTCATGAACGCGGCGCGCATCGTCGCGGCGACCGGCGGTTCCACCAACGCCGCGCTGCACCTGCCCGCCATGGCCAGCGAAGCGGGGATCGAATTCGATCTGTTCGACGTGGCTGAAGCCTTCAAATCAACACCTTACATCGCAGACCTGAAACCGGGCGGGAAGTATGTCGCCAAGGACATGCATGAAGCGGGCGGGGTCTATATGGCGCTGCGCACCCTGCTCGACGGCGGGTTCATCGATCCCAATCCGATGACCGTCACCGGCAAGACGCTGGGTGAAAACATCGAACAGATCACCTGGAACCCCGATCAGAAGGTGTTCTACGACGTGAAGACCCCCATCACTCCGACCGGCGGCGTGGTGGGCCTCAAGGGCAGTCTCGCCCCTGATGGCGCGATTGTGAAGGTCGCCGGGATGGCGCGCCTCCAGTTCTCCGGCCCGGCCCGCGTGTTCAATTGCGAGGAGGATGCCTTCGCCGCCGTTGAAAAGCGCGACATTGCCGAAGGCTGCGTCATCGTCATCCGCTATGAAGGGCCCAAGGGCGGCCCCGGCATGCGCGAGATGCTGTCCACCACCGCCGCGCTCTATGGCCTCGGCATGGGCGAGAAGGTCGCGCTGATCACGGACGGACGGTTTTCCGGCGCAACGCGCGGCTTCTGCATCGGCCATGTCTGCCCCGAGGCGGCGGATTGCGGCCCGATCGCCTTGGTCGAGGATGGCGACATCATCAGCATTGATGCGGAAACGGGCACCATCGAACTGGACGTCAGCGAAACGGTGCTGGCCGAACGCCGCAAGGCTTGGCAACCGCGCACCAATGATTATCAGTCTGGTGCACTGTGGCGCTACAGTCAGGTGGTCGGCCCGGCGCGTTTCGGCGCGCTTACTCACCCCGGAGCAAAGGCGGAAACCCATGTTTTTGCGGATATCTAGCCCACTGGGCGCGCTCGCTCTGCTGACTGCTTGCGGCAGCGAAAGCCCGCCGCCTCCGGGCGACAAGGTCGCTTGCGCGATTGGCGAAGCGGAAGCGCTGGCCAATGACTGCACATTGGAAAAGGTGGCAGGCACGCAGGATTTCGTGGTCCATCATCCCGATGGCGGATTCCGGCGCTTCACCCGTGACCCCGCGACCGGCGGCATTGCCACCTTCGATGGCGCAGAGAACATTGCCATGACACCGGCCGAAGGCGGCGCCGTGCAATTCCAGGTCGGCGCTGACAGTTATCGCATCCCGCCCGAAATGATCGCTTCGCCCACGCCGTGAGCGAGCGGCAGGTCCTGACCGCCGCCCAGATGCGCGCCGCCGAACAGGCGCTGTTCGATGCTGGAACCAGCGTGTCCGACCTGATGGAGGTGGCCGCAGGCGGCGCGGCGGAGTGGATCCGGCGCATCGCCGCAGGGCGATCTGTCACCGTGCTATGCGGCCCCGGCAATAATGGCGGCGATGGCTATGTCATCGCCCGCCGCCTGCGCGGCGCGGGTAATGCGGTCACGGTTGTTGCCCCGCTTTTGCCTGCAACCGATGCCGCAAAGGAAGCGCGCCGGCGTTGGGCCGGGCCAGTTGCCGCTGCTGGCAGCGGTGTGCAGGGCGATGTTTTCGTTGACTGCCTGTTCGGCTCCGGCCTGACCCGTCCGCTGATGGCAGAGCACGCTCTGCTGCTGCGTGATCTGGCCGCGCGCCACCGCTACCGGATTGCGATCGATGTTGCCTCCGGCATCGACAGTGACAGCGGCGCGGTGCTTGGCGAAGGATTGCCCAGCTTCGATCTGACTCTTGCGCTGGGCGCGTGGAAGTTTGCGCATTGGAGCCTGCCGGGCCGCGCGCTGACGGGGCAGATGCGGATTGTGCCGATCGGCATCGGCAGTGTGGCGGGTGCGGCGCACGTGATCGGACGCCCTTGCATCGCCGCGCCGCCTGCGGACAGCCACAAATATCGCCGCGGCCTCCTCGGCATTGTCGGCGGCGCGATGCCGGGGGCGAGCCTGCTGTCTGCGGCTGCGGCGCAGCATGCAGGGGCGGGCTATGTGAAGCTGTTCGCGGCTGAACCCGATCCGCGCACGCCGCCCGATGTGGTGACCGATAGCGCGCCTTTGGCCGAGGCATTGGCCGATCCCCGCCTTGATGCCATCCTCGTCGGCCCCGGATTAGGGCGTGACGCAGCGGCTTGTTCGGCGCTTGCCTCCGCCTTGGCGCAGACGCGCGCGCTGGTAATCGATGCCGATGCGCTGATGGTGCTTACCCCGGCCTTGCTCGGCCGCGACATTCCGATCCTCGCCACCCCGCATGATGGCGAGCTTGACGCCCTGTGCCGCGCCTTCGGGGTGATTGCCGAAGGGCGGTGTCACCGCGCGGCGGCTCTCGCGCGGGTGAGCGGGATGGTGGTGCTCGCCAAAGGCCCCGACACTGTGATCGCCGCGCCCGATGGCCGCATCGCACTCGCACCCCCTGCGACTAGCTGGCTGTCGGTTGCTGGAACCGGTGATGTGCTGGCGGGAATCGCGGGAAGCCGGATGGCCTGCGGGGCCGATCCCTTCACCGCTGCCTGCGAGGCCGTGTGGCTGCATGGCGAGGCTGCACGGCAGGCCGGAGCGGCTTTCACACCATCGCAGCTTGCCGAAAGGGTGGCGCACGCGCTAGCGGCCTGCCTGTGACCGATCCCGACCTCATCATCCGCCTCGCCGCCAAGGGCGACGGCGTTACCGCTTCTGGCCGCCATGTCTCCGGCGCGGTGCCCGGGGACGCCGTCAATGCCGAAGGCGCGATCATTGCGGGCAATCATCATGTCGCGCCTGCCTGCCGCCATTTCACCACCTGCGGCGGATGCCAGTTGCAGCACGCCGACGACAGCATACTGACCGATTTCGTGCGCGATCGGGTGCTGAATGCGGCGCGAGGGCAGGGGCTGGAACCTGCCGAACTGTTCCCGGTTCACCTTTCGCCGCCGCACACCCGCCGCCGCGCGGGCCTGCACGGGCTGCGCACCGCGAAGAGCGCCGTGCTCGGCTACCGCGAGGGCGGATCGCACCGAGTGGTCGATCTGAAGGAGTGCCCGGTGCTCCATCCGCGCCTCGCCGCGCTGATCGTGCCCTTGCGCGCATTCGTGGCCGCTTATGGGCCCAAGGCGATGGTGGGGATCAACCTGACGCTGGCGGATCAGGGGGTTGAGGCGGGCCTGTCGAACTTCCCGATGGACGGGCTCGGCCCGACCGAGGCGGCGCTTGATTTCGCCCGTGATCAGAACCTTGCGCGGCTGACCGTCGATCAAGGCTACGGCGCGGAAACGGTGTGGGAACCGGAGCCGGTGACGGTCACATTATCGGGCGTGCCGGTCGGTCTTCCGGCGGGAGCATTCCTGCAGGCAACCCACGATGCCGAAGACCGGATGGTGGCCGACGCTGCTGATTGGCTGGGGGATGCGCGGATTGTGGCCGATCTGTTTGCGGGTCTGGGCACCTTTGCTTTCGGCCTGCGCGAAGGCCGCAAGGTGCTGGCTGTCGAAGCCGAGCAGGCGGCGCATTTCGCTTGCAAAGCTTCCGGTGCGCGGGCCGGGGGGCAGGTGTTGGCATTGCACCGCGATCTGTTCCGGTCTCCGCTTCAGCCGGCGGAGCTCAACCGTTTCGATGCGATCCTGCTCGATCCTCCGCGGGCGGGTGCGCGGTCGCAAGTGGCGGAAATCGCCGCCAGTTCGGTGAAGAAGGTGGTGTACGTCAGCTGCAACCCGTCCAGCTGGGCGCGTGATGCGGCGGTTCTGGCGGAGGCAGGGTTCGCCTTGCGCAAACTGCGGCCCGTCGGCCAGTTCCGCTGGTCAACCCATGTCGAACTGGTCAGCCTGTTCGAGCGTTAAGCGGTTAATGCGGAGAGTATTTCCGCTATCAGCCAGGCCCGATGCTCCGGCTCGACATAGGCGTGACCTGCACCTTTGCAGCGGCGGATGCGCGGATCGTGCTTGTCCCAAGCCGTCTCGAACATCTGCGCCGTGCGGTCGGCGGTGGCGAGCAGGATGCGCACTTCTCCGTTAAAGCCTGCCAGCCCTTGCGCCATGTCATGCGCTAGGCTTGACGGCGGCGGAGGCGGACGCAGGGCATCGCCAACGCCGCGGACGAGACTGCCAAGGTTGACCCCGCCGCCCAGCAAGCGGCCGACTTCCGAAGCCGATCTGAGCTTTTTCCAATAGCGCGCGCGGATGGCGGCAGGCGGCAGGCTGTCCGCGCCTGCGTTGTCCTGGTCCTGTTCGATGGTCCAGGGGTTGGAAAGCACCAGACCATCGCACCCCGCGCCGCTCGCCAGCATCAGTGCCGAGGCCGCGTCGCAATTGCCAAAAGCGAACACGCGGCCCATTTGCGGTGCCATTGCCCGGAACGCATCAAGTGCGGCGATTATATCCTTGGCAGAATGCCGAAATCCGCGGTTCTCGCCCTCGCTGTCGCCGACGCCGCGCCGGTCGAAACGGAACACGGGATAGCCCGCGGCCGCGATGTGCGCGGCCATGTCCGCCTGTCCGCCAAACGCGCCGGAGCGGATTTCATTGCCGCCGCTGACGATCAGCAATCCGGTGCTCCCCGGTGCCGTATCGAGCGTGCCCGCAAGCGTCAGGCTGCCGCAGCCGAAGGTGTGCGAAAGGCGGGTCAAGCCACTGATTCCCCGATGCTTTCGGCGATCAGCGCCGTAAGGCGATCTGCCTGTCCGGCGTCCTCGTCAGGTTCGGCGCGCAGCCACAAACCCGGGCCGGCAAGCGCCGATTGTGCAATGTCGGACTGACCGGGGGCGAGCGCGGGTACTGCACTTTCCAGCGCGCGGAACAGCGCCGGCCCAAGCGGCCACCCGCCGAGCACCAGCCCTGTTTTCCTGCCGAGCGCACTAAGGTATTCGGAAGTCTCGTCAATTCCTGCTTCGCGTGAGGCGATGGTGCGCGCCCGGATCATCCCGCGCAGCAACTTTGGCCCGGTTTGTGCCGCATAGTGCCAGCCCGGCAGATGCGCTGGCGCAACCAGTGCGCCAGCACGGATCGCCAGCACATGGGTTGCACCCAGCGCTTCGCAAGCTGACACCATTCCTGCGCGCCAGCTTTCAAGTGTTTGAATTTCCAGTGGTGCCATGCTCTCGTTACAGCCGGGAAGATCGGGCAGCAGCGTGTCGATCCCGGAGCGGTCCAGCCGCCGCATCACTTCTAAAGTAAACCGCCTGAGCTTGTTTGCCTCGTCAAACCATGCCGGGCAGATCAGCACCCGCGATGCCCGTCCGCGATCGAAGCTCACCAGCAATTCTTCGCCCGGCAGGCCGCCATCTGAAGCGGGTATGTTCCACGTGGAAATCACGCAAAGCTGGCCTGGAAGGGGTCTAGCGGGGTCTAACGGAGATCTAGCTTCGCTTGCGCGAAGGCCAGCAGCCCGCCGTAGGTTTCCAGCATTTCGCCGTCCACGTCATCATCTTCGATAACGATGCCAAGCCGGTCTTCCATTTCCGTGAGCAGACCTGCGACCGCCATCGAATCCAGTTCCGGCAGGTGACCAAACAGTCCCGTTTCAGGCCCGAAAGCTTCGGCCTGCGCCGGGTCAAGGCCCAGCACATCGGCGATCAAGCCTTTGAGTTCAACGTCAAGCGCGGCCTGTTCGGCGGCGCTGCCCATGTTCGGCAATGTGGTCATCGGCCTGTAAAATCCCTGTTCTGCGCCGTGGCCGCGGGGCTTAGCCATGCGCGGGCGCGGGTGCAAGCATTGCAAGGGACAGGGGGTCACGCCCCGCGCCGCAGCATCCGCTTGGCGAGCGGCAACCATGCGCGGGGACTGGCCGGATTGAGGCAATCAATCCGGAAGCGCGGGCGCACTTCTTCCATCCAGTCGGCCTTGTAGCTTTGGTCGCCGGTGCCGAAATCGACCAGAGATACCCCGTCGACGTCGATCACGTGCCGGAATAGCGCAGCGGTCAGCGTGGTGCCTGCGGACAGCGGCTTATGGCTCTCAAGATGGGCGAGCTTGTGGATGTAAGCGGTTGCATTTTCGACTGTCCAGCACTGTGCCGCAACCGCCATGCCATCCGCCCGTGCCACACCCAGCCGCAGCCGGCCAGCCTCACCCTCGCGTTGCGCAAAGGCGCGCAACATCGCGGGCTGATCCTCTGCCGGTTTCCAGCTGGCGGCATAGATGCTTTCGTAATCGTCCCAAACGGCGGCATCGAAACGGGTCAGGATTTCGACTTCCACCTTTTTCGCCTTGCGTTTCAGAGTGGTGCGCAAGGTTCCGGGGCGGCTGTTCCAGTATTCGGCAAAGCTGCGGCCGCGCACGCTGAGGACGTGGTTGATGTCGCAAGGCTCCATCACCACGCGCCAGCCTGCACAACGGAATGCGCGGGCGAGCCGTTCTGCCGATCCGTCCTCCCCCGGCACAGGTTCGAGCGTCACACGGTGGCCGCGGGTCTTCAACTGCCGGGCGATTGCTTCGAGCAGGCAGTCCCCTGCCGCGCCCGCCGGGGCCAATTCGCGCCAAGTGAAACTGTACCAGTTGCGCAAAGGCGTGATGTGCCCGGCGTTTTCGGTCAGCGCGAGGGCCGCTTCGTCATTGCCTTGGCCTGCAATCACGATCAGCGGGACAAGCCCTGTATCGGCGAGCAGGGCGAACCATTCCGCCCGGTCGAAGGGCGCGGTTGCACCTTGAGCGGCCCGGCTCGCAGTCAAAGCTTGCAAGACGTTAACGCTGTCGTGATACCGCGCTTCGATCACTAGAAAGAATGCTCCCGTCCATGTTTCATCAGCCCGTTCCCGCCCCGCGTCCGCTGGATCACCTTGCCGAATTGGCAGAGGCGGCGGGCCATGAGGAGCGTGCGGCGCTGGTGCTGCGTGACACCGTCCTTAACCACAATCAGTTAAGACAGCGTGTTGCGGTGCTGGCAGGATGGCTGAGGCATATGGTGCCGGAAAAAGGCGCGCGGGTGGCAAGCTGGGCGGCCAAGGGTGAGTTGACCTGTCTGCTGCCGCTGGCGGCCGCACGCGCCGGGTTGGTCCATGTGCCGATCAACCCGCTGCTGAAGCGCGCGCAGGCAGCGCATATCCTGGCTGATAGCGGCGCCAAGTTGCTGATCGGCACGGGGGCGCGGATTTCCAGCCTTGAACCGGGCGATTGGCCCGCGGGCTGCGCCGGTGTGGGAGAGGGTGAAGCGCTGGCCGGGGCGCAGGCGCTGGCGCGCGGACTTGGCCCGTCGCAGGCCGATCCGGATGAACTGGCCGCGATCCTCTATACCTCCGGCTCCACCGGGCGGCCCAAGGGCGTGATGTTGACCCATGCCAATATGTGGCTGGGTGCGGTCAGTGTGGCGGATTATCTGGGTTTGGCCCATGATGACGTGACGCTGGCGGTGCTGCCGCTGTCCTTTGATTACGGGCAGAACCAGCTTCTCAGTACATGGTTTGCGGGCGGCTGCGTCGTGCCGCTGGATTTCCTGTTCCCCAGGGATGTTGCCAAGGCCTGTGCAAAGCACGGCGTGACAACGCTGGCCGCGGTGCCGCCCCTGTGGGTGCAACTGACCGAAATCGAATGGCCCGATGAAGCCCGCGCGCCTTTGCGGCGGCTGACCAATAGCGGCGGCGCGTTGACGGTGGATCTGGTGAAGGCTTTGCGCGGGATGTTCCCCGACGCGCGCCTGTTCCCGATGTATGGCCTGACCGAGGCGTTCCGTTCGACCTTCCTTGATCCGTCATTGGCGGATTCTCATCCCACTTCAATGGGTAGGGCGATCCCCTTGGCAGAGATTCTCGTCATCAATGATGCAGGCGCAGTCGCAGCGGATGGTGAGGAGGGCGAGCTGGTCCATTGCGGCCCGCTGGTCGCGCAAGGGTATTGGCAGGACCCGGCGCGCACCGCCGAACGTTTCAAGCCCGCGCCTGCGGCATCAGCCTATGGCGGCATGGCCGTGTGGTCGGGCGACCGGGTCCGGCGCGATGCGGATGGCCTGCTCTATTTTGCCGGACGGCGCGATGCGATGATCAAGAGCGCGGGCAACCGCATCAGCCCGCAGGAGATCGAGGAAGCGGTATTGGCCACAGGTCTGGTCGCCGAGGCGGTCGCACTGGGCGTGCCGCATCCGCGATTGGGACAGGCGGTGCATCTGGTGGTTCGCGGCAGCGCCGACGAAGCGGCGCGCGCCGAACTGCCCAAGCGGTTGCAGCGGGACCTGCCCAATTTCATGCATCCGCAGATGATCCACTGGCGTGATGCCATGCCGGTCAACCCCAATGGCAAGATCGACCGCACGGCGTTACAGGCGCAGCTCAACAAGGATTTCAGCGAATGAAGCCTGTCGGCCCGATCCCTGCCGGTTACGATTGCGTTGGCGGGGAACTTGCCATCGGCGGCAAGACCGTAAGCGCGCTGGTGGCCGAGGCAGGGCGCACGCCGCTGTTCGTCTATTCGCGGGCGCTGCTGGATGCCCGCATGGCCGATTTGCGCGCGGCATTGCCGTCCCGGGTCGGGGTGAATTTCGCGGTCAAGGCGAACCCGCACCCCGCAGTGATCAGCCACATGGCGCCGCTGGTAGATGGCTTCGATATTGCCTCGTCAGGCGAGTTGGCGCTGTGCGTCGCCGCCGGGATCGACCCGCGGCGCATCAGCTTTGCCGGACCGGGCAAGCGCAATGACGAACTTGAAGCTGCCATTTTAGCAGGCGTGACGCTCAATTGCGAAAGCGAGGGCGAGGGGCTGCGTGCACTCGCCATTGGCCAGCGGATCGGGATTGCGCCGCGCATCGCCGTCCGCGTGAACCCCTCATTTGTGATGACCGGTTCGGGCATGAAGATGGGCGGCGGGGCCAAACAGTTCGGCATTGATGCCGAAAAGGTGCCGGCCATCGCCCGCCGACTGATCGCCGAAGGGGCGGAATGGCGCGGTCTCCACATCTTCACCGGCAGCCAGACGTTGAGCGCCGACGCGATCATCGAAGCGCAGGGCAATGTGCTGGCCTTGGCGGCAGAGCTGGGCGATGCGATCGGCCATGGCTTGCCGAAGCTCAATATGGGCGGCGGGCTGGGCATCCCCTATTTCCCGGGCGATCTGCCGGTCGATCTGGCCAAGGTCGGCGACAGTCTGGCCGAGCGGTTTGAGCACCTGCCGCCGGTTCTGGCAGAGACAGACCTGTGCATCGAACTCGGCCGTTATCTGGTGGGCGAGGCCGGGGTATACCTGACCCGCATCATAGACCGCAAGGAAAGCCACGGAGTGACCTTCCTCATCACCGACGGCGGCTTGCACCACCAGCTTGCGGCATCGGGCAACTTCGGGACAGTGGTGCGCCGGAATTATCCATCTGCAATTGCAACGCGTTACGGGCAGGAAGCGACAGAGGAAGTGAACATTGTAGGCTGCCTGTGCACCCCGTTGGACCGGCTTGCCGACAATGCTGCCATGCCGCGCGCCGATGTCGGCGATCTGGTCGCGGTGTTCTGTGCCGGAGCTTACGGCGCGACCGCCTCTCCATCGGCGTTTCTGGGGCATGGCCCGGCGGCCGAAATGCTGGTCTGAAACCACTGGCGGGTCGCTGCGCGTTAATCCCCGGCAAAGCGCTGTCCCGATCCGGGAAGGGTTCGGATTTGCGTCTGTATAACTAACCGAATGTTCACCATTTCCCGCGACAAGCACCTCATATCCGGGTGGTTCGTGTCGCAGGTCGCTCCTGTCCAGTTCACGTGCCGTCCGACGCGAACTGGCCAAGGACCCACGACCAATGCTCCACCGTCTGCCTTTGAAGCGCCTCGCCGTTCTCGGCCTCGGCACTGTTCTGTTGGGCGCCTGCGCAGGCGGAGGCAAGGAATTGCCCCCGGCCAGTTACGGCGACGGCAGCATCGCCCCGTCCGAGGAATACACCATCGGCCCGATGGACGAGATCACCATCCACGTCTGGCGCAATCCCGAACTCAGCGCCGACAAGGTGCGCGTGCGTCCCGATGGCCGGCTGACCATTCCGCTGGTTCAGGACATCCCGGCGGTCGGCAAGACCTCGACCGAGCTGCAGGATTACATCGCGGGCGAGCTTTCGAAGTACATCGAACAGCCGATCGTTTCGGTGATCGTCAACACGCCTGAAGGCAATTTCACGCAGCAGGTGCGCATCATCGGTGCAACCCCGCAGCCGGCCTCGCTGCCGTTCCGGGCGAACATGACCGCCCTGGACGCAATGATTGCGGTCGGCGGTCTCAATGAATTTGCCGCAGGCAACCGTGCAAAGCTGATCCGCATCAACCGCGCCACCGGCACGCAGGTCGAATACCGCGTCCGCCTGTCCGATCTGGTGCGCCGCGGCGATGCGACTGCCAACGTCATGCTCAAACCGGGTGACACGATCATCATCCCGGAAAGCCGGTTCTAAGGAGCGCATGGCGCAATGAGCGAGATCTTCGACGAACTGCGCGCAGCGTTGTGGTCGGTGTGGCACCGGCGCTGGATCGCGATTGCGGTCGCGTGGGGCGTGTGCCTGCTGGGGTGGGCGGTGGTCAGCATGATCCCCAACACCTACGCATCCAAGGCGCGGGTTTATGTCGATGTGCAGGACGTGCTGTCCAAGCAGCTTGGCATTGCCGGTGACGGCAAGGAAGAGATCATGCGCGTGCGACAGACCCTGTCGAGCGCCAAGAACCTTGAAAAGGTCGTCATCTCCACCCGTCTAGGCGAAGGGATCACGGACCGCGGCACGCTGGATTCGGCAATTGCCGATCTGGAAAAGAAGGTGAGAGTCACCAGCGAGCAGGACAACCTGTTCGAAATCACCGCCGAAATCAGCCACGGCGATCTTCCCGATGCCGAAAACGCTGTGCTGGCGCGCGATGTGGTGCAGAAGCTGCTCGACATCCTGCGCGAAGAACACATCGTCGGCAATCGCACCGGGATCAGTTCGGCGATCGGCGATCTCGACCGCCAGCTTGACGAACGCAAGCTTGAACTGGAGCAGGCCGAACAGCGTCGGCTTTCCTTCGAAACGCAATATCCCGATCTCGTCGGGGGTTCGGAAAGCCTGTCGAACAAGGTCCAGCAGGCCCGCGCCGAAGTGCGCAATGTCGATGCTGATCTGGCCGCCGCGGAAAGCGCCCTTGCGGCGATTACCGGGCAGTTGGCCAACACGCCGCGCACCATTGCTGGCGGACCGCAGGCGACCGGACCGCGCGCCGCGCTGCAACAGGCGCAGACCCAGCTTGCCGAACTGCGCGCGCGCGGGCTGACCGATAGCCACCCCGATGTTGTGTCGACCACCAAACAGGTCGCGATCCTGGCCCGGCAGGCGGCAGCGGCAGGCGATGATGCAAACGGCACGCCCAATCCGGCCCATGCCTCGCTCATCGCGATCCGCACCGAACGTCAGGCCGCGGTTGATGCCTTGCAGGCCCGCCGCGCCGCGTTGCAAAGCGGTTTTGCCGCTCTGATGGCGAGCCAGGCGAGCGAGCCGGCCGTTGCCGCCGAAGCCAACCGCATCAGCCGCGATTATGATGTGCTGCGCAAGAATTACGAAAAGCTGCTGGAAGATCGCGAGGCGCTGCGCACGCGCGGCAAGGTTGAAGACAAGGCCAGCCAGTTCCGGTTCGACGTGATCCAGCAACCCGGCGTTCCGCAGAAACCGGCGGCGCCCAATCGTCCGCTGCTGTTGCTGGGCGTGCTGATTGTCGGCCTGGGGGCAGGGGTGGCCGCCGCTTATGCGCTGAGCCAGCTCAAGTCGAGCTTTGCCACCCCGCAGAAGCTGGAGCGCGCTTTTGATCTGCCGGTGATCGGTTCCGTTTCGCTGACGGTGTCAGACGCGGCGCGCGCAATGGAAAAGCGGAGGCTTAAGCAATTTGCCGGGGCCTGTGCAGGCCTTGGCGGGATGTTGGTGATCCTGCTTGCGATCGAGTTCGTCTCGCTCGGGTCGATGGCGTGAGGACGGAGAAATCGCGATGACCGAACAGGGCAAGATCAACCGCACGGGTGCGCGGCCCGCATCGCTGTTCGAACGGGCCGATGCCGCCTTCGGCCTCGACCCGCGCCGCACCGCGATCAAGCTGCCGGAAATGCCGCCTGTGCCGCCGGCGCTGCGCCGTCCCGCGCCGCAACAGCAAAGCGCGCCGCGCCCCGCACCGCAACCGCACGTTGCCGCCGCGCCCGCCGCCCCGCAACCTGCCCCGCAACCGGAAGCACCGC
>JBEQBX010000003.1:72597-72898 GCA_041639595.1 Porphyrobacter sp.
CGGCCCGTTTGCCAGGATTGACCGCGAGCATCTGCGCGAGGGCGGGCTGATTGTGCCCGAAGATCCGGTCACCGGGCTTCTCGAAGAATTCCGGATCGTCAAGCGCGAGCTGCTGGCTGATGCGCGTGCCGGCGGAAGCGCGCTGTCCCGCCGCATTCTGGTGTGTTCGCCCCATCCCGGCGAGGGCAAGACCTACTGCGCCACCAATCTTGCGATTGCGCTGGCCGCCGAACGCGGGCTGGAGGTGTTGCTGGTGGATGCCGATGTGGTGCGGCCCAGTGTAACCAAGCGGCTCGGCATC
>JBEQBX010000004.1:0-21537 GCA_041639595.1 Porphyrobacter sp.
ACAGCGGAGCAGTGGCGAGCGGTTTGACGCTAATACGCAGATTTACTTGACCTGATCCTCTTTTGTTCTAGTCTCGTTCCAACATTGTTGGAGTCGCGCCATGTTGAACGATGCTGCCGGACAAGCCGATTTTTCCTACGACTGCGCCGATGATGGTGCGGGGCTGCCCGCCCGCGTGGCGATCTTTGCCGAAGATGAAGGCTTGCGCCGTCAGATCGGCGCGGATCTGGACGGGGCGGGGTTCCGCAGTATTGACGGAGGCGGCTTGCGGGCGCTGCTCGAAGGGCCGATCGCGCTGCTGGGCGATGTGGTGGTGGTCGATTGCAGCGTCACCGGCAGTCGCGGGATTGATGCGATGATGCTGGCCAGCCTGGCACGGCTGGATATGCGGGTGGCGCGGTCCGGAGCAAAACTGATCGTGGCAACCAATCTGGCGGGTCTGGATGATGTCTTTGCTGTGCTTGATCAGTCCCATCCGCAGATCCTGGTTTCCCCAAGCCGCGCTGAACGCGTGATCGCGGTGGGCCGCGTGATGGGGGAGGCCGGTGCAGCCCGCCTGCGTGAAATGGGAGAGGAAGACCGGGTGACTCTGCTGCGCCTGTCCCAGCAGGTTGAAGCGATTGCCCACTCGCTGGACCGCATGGGCAATCCACAGGCGAAGAGCACGGGATCGCTCGGTGAATTCAGACGCGATTTTCGGCCCGCTGCGCCCCAACCGGAAAGCGGGTTGTTGAACAGCTTCGGCGGGGCTGAACCAACCCCGCTGCCCGATCCGCAAGTGGTGCGGCAGATGATCGCCAATCGTCAGGCGCGCAGCCGGTTTTTCGATGCGGCGCTGTTTGGCGATCCGGTGTGGGATATGCTGCTCGATCTCACCGCCGCACATGGCGAAGGGGGGCAGGTTTCGGTGACATCCTTGTGCATCGCGGCAGGCGTCCCGGCGACAACCGCGCTGCGGTGGCTGACGCAGATGGTCGAAAGCGGTATCTTCGTGCGGGTGGCTGATCCGGTTGACCGCCGCCGCGCATTCATTGCGTTAAGCCAGACAGCGCTGGCCGGAATGTCAGGCTATTTCGCCAGCCTGCGTACGACTGCTCTGCAAACCGCCTAGGTTATTTGGTTGGCGCGGGGGGACGCCAGCGCAGGATCAGCGTCAGACCTGTGTCAGGTGGCGTTTGCTGGGCCTCTGACCTGGGTTCGCTCCCCTCTTGCCCCGCGCCAGCCCCCTTTGGATGTGCCTGTTCCACGTGAAACAGCCGCCTCTGTGCATCGGCGCGGGCTCTGGAAAGGATGGCAGATGGCACCGCGCCATCGATCAGCAGGATGTCGGCCTCACCCAGCAAGCGGGCTTGGCGCAGGGTCAGGTCTTCAGGGTCCACGCTGGTCAGGGTGATGTCCTCAACCAGCCCCGATTGCGCCGGGACGGCACCCTGCGCCCAATCGGCAACCCGCTGAAAAGAAGATGAATTCAGCGGATCAAGCGGTCCGCCTTCACGCAGGGCCGCATCCACCGCACGGCGCCGGTTGGAACCATCCGGGAACCGCAACCGCAAGGCAGGCCGCGCCGTCTCCAACCCCCGCGCCAACCGGCCAAGCGTCTCGGGCAGTACCCGCTCCAGCCGCAGCCGCACATGCTTGGCCAATCCAGCAGACGCTCCGCCTGTCCCGATGGCGACCAGCAGCGGGTCCCGGTCAAGGATCGAAGGCGTTGTAAAATCGCACAATTCCGGCCGGTCGACAACATTCACCAGCATCCCGGAACAACGCGCATTGATCGCAGCCACCTCGCAGGCGGACGCATCTTCATATGCGATGAAGGCAATCCGAACGCCTTCATCCACCGCGCGGGCAAAGTCATCAATGATCACGCCCCCGGCCCTTTCGACCAAGCGCCGCTTGGGCTCCGCCGCAGGGCCAACGCCCAGCACCAGCACCTGTTGGCCCGCAATCTGGTGGAACAGCGGCAGGCTGGCGATACGGCTCATGGGCGGATCAGGCCAGCCATTCCGGCACGCGTTCGGCATCCATGATCGCGCCCGCTTCGATGCGGTCAGCGACCACGGCGAACTTGTCGCCATCGACCAGCACTTCGGCCACGAACCCGCGCGAATTGTAGGATGATGCCATCGTCGCGCCATAAGCGCCCGCGGTGCGGAACACAGCCAATTCGCCTGCTTCCAACGCGTCGCATTCGCGGCCCATGGCAAAGGTATCGCCGGTTTCGCAGATCGGGCCGACGATATTGGCGGTCATCCGCGCAGCCGTGGGCTCCACCGCTTCGAAGTGGTGATAGGCGCCGTAAAGGGCAGGCCGCGCCAGATCGTTCATCGCTGCATCGACGATCACGAAAGGATCCTTGATCCCGCGCTTCACCCTGACCACGCGGGTCAGCAGCACGCCAGCATTGCCCGCGATCACGCGCCCGGGCTCGAAGATCAGCTTGACGCCCCAGTCCTTCGTCACCCGCGCCACCATCGCGCCGTATTCCGCAGGGGCGGGCAGCACCTCGCCCACGCGGTAAGGCACGCCCAGCCCGCCGCCAAGATCGACATGGGTGATGTCATGCCCCGCACCGCGCAGCGCCGTGACCAGCGCGCCGAGCTTTTCGAAGGCGGCCTCGAGCGGCGCGAGATCAGCCAGTTGGCTGCCGATATGCACCGCCACGCCGCGCAGGTTCACACCCGGCAGACCCGCCAGCTTGCCGAAAATCTGCCCGGCCTCGCTGATCGGAACACCGAACTTGTTATCCGCCTTGCCGGTCGAAATCTTGTCATGGGTGCCGGCATCGACATCGGGGTTGATGCGAAGCGTGCACTGCGCCGTCATCCCGCGGGCGGCGGCGATTTCGGCGAGTTCGACGCCTTCTTCCTCGCTCTCGATATTGAACTGGCCGATCCCTGCATCCAGCGCAGCGACCATTTCGGCGGCGGTCTTGCCGACGCCTGAAAACACGATCATGTCGGGCGCGATACCTGCGGCCAGCGCGCGCCGCATCTCGCCCACGGAGACCACATCAGCCCCCATGCCCTGCCGCCCCAGCACCTTGAGCACGGCAAGGTTGGGATTGGATTTCACCGCAAAGGCGATCAGCTTGTCCGGCACATCGGCCAACGCTTCGCGGAACACCCGGGCATGGCGCTCCAGCGTGGCGCGCGAATAGACATAGACGGGGGTGCCGACATCATCCGCAATGCGCGGCAACGGCACGTCTTCGGCGTGCATGACGCCGTCACGAAGAGCAAAATGGTCCATTGGTATCGCTTCTATTCGGGCGGGAGATCGAAAGGATCGTCCTGACGTTCCTCCGAACGGCGGCGCAATTCGACGCTGCGTTCGGGGGCGGCAAGTGCATCGCGGCGCAGCAATTCATCTGGAGACGGTTTCTGCGTCGCACCATAGGGCGCTGGCGGAAGGCTGGCCCCGTCAGGCGGTGTCAGCGGAGTCGTGGTGCCGCAACCGGCCAGCAGGGCGGCGAGGGCCAGAACAGCAAGATTGCGCATCATTCCTCCATCCCCAGCACCCGGCGGGCTGCTGCGACTTGCAAACGGACCTGATCGGGCGCGGTTCCGCCATAAGACGCGCGCGCCGCCACCGAGGCATCGACTGACAGCGCAGCATAGACGCTTTCATCGATCCGCGCATCAATCGCCTTGAGGTCTTCAAGCGGCAGGGCGTCGAGCGCGATGCCGCGCGATTCCGCCAGTTTAACCGCGCTGCCGGTGATGTGGTGCGCTTCGCGGAACGGGATGCCGCGTACCCGCACCAGCCAGTCGGCAAGGTCGGTCGCCGTGGCATAGCCAAGCTCTGCCGCAGCCCGCATCCGGCCCGTGTTGAAGGTCGCGCCCGCAATCATCCCGGTCATCGCAGCCACGGACAGCGCCATCAGCGAGGCCGCTTCGAACACCGGCGGCTTGTCGTCCTGCATATCCTTGGAATAGGCCAGCGGCAGGCCTTTCATGGTGATCATCAGGCTGGTCAGCGCGCCAATCACCCGGCCTGAATGGCCGCGCACCAGTTCGGCGGCGTCCGGGTTCTTCTTCTGGGGCATGATCGACGAGCCGGTGGAGAGGCTGTCTGGCAGGCGGATGAAGCCGAAGGGCTGGCTGGCCCACAGGATCAGTTCTTCGGCCAGCCGCGACAGGTGCAGGGCGGTGGACGAACAGCTCCACAGAAAATCCAGCGCGAAATCGCGGTCGGACACGGCATCCAGCGAATTGGCTGTGGGCCGGTCGAAGCCGAGCGCTGAAGCCGTCGCATCGCGATTGATCGGGAAGCCGGTGCCCGCCAGTGCGGCAGAGCCGAGCGGGCATTCATTCATTCGCGCCCGCGCGTCCGCAATGCGCGCCCGGTCCCGCCGGAACATCTCGTAATAGGCCAGCAGGTGGTGGCCCAGCGTCACCGGCTGCGCGGTCTGCAAATGGGTGAAGCCGGGCATGATATCGCCCGCATGTTCGCCCGCGCGGCTGACGAGCGCCCGTTGCAAAGCGGCCAGGCCTTCGTCCATCTGCGCAAACGCATCGCGCACCCACAGCCGGAAATCGGTGGCGACCTGATCATTGCGGCTGCGCGCGGTGTGCAGCCTTCCCGCGACTGGCCCGATCAGTTCGGCAAGCCGGGCTTCGGTGGTCATGTGGATGTCTTCGCGGTCCCAGTCTTCGGGCACGCCGTTCGCTGCATATTCGGCTGCGACTGCATCAAGGCCATTCGCGATCACCAGCGCATCGTCAGCCGGGATGATGCCCTGCGCGCCCAGCATCGCGACATGCGCCTTGCTCGCGGCGATATCCTGCCGCCACAGCGCCTTGTCGAACGGGATCGAAGCGTTGATTTCGCGCATGATCGCGCTAGGGCCGTCAGCGAAGCGGCCGCCCCACATTGCGTTGGTTGCCGCGCCCTGATTGGAGCCTGTCATGTCCCGCTCGTCGCTCATGCTTGCAATACCGCTCCTGCTGCTGGCGGGCTGCGATAGGGCGGCAGACGCCCCGGCGCAACCGGTTGAGACGGCAGGGCCGGCATCAGGCGCGGTGGAGCGCAAATTTGCCGGCACGCCGATCCCTGCGATCACCGTCACCGATCCGGCGGGTAAGGTGCTGGATCTGGCGGCGCAGGACGGGCCGGTGCTGGTCAATCTGTGGGCCACATGGTGCGCGCCATGCGTCAAGGAAATGCCGCAGCTTGACCGCCTTGCCATAGAGCTTGACGGCGAATTGCGGGTCATCACCGTCAGTCAGGATATCCGCGGCGCCGAAGTGGTGGAGCCGTTTTTTGTCAAGGGCGGTTTTGCCCGGCTTGAACCGTGGCTCGATCCGGAGACATCGCTGTCCGCGCAGTTCACGCCCGAAGGCGTGTTGCCGCTGACCATTCTGTTCGACGCCAGTGGGAAGGAAGTGCTGCGGGTGACGGGCGGATATGAGTGGGACAGCCCGGAAGCTGCCAAACTGATCCGCGGCAGCCTCGCTGCGAAATGACTTAAGCGGTTCGCCGCGCGATGGCCTGACCCATGCGCAGCGGATCGGCGGGTTCAAGACTGTCCAGCCACTCCACCCGGCCCGGTTCGAACAGCATCACCACGGTCGATCCCAGATAAAAACGGCCCATTTCATCGCCTGCGGCAAAAGCGTGGCCCTTGCCTGCGAAATTCTCGTGCACCGGTGCAGAAACATGGGTGCGGAATGTGTTCGGCCACACCGTGTCGATCCCGGCGACGATCATTGCTCCCACCATCACACTGGCGAAATGCCCGTCCGGCCCGTCGAAGCGGCAGGATAAACGCTCGTTGCGGGCAAACAGCCGGTCGACCCCGGCGGCGGTGGCGACATTGACCGAATAGAGATCGCCCGGAATGTAGCTGGTCGCGGCCAGCGTGCCTGCTGCGGGCATATGGACGCGGTGGTAATCTTTCGGGCTGAGGTAGATGGTCATGAACCGCCCGCCCTCGAACCGCGCGGCTTCATCCGCCCCGCAACCGAGGATTTCCGCGACCGAATAATCGCGCCCCTTGGCCTGGATGATCCGCCCGCCGCTGATCGGCCCAAGCTGGCTGACCGCGCCATCGGCGGGCGAGAGGATGAATTCCTGCGCGTCGGCCAGCGGGCGGGCGCCGGGCTTCAATTCGCGGGTGAAGAAGTCGTTGAAGCTGGTGAACTGCCCGATCCCGCGCGCGGCTTCGGTCAGGTCGACGCCGTAGGCTGCGACAAAGCGGCGGATCAGGCGGTCACGCAGCCACGGCGTCCGGCTGGCGGCGATGCTCCCGGCGAAGCGCGAGAGGGCGTGTTGCGGCAGGAGATGCTGAAGCGCGATGAAGGCTGATGACATGGCCCCGCGCTACCGGCCCGCGGCAGGCGGCGCAAGTACGCGGGTTACAGGGTCACAGTCTGCCCGCCGTCGACCTTGATCGCGCTGCCGGTGATGAAGCCTGCGCGCGGGCTGGCGAGGAAGGCGCCGATGTCGCCAAACTCCTCCGGCCGTCCGAGCCTTCCGGCAGGGATCGCGGCGATGGACCGGGCGGTGATCTGTTCGGGTGTCATGCCGCTGCCCGCCGCCATCATCCCGTGGAGGCTGGTCAGCCGGTCGGTGGCGATCTGCCCGGGGAGCAGCAGGTTGACCGTCACACCGTCGGACGCGACCTCGGCCGCCAGCGTCTTGCACCACGAAGCCAGCATCGCGCGCACTGCATTGGACAGGACAAGACCGGGGATCGGCGTAATCAGACTGGTCGAGGCGACTGCCATAATCCGTCCGAACCCGCGTTCCCGCATCCCCGGAAGAAACGCCTGCGCCAACGCGATCTGCGCGTTGAACATCCGGCCCATGACCGCTGCAAAATCAGCCGGCGTGGTCGTTGCGGCTGCACCGGTCGGCGGGCCGCCTGCATTGAGCACAATGATATCTGGCTCTCGTCCGGCATCGCGGACGGCGGCGATGATCTGCGCAGGCGCAGCGGGATCATCAAGGTCGGCGCTGATGTGGAGCGGCCCCGTCTCCTCGCCCGCAGAACGCGCGACGGTGATGACCTCTGCGCCCTCTGCGGCGAGCGATGCGGCAATCGCCCGGCCCAATCCCTTGCTCGCGCCCAGCACCAGCGCGGTCTTTCCACCAAGTTGCAGATCCACGGCCATTCTCCCTGCGGGTTGATCGCTGTCAGGACTGCAAACTGCCCCAATTCCCGGCGACACGCGCCTGATCAATTGGGAGAGGACGCGCGTCAATCGCCTTCGAGCTCCTTCAGCGTCTCGCACTGCGAAAGCAGCAAGGCGACCGGCTTCCACCGGTCGAAATGCGCCATCACCACCGAAGCCAGCACCGTCAGCGGAACAGCAAGCAGCGCCCCTGCCACACCCCACACCAGCGTCCAGAATACCAGCGCGATCAGCACCACCAGTGGCGAAATCGCAAGGCGGCGGCCCATCAGTTTGGGATCGACGAAATTGCCCAGCACCTGCTCGATCACCAGCAGGCCCGCCCCCACGATCAGCGCATCGGCCGCATCGCGGGTGATGAAGACATAGATCGTGGGCAAAATGCCCGAAATGATCGAGCCGACCGTGGGGATAAAGCTCAAAAGGATCGTGAGCAGCGCCCACAGCAGGACATATTCCACCCCGAAGAGGAACAGGAACCCGCCATACAGCAGGCCGCTCAACCCGCCGATCAGCAGGATGGTCATGAAATAGGCCCGGAACTTGGCCCCCACCGACTGCCCTATGGAAATCCAGCGCTGCGCATCGCGGCGACCATTCGTGATCGCGCGCAGTTTGGCATTCCAGGTTCCTACCTCGCCCAGCATCAGCAGCATCAGGAACAGGATCAGGACAAGGCCGCCCAGCGTGCTGACAGTCATGTTGAGCGCCGTCAGCGCGCCCGATGCCAGACCTCCGCTGATTGATGATGCCTGCGATGCGGGATCGGCAGCCCCGTTGATTAAGCCGGGCATGGCAAAGGGCAGTTCGCCCAACCGCTCTCCCAATTGCGGGCCGATGTCGCGGGCCAGGCGGTAGATGCTGCGCGCGGCAAATCCTACGCCGGCGAAAAATACGGACAGGATGGCAAGCACCGCCAGCGCCCCGGCCAGCGGGCCAAGCCACGCCAGCGGACGCGGGACATGGTCACGGATTGCGGCCACCAGCGGCCATATGGCTAAAGCCAGCAGGAGTGCGGCCAGTGTCGGCATCAGCACGGCAAACGCTTCGCGCAGCAACCAGAACGCGGCAGCAGCGGCGATCACCAGCAGCAGCCTGGTGTGGAGCGAGATTGCCGGGCCTTGCACCGACCGGTCGTCAGTAACGGGTTTGCTGTCCATGCAAGCGGATAGGTGCTGCAAGGCCGCAGTGTTCCGCGCCCTATCGGGGTGATGCTTCGCTTCACCGAATGGCGCAGGGGTGCCCGATCGTCAGGGCGTTGCCATGGTGGGCGGTGACGGGCTCGAACCGCCGACCCTCTCGGTGTAAACGAGATGCTCTACCAACTGAGCTAACCGCCCCACGGCACGGGCGTATGGGCCGTTTAGCCGTGTTGGCGCAGCGGTCAAGCTGCTAGAACAGGACAATGGCGGCAGCGGCAACCAGCAGAGGCAGGCGCGATGATCATCAACACGCAGCTGAATGACGGCACCCCGGTCTGCATTCGCCGCGTGCGACGTGAGGATGAGGCGCGGCTGAGAGACGGCATCGCCCGGCTTTCGCCGCAGTCGCGCTATCTGCGATTTTTTTCAGGGATGCGGGAAGCGCCGCCGCAGGTGTTGCGGGCGCTCGCCAGCCCCGATGGGCATGATCACATCGCCTGGGGTGCGCTGCGTTCCGATCTTCCGGATACGCCCGCACTGGGCGTGGTCCATGCCTTTCGCGACAAGGACGATCCCGAAGCGGCCGAATATTCAGTTGCGGTGGTGGACGAATATCACGGGCGCGGCCTTGCGCGGCTGTTGACCGCGGTGCTGCTGCTCGATTGCGCGGAGGAAGGGCTGGAGCAGTTCATCGTCCATGTCCTGCCCGAAAACCGCCCGGCGCTGGCGCTCGCCCGGTCGCTCGGCGCGGAAGGGGTGGGGTACGAGGCAGGGGTTTCCGTGCTGGAGATCGACATCGCCGAAGCGCTCGCTGCGCTCAGGGCTGAAACGGATGTGCCGGGCCTTGGGGCGGTGTTCGAACAGTTTGGCGCGGATGGGGTAGGCGCGGGGCAGGCCAGCGGTTAGAGGCGGGCGCATGACAACCCAGCGCATCCTTGTCCTTGGCACCGGCGGCACGATTGCAGGGGCTGGCGCGGGCGGAACGGGCGCGGCTTACCGTCCGGGCGGTTTGGCGCTTGATACCCTGATCGCCCATCTCGCCGCCCTGGGGCTGACGGCTGAACTGGTGCCGCAGGAAATCGCGCGGATCGGATCGCAGGATATTGGCTTTGCCGAATGGCAGGCGCTGCACGCGGCCTGCACGGGCGCCATCGCCGATCCGGCAGTGGATGCGGTGATCATCACCCACGGCACCGACACGGCGGAGGAGACCGGCTTTCTGCTGGACCTCACCCTGCCTTGCGCCAAGCCGATCGTGCTGGTCGGCGCGATGCGGCCTGCCGATGCTGTGGGCGCGGACGGGATGCGCAACTTTGCCAGCGCGGTAAAAGTGGCAAGCGATCCCCAGGCATCAGGCCGCGGGGTGATGCTGGTGATGGGCGATGCGGTGCTGGCCGCGCGCGATGCCCGCAAGGCCGCGACCAGCAGCATCGATGCGTTCCGCAGCTTCCCGAGGGGGCCTTTGGCGCGCGTGACACCGGCCAGCCTCGACTGGTTCGGCCCGCCGCACCGGATGGCAGATGGTGCGCGTTATCCTTTCCCGCTGGAATTGCCGCGGGTCGCGATCCTGACGGCAGGTGCCGGTATGGATGAAAAGCCGGTCGAGGCCCTGCTCGGCATCGGTGCGCGGGGGATCGTGCTGGCAGGCATGGGGCAGGGCAACGCACCGGGTGTGGTGATACAAGCCCTCGCCCGTGCAGCGGCCAGCGGCGTGCCGGTGGTCCGCGCCGCGCGAGTCGATGAAGGCATCGTCGACCGCAATGTCGAGGTGGATGATGACGCGCTGGGGTTGGTTGCATCCCGCGCGATTGGCCCGGCCCGGGCACGGGTGCTGCTGATGGTGCTGATCGCCAATGGTATCACCGATGCAGGGCGAGTGCAGGCGGCGTTCGACGGGGCATGAGGAAAACGGCACCATCCCTGCCTTGTCTTGCATGGATCATTGCCGTCGCCAGTTCGAAAATCCCTCAATTGTAGCGACATACCTATTGGGTTGCATGAATATTGGTTGTAGGCGGCCCGGCAACTCGGCTCACGCATCATCAAAGGCGCCCATGTCTTACATAATGGCAGCACATGCTTCCCCATCGCTGCCTCGAACCAAGCCTGTTGTTGCGCTTGCACTTCGGGCCAGTGTTCTTGGCGCCCTTCTGTCGTCGTGCAGCGCGGTGCAGGCGATGGACAATATTTCCGTGTCCGATCTGGCGATGCTCGATGCGGCACTGGCGGATGATGGCATGATGACACCCCCGGGCAGCCTGCCAACCGCGCCTGATCCAGCGCCGGAAGACGGGATGATCAGGCTTGTGCCGATTGCTTCGCAAGAGCCGGAATTGCCCCGCGATCAGGATTACGCGATCACCTCTGATGCCCTGCCGCGGGCGGAGGCATCGTTTGGCGAAGATGTGAAAGCCATCCAGTGGGAATTTGCTGCTGTGGCAGGATATTACACCGCCATAAACGCGCAGAAGCTGTTCAAGAACCCGCGCTGGCCCACGGTGCAGAACGAAGGATGGTTCGGGCGGTCAACCAACAACCTTGGGGTAGACAAGCTTGCCCACGCCTATTCCACCTATGTGGTCAGCGAACTGCTCTACGCCCGGATCAAGCGCAAGCGGGGAGACGCGCCGGGAAGCGAGCTTACCGCTGCGGCCTTGGCGTCAGGCATCATGGTGTTGTCCGAAGCCTTCGACAGCATCGAGCCGACCAGCGGCTGGTCCTGGCAAGATGTCACCTTCAATTCCCTGGGCGCGGGTTTTTCGGTTCTTCGCAACGCGGTGCCGGGTCTGGACCGCAAGCTGGATTTCCGGCTCATGATCCAGCCGAACGAGGATATCTACACCCTGAGCGGCAAAGAACATTTCCGACAGCAACGCTACTTTTTCGCGATGAAGCTGGCCGGGTTTGAAGCCTTCCAATCCACGCCGCTGCGGTTTGTCGAACTGCATCTAGGTTATCGCGGCGAAGATTTCCTGAACGAAGACAGGGCCGCCGGAATTACCCCCAAACGGCATGTTTTCGCGGGGCTGGGCATCAACCTCAGGGAATTGCTGTTCAAGAATTCCCGCAGCCGTGCCGGGAGAGCGGCTGGCGAATTGCTCGACTACTTCCAGCCGCCATTCACCGCCGTTCACCAGAACATCACGGAATGAACGGGGCTGCGCATGCACACCAGCATCGCAGCCCCGATTTCCGGCGGCGGTCTTACCCCCAGGGCGTGACGAGATACTTCTCGCCGGTTTTCATCTGGCGGTAATCGCAGATCGCGTCCTTCTCCAGCATCCCTTCCAGCGTCACCTTTGCCTTGTAGTGCGAGGCGAAAGTCGTCGTCAGGTTGTCGATCACCCGCTTGCGCATCCGCACCACGGTCTCCATCCCTGCGCGCTGGAGGAACGGGGTCAGCAGCCAGCCGGCGATGCTCCATTGCAGGCCATAGGACGGCGTCAGGATCGTCGGCGCGAGGTCAAGCCGGCCGTAGATGTACATTTTCTTCTGCTGGTTCGAACCATAGCGCGAAAACTCGCTCATCTGGGTGACCGCGACCTGTTCCATCGCCTTCAGCACGCCGTCGCTGGCCTGCCCGCCGCCGATCGGATCGAAGCCGAGGAAGGCGCCGGTTTCCGCAATCGCGGCGCGCAGATCGGCCATGTAGGTCGGGGCCGAGGAGTCCACGACATAGGTCGCGCCCTGTGACTTGAGCATCGCGACATGCTCGGGCTTGCGCACGATGTTGACCAGCTTCATCCCGTCTTCCACGCAGATGCGGTTCAGCATCTGTCCGAGGTTCGATGCGGCGGCGAGGTGGATGATGGCCGAGTGGCCTTCCATCTTCGCGGTCTCGACAAAGCCCAGCGCGGTCATCGGGTTGACGAAGCTGGAGGCGCCGGTTTCGCAGGAATGCTCGCCCAGCGGCAGGCACATCATCGCATCGGCAATGGCATATTGCGAAAAGGCATTGCCCGGCACGCAGGCGACCCGCGCCCCCATCAGGGCTTTCGCCATGTCGCTGTCACCGGTGGCGATCACGGTGCCCGCGCCTTCGTTACCGGCGGGCAGGCGCTGGCCGTGGCGGGCCTTGTTCCCGGTCAGGAACGGTTCGGGCATGGCGGCGACGACCTTGCCGGGCGTGTATTGCGCGCTTTCGAAATCGGCGGCGCTGGTCAGGATCGCAAGATCGGACGGGTTGATCGGCGCGGCTTCCATCTTGACCAGCACCTGATTGCCGGTGGGCGCTGGGAAGGTGCTTTCTGCCACCTCCAGCGTCAGCTTGCCGTCGTCGGTGAGGGTCGTGAAAAGCTGTTTTCCGGTGGTGGTCATGGTGTTTCCTCTCGTGAATCCGGGTAAGTTGCCTCGACGAAGTAGAGGCCATGCGGCGGCGCGTTAAGCCCTAAAGCATTGCGGTCGCGCGCGGCCAGCGCCTCGGCCATGCGGCTTTCCGGCCATGTGCCTGCGCCGACCAGCTTCAGACAGCCGACCATCGATCGCACCTGATGATGCAGGAAGCTGCGCGCGGCGGCGTGGATGTGGATTTCCTCGCCGACCTGTTCGACGATCAGGAGATCGAGCGATTTTATCGGATCGGCGGCCTGACAATGGACGGACCGGAAGGTGGTGAAGTCATGCCGCCCCACGAGGGCTTGTGCGGCACGGTGCATCGCTTGCGGATCGAGCGTTTGCGGCACGTGCCACGCCTTGCCCTTCATCAGGGTCAGCGGCGCGCGGCGGTTGATGATGCGATAGAGATAACGCCGACCGGTGCAGGAAAAACGCGCGTGCCAATCATCCGGCACCACTTCGCAACGGGTCACAGCAATGGGATCGGGGCGAAGCTGCGCGTTCAGTGCGGCCATCAGGCGGGTCGGATCGAAGGGCTTGGCGATGTCGACATGGCTGCGCATCGCCAGAGCGTGCACGCCCGCATCGGTGCGGCCTGCCGAGTGGAGCGTGACAGTCTCGCCTGTGATCCGCTGGAGCGCGTCCTCGACCGATTGCTGCACGCTCGGCCCGTGGGACTGGCGTTGCAGCCCGAAGAACGGCGTACCGTCGAATTCCAAGGTGAGGGCAAAGCGGGTCATTAGTGGCCCCTAGCCGTTCGTGTCGAGCAAAGTCGAGACACCATCGCCGGGCCTCTCGACTACGCTCGAGGCGAACGGACTAGGTAAGCACCGTCCCCGCCGCCACAGCCCGCCCGCGCAGAAACTCAACCCGTTCCAGCACCGGCTTGCCTGCGCGCTGGAGCCGCAAGGGGCGGATGGCGCCTGTCCCGCAGGCGATGGTGAAATCATCGTCCAGCACGGTTCCCGGTGCGCCGCTGGCGTCCACCACCTCGGCGAGCAGCAGCTTCACGCGTTCTGGCCCATTGGCCTCACCCAGTTCGAACCAAGCGCCGGGGAAGGGTGCCAACCCGCGGACCTTGCGTTCGATGACTTCGGCGCATTGGCTCCAGTCAATCTTCGCCTCGGCCTTGTCGATTTTCGGCGCGTAGATCGCGGCGGCATCGTCCTGCACTTCTGGCGGGAAGGCGGCGAGGTCCGCCAGCACCTCCACCATCGCCGCCGCGCCCATCGCGCCCAGTTCTGCAAACAGTTCGCCCGTGGTCTTGCGCTCCACCGGCACCGTAACCTTGTGCAGCATCGGGCCGGTGTCCAACCCTGCCTCCATCTGCATGATGGTCACGCCCGTTTCCGCATCCCCCGCCATCACCGCGCGGTGGATCGGTGCCGCCCCGCGCCAGCGTGGCAGCAGGCTGGCGTGAATGTTGAGGCAGCCATGCGCGGGCGCATCCAGCACGGCTTCCGGCAGGATCAGGCCGTAAGCTGCGACCACCGCCACATCGGCGTTCAGGGCAGCAAACTCCGCCTGCGCCTCGGCGTTCTTCAGCGACACAGGGCTGCGCACCGGCACGCCCAGCCGCTCGGCCTCGACCGCTACCGGCGATGGCGAAAGCTTCTTGCCGCGCCCTGCCGGACGCGGCGGCTGGGTGTAGATGCAGGCCATATCGTGACCCGCCGCATGCAACGCCGTCAGCGCCGGCACTGCGAAATCGGGCGTCCCCATGAAGATGATGCGCATAAGCTGTGCCCGCGGCCTTTGTGAAGCGAAGCGCAGCCCCTATCTCTCCCCCCATGGCATCGCAAGAGATCGAGGCTTTGAGTTCCGCACTGGCCCGCCTGCCGGGTCTGGGCCCGCGTTCCGCGCGCCGTGCGGTGCTGTGGCTGGTGAAGCACCGCGAATCTGCGCTGCCCGCGCTGCTGGAGGCGCTTGCGGGCGTCGCCGAAACGCTGGTCGAATGCCAGACCTGCGGCAATGTCGACACGCGAGACCCTTGTGCCATCTGTGCCGATCAGCGCCGCGATTCGCGCAGCCTGTGTGTGGTGGAAGAAGTGTCGGACGTCTGGGCGCTGGATCGTGCGCGGCTGTTTCCGGGGCGGTACCACGTGCTGGGCGGGCGGCTGTCGGCACTGGACGGGATCGGCCCTGACAACCTCAACATCGCCAGCCTGCTGGCCCGGGTTGAGGGCGGGGCGGTGGATGAAGTGGTGCTCGCCATGAATGCGACTTTGGAAGGACAGACCACCGCGCATTACCTCGCCGAACGGCTTGAGGCGCATCCGGTGCGCGTGACGCAGCTTGCTCACGGCCTGCCGGTGGGGGGAGAGCTGGATTACCTTGATGAAGGCACACTCGCGCAGGCTTTGCGGGCGCGGCGACCTGTTGGCTAGGCAGCGTTGATATTCGCGCGTCCCTCACCTAAATAGCCGCCATGGCTATCCGCGAAATCCTTGAAGTGCCGGACCCCCGGTTGAAGATCATCTCGACCCCGGTCGAACCGCACGAGTTCAATGAGGACTTGCGCACCCTCGTCGAAGACATGTTCGAGACGATGTATGACGCCCCCGGCATCGGTCTTGCCGCGATTCAGGTCGGCGTGCCCAAGCGGGTGCTGGTGATCGACCTCCAGCCCGATGATCCGGACGCGGAGCCGGTTGAGTGCGGTCACGATCATGGCCACGGCCATGGCCATTCGCACACGCACACCCCCACCAAAAAGGAACCGCGGGTGTTCATCAATCCGGTGATCGTCAATCCGGCCGATGACCTTTCGATCTACCAGGAAGGCTGCCTGTCCGTCCCCGAGATTTACGCCGATGTCGAACGTCCGGCGACCTGCACGGTGCGGTATCAGGATCTTGACGGCAACACCCATGAGGAAGCGCTCGACGGGCTGATGGCGACCTGCCTGCAGCACGAGATGGACCACCTGGAAGGCATCCTGTTCATCGACCACCTCAGCCGCCTGAAGCGGGCGATGGTGCTGAAGAAGCTCGACAAGATCCGCCGCGCGGCGTGATTTGTTGCGAAGGCGCCTCCGCGCCTTCGTCCTCGCTAGATGCGCAGCAAGCTGCGCCCGCTGCGGGCGGGCGGTCGCCCTTGCGGCGCTTCGCGCCGGTTGATTATTCAGCCGCCTCCCCGGAGTTGATCCGGGACTACGCTCACTAGCCGTGGAACCCGGCGCCGCCCGCGCGGGTAAGCCTGCGTATGATCGACGATGCAACCATGCTCGCCATCGCGGGATCGGTGGCGCAGGTGTTCGAACTGGCGGGGATCGCGGTGGTTATCCTCGGCGGGGCCTATGCTGCGGGCCGTTTTGCGCTGGGGATACTGCGCCAATCGCAAGGCGAGGACCGCGTCGCCGCCTTCCGCCGGATGCTCGGCCGCGCGATCCTCAGTGGTCTGGAACTGCTGGTCGCCGCCGACATCATCCGCACCGTCGCCATCGATCCCTCGTTGGAAAGCGTCGCCGTGCTTGGCCTGATTGTGCTCATCCGCACCTTCCTCAGCTTCAGTCTGGAGGTCGAGATCGACGGGCGATGGCCGTGGCAGAAGAAGGCGCGACCCGATGCTTCGGCCCAGCCGGCTGAAAGCAGCGGGGGATAGGCGCGCGAAGGGGCTGGCGTTCCCTATACGTTCTATGTAGGATCGCGCAATGGACCCCGCGATTCTCTCAATTCTCGCCCTCGTTACCGGTGCCGTGATCGGCTGGTTTGTGGCCTCGCGCCCGCTGGCTGATCTGCGCGCGCGGCTTGCCGCGGCAGAGGCTGCGGGGGCAGAACGCGAAGGCGAGTTCAAACGCGCCGTTGCCGAACTGGGGCAGGCGCGGATCGAAGTTGCGGCTTTGGGGGAGCGTGCGGCGCGGGCTGACGGATTGGCGCAGACGCTCGATGCCGCGCGTGAGGAAAACGCCCGCTTCCGCGCGGAACGTGCGGCCTTCGATGAACAGAAACGGTTGCTGGAAGAATCGCGGTCCAACCTGCTCAAGGAGTTCGAAAACACCGGCGCCGCCGTGCTTGGCCGCGCGCAGGAGGCGTTCCTCAAGCGGGCGGAGGAACGGCTCGGCCATTCCGAAAAGGCCAGCGAGGAGAAGCTGAAGGCGCTGCTCGCCCCGGTCGGTGACCGGCTGAAAAGCTACGAGGAACAGGTCAAGGCGCTGGAGGAAAAGCGGGTCGATGCCTTCGGTCAACTGGCCGGTGTGATCGAGGAAATGCGCAAAGGTCAGGACGAGGTCCGGCGCGAGGCGCAGCGGCTCGGCAATTCGCTGACCAACGCCCCCAAGGCGCGCGGGCGCTGGGGGGAGCGGGCGCTTCAGAACGTGCTGGAACAATGCGGGCTGGCGCAGCACACCGATTTTCACCTCGAACAATCGATGGACACCGCCGATGGCCGCCTGCGGCCCGATGCGATCGTCAATGTGCCGGGGCAGAAGAAGCTGGTGATCGACGCCAAGGTGTCATTGAACGCCTATCAGGCCGCGTTCGAGGCGGATGACGAGGGTGAGCGCAAACGGCACCTTGATCTGCACGCCAAATCGATGCGCAACCATGTGCAGACGCTGGGGTCCAAAAGCTATCAGAGCCAATTCGACGATGCGCCCGATTATGTGGTGATGTTTGTGCCGGGCGAACATTTCGTCGCCGCGGCACTCGAACACGATCCGGAGCTTTGGGACTTTGCGTTCCGCAACAAGGTACTGCTGGCGACCCCGACCAACCTGGTCGCGATTGCGCGCACCGTTGCGCAGGTGTGGCGGCAGGACAAGATGGCCAATGAAGCGGCGGAAATCGGAAGGATGGGCGCAGAGCTTTATGACCGCCTCGCCACCGCAGCCGAACATCTGAAGCGCGTCGGCGGCGGGCTGGAAAGCGCGGTCAACAACTACAACAAGTTCGTCGGCAGCTTTGAACGCAATGTGCTGTCGTCAGGCCGGCGACTTGCTGAAAAGGGCGTCGAGATCGGCAAGCGCGAGATCGAAGCGGTGTCGCTGGTGGAAAGCGCGCCGCGCTACAACGCAGCAGATGGCGATGCGGTCGAGGTGGAATATCCCGCGCTGGAACCGCGCAAGGATGCAGCGGAGTAGTTAGGGTTCCAGCCCCGCCAGCACTTCATAAGCAAGCACCGCGCCCGCGACGGCCGCGTTGAGCGAATCCGCGCGGCCGCGCATCGGCATGGTCACCCGCAGGTCGCACGCCGCCTCGTATCCTTCCGGCAATCCTTGCGATTCGTTACCGACCAGAATGAAGCACGGCGCCGCATAGGCAGCGCCGCGATAGGGCACGGCATCCCTCAGCGAGGCCGCGACCAGTTGTCCTGATCCGGCGCGCAGCCACGGCAGAAACTCCTCCCACCGCGCCTGCGCCACGCCCACAGTGAACACCGCCCCCATGCTCGCGCGGACGGCTTCGGCGCTGAAGGGATCGGCGCAATCGTCGATCAGGATCAGCCCGCCAGCGCCCACCGCGTCGCAGGTGCGCAGCATCGTGCCAAGGTTGCCCGGATCGCGCAGCGCCTGGGCCACCAGCCAGATCGGCGAGGCAGTCCGGTCGAGCACCTCCAGCGAGGTGTCCCATTCATCGAACACGCCCGCCACGCTCTGCGCGTTATCCTTGCCGGTGATCTTGGACAGGATGTCGGGGGTGGTCGCAATCACCTCGCCGCCGGCTGCCAGCACATCGGCTTCCAATCGGCCAAGCAGGGCATGCTCGCGCCCTTCGGCCATCACCAGCGTTTGCGGCAGGCGGGCCGAGGCACGCGCGTCTTCCAGCAGCCGTAACCCCTCGACCAGAAACTGCCCCGTGCGCCGGCGATGCTTCTTGTCCCGCAGGCTGCGCAGGTATTTGACGGTCGGATTGGAAAAGCCGGTGATGTGCTTGCGCATGCTTGAACCGCCGGGGCTTTGGGCCGCCAGCGTCAATCTTCGCCGAAGCCGTCAGCGATCAGTGCGATCAGATCGGCGAGCACCGCGTCCGCGCCGTCACCTTCAACCGCTACCTCAACGGTATCGCCCTTCGCCGCGCCGAGCATCATCAGTCCGAGGATCGATCCGCCCGCCGCGCTGTGCGGTGCCTTGCTGACGGTCACTTTCACGCCGTCCGGCAAGGCGGCGACCGCGCCGACGAACTTCGCACTCGCCCGGGCGTGCAGCCCGCGGCGGTTGACGATGATGATGTCTTGCCGTGCTGCCCCCACGCGAACGGTTCCTATGCCTTGGCCCGCACCGGAGCAGTCCCGCTCTGGCCCAGCAATTCGCTGGCGATGGTGATATAATTGCGCCCGGCCGTCTGTGCAGCGTGAACCGCAGCGGTCACGTCCATCACCTTGCGCGCACCGGCAAGGCGAATCAGCATCGGCAGGTTGATCCCCGCGATCACTTCGACATGGCCTGCATCCAGCAGTGAAATCGCCAGGTTGGACGGGGTGCCGCCGAACAGATCGGTGAGGATGATCACGCCCGTGCCGCTATCGACCGCAGCGATCGCCCCGGCAATGTCGGCGCGGCGCTGTTCCATGTCGTCATGGGGGCCGATGCACACGGTCACGATCCCGTCTTGCGGGCCGACCACGTGCTCCATGGCTTCGACAAATTGGTCCGCAAGGCGGCCATGGGTTACCAGGATCAAACCGATCATGTCAGAATAGGGGTCCGTTAACTGCCCGAATGCGGGGCGGCCTTACGCGTTTCACCATTGGCCGACAATGAACAAGCATAGGGGCCTTACGAATTTCCGGGCGGGGTGCGGCGGCGCGATCGTTCAATCGTGTCGGCCGCACGGGAGCCCAGATTGCGGTGATTGACAGTGGGCGAAAATCCGAAGGCGCGCAAGGCCTCTGCCATGGCTTCGGCGGTGAACACCGAACGGTGTCTCCCGCCGGTACAGCCGAATGCGACATGGACGTAGGGTTTGCCTTGCGCCGCATATCGCGGGAGCAGCACCAGAAGCAGATCGCGAATTCGCGTGAAAACATCGGCAAAGGCCGGGTCGCGGGTGATATGTTCGCCCACTGCCGCATCCTGCCCGGTCTGTTCGCGCAATTCCGGCACCCAGTGCGGATTGTCGAGGAACCGCATGTCGAACACCAGATCGGCCAGCGGCGGCATCCCGCGCGCAAAGCCGAAGCTGGACACGGTCAACGTCAGTGCCGCATCTGCGCTGGTCGGAGCGAACAATTCGCGGATGCGGGTCTGGAGGTCATTGCTGGTCATCGCCGAGGTGTCGATCATCACCTCTGCCCAGCGGCGCAACGGTTCGAACAATTCGCGTTCGGCCGCGATCCCTTCCAGCACCGGGCGGCCCGCGGCCATCGGGTGACGGCGGCGGGTTTCGTTGAAGCGCCGTTCCAATTCGCCGCCTGCGCAATCGAGAAACAGGAAGGTCAGCGCGATATCGGGACGGGCCGAAAGGTCCTTTACCAGTGCGATCACATCGGTCGGCACAAATCCGCGGGTGCGCGAATCGAAGCCGATCGCCAGCGGACCGCGCGAATCGTCCGGGCCGGTGACCAGGCGCTTCAGCATCCGTACCGGAAAATTGTCGATCGTCTCCCAGCCCAGATCCTCCAGCACATCAAGCGTGGTGGATTTCCCCGCTCCGGACAGGCCGGTGACAAACAGGAGCTGCCGCTGCTCCGGATTCGCAGGCGATGCTGGGGTGTCGCTCATGGTTTGCAATCTGGCGTGTCGGCGGCGCAAAGGGAAGCCGGTTCGAATACGAGGCCGTGGTGGCGCAGCGCCCATTCGGCGCGCGGCGCAGGGGCAAGGTGGCCGGGATCGAAGTCCAGCACCGGCACAGCGATGCCGGCAATTACACGGCAAGGCAGCGGCGCGGCAGGCAGGCGTTCCCCGGGCGGGCCGCTCAGTTCCAGGATCAGCGCGACCGGCGCGGGCGGGGCGGCGGCCATGCTGACAAGCCCGACGCCGCGCACTTCCAGCAGGCCCGCGATGTTGGGCGGCGGGCTGGCGATCAGCCGCGTTCCTTCAGCCGCCAGCGTCACCGCGTCATCCCCGAGCAGCCCCGCGCCGCGATCGATCAGCGCGAGCGCGAGGGTGGATTTCCCGCTGCCCGGCGCGCCTTCGATCAACACCGCGCGGCCCGCGATGACGACCGCGCTGGCCTGATGCACCAGCCCGGTCATGTCGCCGCGGGCAGGCTGAGGCGCAGGCACGCACCTGCTGCGCCGTCCGGGCGCCCGTCGGCGGTCAGCGCGCCGTCATGCGCTTCGGCAATGGCACGACCAATCGCGAGGCCGAGGCCGGAGTGGTTCCCGAAGCTTTCCCCGTCGGGCCGGTCGGAATGGAAGCGCCGGAACACGTCCTCTCGCCGTTCGGGCGCGATGCCGGGGCCTTCATCGCACACTTCGGTGACAACATGCCGGCCCGCGCGGCGGATTCCGATATGAACCGTGCCATCGGGGGGAGAGAAAGACACTGCATTATCAATAAGGTTTTCGGCGACGCGTTCAATCTGGGTTGGCACGCCCATGATCCGGTGGGCGCCGGGCGCGGCATCCAGTTTCAGCTTGCGTCCACCATTCATGTCGCGGTCTTCGCGGCTGCGGATCAGATTGGCGAACAGTTCGGCCAGATCGACGCGTTCCAGCGTGGCGCGGCTGATTTCGGCATCGACCCTGCTGGCGGCGGCGATTTCAGTCACCAGCCGGTCGATCCGGCGCACGTCATGGGCGGCAATCCCGATCAATTGCTGGCGCAGGTCAGGATCATCGACGCGCGGCAGGGTGTCGACCGCGTTGCGCAGAGAGGCGAGCGGGTTCTTGATTTCATGCGCCACATCGGCGGCAAAGCTGTCCACTGCGTCAATCCGCTGGCGCAGGGCACCGGTCATGTCCGAAACTGCGCGGGCGAGCAGGCCGATTTCGTCGCTGCGCTGCGGCAGCCGCGGCACCTCCACCTCGCGGTCGCGGCC